>CAZJGU010000009.1:0-2205 GCA_964545455.1 uncultured bacterium | reverse complement strand
CGGCCGCTGCATGCGGTCGAGACGGCCCGATGGTACCCGGTAGCGTCGCGCGGCGCGGCAGCGTGCGGGAAGTGTCGTCTCCTCACGACGATCCGCTCCCGTCGCGGCCGGGGTGACTTCGATTGACATCGTCTGACTTCGCTCATAGGCTGGGGCGAAGGAGGCAAGCATGCCCCAGATCACCGCACGGTTGCCGGAGGAGTTGGTCACCGCCCTCGACGCAGCCGCCCACAACTTGCAGCGGTCTCGGGCGGACGTCGTGCGTCAGGCGATCGAGTACTACCTCGACGACTTCGACGACGTCGCAGCCGCCATCGCTGCGCTTCAAGATCCCAGCGACCCCGTTCTGGACTGGGACGACGTTCGGCGTGACCTACTCGGTCAGGATTAAGGCGAGCGCTGCGAAAGGCCTGGCTCGCATCGACGCGAGCGATCGCGAGCGCCTCGTTCGCGCGATCGACGACCTGGCGACGAACCCGCACGTCGGAACGGCGCTCAAGGGCGAGTGGAATGGGCTCAGGCGCATTCGCATGGGCGCATACCGACTCGTGTTCGAAGTCCAGAACGCCGAGCTCGTCGTCCTCGTCGTTCGCATCGGACATCGCAGCCGGGTGTACCGACGCTGAGGGGTCCAATGCCTCGCAGCCTTCGGGAACGAGGGTCCAACCCACGACCGAGGGCTCGCCGGGCTAGCTCGAACGGCCGAACGTCAGCGCACGCGTCACCCGTCCGAGAAGGCGCTCCATCGGCCCCTTGCCCAGCCGGGGGGCGAGCAGCGCCGCGAGCAGCGACAGCCCGACGGCCACGGCCACCGCGATCAGCACGGTCGCTCCATACGGCACGCGCTGGTAGAGGCCGAGCCCCCAGCCGGAGAACACCAGGCTCAGCACGACCGACTGGCTCAGGTAGGTCGTCAGCGACCAGCGCCCGGCCGGAGCCAACCAGGCGAGCAGGGCGGGCCGCGCCCGCAGCACCGCGACGGCGGCGGCCAGGTACCCCGCAGACAGCAGCGGCGCGGTCACGATGCTCCCGACCGTGCTTCCGAAGGCCAGCGCTTCGAGGGGCGCCGACGACCACGCGTTCGCGAGCCACAGCGCGGCGAAGGCGATCTGCACCGGAAGCCCGACCCCCAGGCCCCACGCCGTCCAACGGCCGACGCGAACGCCCTCGGCCCGACCCGACAGCAGCCGTACCCGCGCGGAACGGAGGCCGACCAGGAAGGCGGCGAACGCGATCGGCCCCTGCAGCAGCACGATGAACGGGAGCGTCTGAATCCACAGCGACGCCCGCGCCGGGACGGCGGCCAGCGCGTCGCCCTGCTGCACCAGCGCCCCGTACGCGGTCGTGACCGACGTCGAGACGTCCGCGCCCTGCTGCTCGCCCAGCCACAGCAGGGCCACCATGGCGATCAGCAGCCCGCTCCCGACCCCGTACGCCGCCCACGTCACCCGCCGGAGCCTGCGGGGCTCCGCGAACAGCAGCGGCGACAGGAGCAGCCCCAGGACGCCGTAGATGAACAGGATGTCGCCGATGAACAGGAGCGCCGCGTGCAGGGCGCCGAACACCAGCAGGGCGCGCGAACGCCCCTTCCAGCGCGGCACGCCCTCGGGGCCGCGCTTCAGTGCGTAGACGGTCGCGTAGCCGAAGAGGAACGAGAACAGCAGGTAGAACTTCCCGAGCGCCAGCGCGTGCACCAGGAACGCGGCGATCCGATCGCCCATCGTGACGAGGGCGTCCCCGGTCAGGCCGTTCGCGACGTCCGTCGCGAAGTACGCCACGTTGACGACGATGATCCCGAGCAACGCGAAGCCGCGCAGCACGTCGGGGACGAGGTCGCGCTGCGCAGTCGCGGGTCGTGCGTCGCGGCTGGCTCCGGTCACGGTCGACGCATCGGAGCGTGAGGGGGAGCCACGGCCGTTGGAATCATGATCACGACGTACGGTACGACGCCCTAGAAGCGGCGGTCCAGCGCGTTGGCGACGATGTCCCGCGCCTGCCGTAGCACCATGCCGGCGAGTCCGAGCTGGAACAGCACCGGATGGTCGATCAGGAGGGCGGCCCCGGCCTGTCCCCGGAGCGTGCCGCGACCTTCATCGACACGCAACTCATGGTCGTGCTGATCCAGCTCGGGATGGGCGAACCCCCGCGGACGTGCGCGCCGACGCCGAGCGGGCGTTCCGGGGCGTTCTGATATGGGTTGATTTC
>CAZJGU010000008.1:32816-48068 GCA_964545455.1 uncultured bacterium | reverse complement strand
GCTGCGACTCGTCCCCCAACCGCATCACCGCACCCTTCCCGAACTGACGTTCGATGGCGACGAGGGTGGCGTCGAGGCTGCGGCGCTTGGCCGCGAGGTCTGGGCTTGCGTTCAGGGTCGCGTCGGACATGGGGTTCCTCCTCGTCGGGGGTCGGGGGCGCGCCGGACGTCGGGTCCGGCCTGGATGAATACCTCAAATGATAAGGTTTCGGCCGTGCCGGTGCAAGTGTCCATGCCCGCGAGTTCCCGGGCACCGGCCGCCCAGGACGCGACATCCGTCCCTGCGGCGCACCCCGACGGCGCCACGGGCTACCCTGCACGACGACGATGGACGCGTTCGGTTTCATCTCGGTCCCGACGCTCGTGCTCGCGACCGGTCTGGTTGGATTCGCGATCGTGGGGGCCCTGGCGCTCCTCGCCGACCGTCATGCCAAAGCGCCCGGCTACCTGGCCTGGACCACGGCCTTCGCCCTGCACACGCTGGGCCTGATCGTCCTCGGGGTCGAACAGGCGGTCCCGACCGACCTCGACCTCACGATCGGCAACCTCGCCGCGACCCTGTCGGTCCTGGCCTACGTCCGCGGCGCGGCCCGGCTGGCCGACCGACGAGCGCCCTGGGGCGTCCTGCTGACGGTCACGGGCCTGACCATCGCCGCGATCCTCGTCTTCACCCACCTGCGTTACGACCTCCCGCTGCGCGTGACCGCGATCGGCATCCAGTTCCTGGTCGGCCAAGCGATCCTGATCTCGCTGCTGGCCCGTGGGCGTCGGGACGACCGCAGCCGGCCGTACGCCGCGCTGCTGGCGATCGTGACCTTCGCCGCGGTCACGAACGTCGGCCGCGTCGCGTGGTTCGCGCTGACCAGCGAGGCCGACGACGCCGGCGGCGCCTCGAGCATCGTGCTCTTCACCGCCAACCTGGTCTTCTTCTCGACCAGCGGCCTGCTGTTCTTCGCCGTGCTCGAGGATCGTGCGCGGCGGGCCCTGGGCACCGCGGCGCAGGAGCTGGAGCAGCTGGCCCGCATCGACGGCCTCACCGGGCTGGCCAACCGCCGGCACTTCGACGACACCTTGGCGACCGAGGTAGCCCGGTCCCGTCGCTACGGGCGACCGCTGAGCCTGGCGATGATCGACCTGGACCACTTCAAGCCGATCAACGACGCCTACGGTCACCTGCTGGGCGACGACGTGCTCCGCGCGGTCGCCGCCGCGATCCGCTCGGAGGCGCGCGACGCCGACACCACCGCCCGCTTCGGCGGCGAGGAGCTCGCGGTGCTGTTGCCGGAGTGCGGCCCCGCTGCGGCGCGCGAGGTGGCCGAACGGATCCGCCGACGCATCGCCGAGCTGTCGGTCCCCGGCCCCGACGGACCGGTGCGCGTCACGGTCAGCGCCGGCGTCGCCACCTCGCGCCCCGACGACGATCCGGCGACGCTCGCCGCGCGGGCGGACGCCGCGTTGTACGCAGCCAAGCGCGCCGGCCGCGACCGGGTCGTCTCGGCCGAGGAGCAGGCTCCGCAGGCCACGACCGACCCTCCGGCCGAGCCGATCGGGTAGCCTTGGCGGACCTCGCGCGACGCCGTTCGCCGGGCTCGCCCTCGACCATGGCCGACGACCTCGCCACGCCCGATCCCCTCTACTTCCAGCAGGCCTCGATGCTGCTCCTCGTCTTCCGCTTCCAGGGGAGGCGCAAGCTGGTCGCCTCGCGACTGATGGAATCGCGCGACTTCGTCGCCGAGTTGACGGCCCACGCCCCGGTGCTCGAGCGCTTCTACGGCGCGCTCGAGGTGTCCGGGGTCGACGTCGTCTCCTACCAGAACGGTCGCTTCTTCACCGACGCGTGGCCGGACGGTCCGGCCTGGCTGGAACGGGTGCGCGGGCCCGGACCCCGCACCCCGCTCGAGACGACGGGTTGACGCTGGACGCGGCCCGCGCCGCCGTCGCCGTCGGCGTCGGCGTCGCGCAGGTGCGCGTCGGGAACGAGGCGGACGACCTGTTCGGTCGCGCCGACGTGGCGCTCTACGTCACCAGGCAAGCCGCCCACGACCGGGTCATGACCGACCGAGATCCGCGCGTCGCGGCAGCGGTCGAATCCGCCCGAGCGCCTCGAGGTCGGGCGCGCCCGCGCCGTGCATCGCGACGCGCAGCTCGGCGACGAAGCGGCGCAGCACCGCCTCCACCGCGTCCGCCGATTCGGTCGCGGGGGCGAGCAGCGGCAGCGCCACGGCGCACAGCCGGGCCCCCGAGGCGATCGCCTTGGCCACGTCCAGGCCGCTCCGAACTCCACCCGAGGCGATCAACGTCGCCCCCGGCGCCGCCTCGCGCGCCGCCCGCAGGGCGTCCAACGTCGGGACGCCCCACTCGACCAGGTCCTCGCTCCGGACCTCGCCCCAGCGGACCCAGGCCTCGACCCGCGCCCACGAGGTGCCGCCCGCCCCCGCCACGTCGAAGGCCGCGTAGCCGGCCCCCGCCAGGCGACGCACCGCGCCGGCGTCCAGGCCGTGGCCGACCTCCTTGAGCAGCAGCGGCCGGCCGACCTGCGCGGGCAACGTCGCCAGACGCTCCAGCAGGCCGCGGAAGTCGCCGTCCCCGCCCTCCTGCACCGCCTCCTGCAGCGGGTTGGCGTGCAGCGCCAGAGCGTCCGCGTCGACCGCGTCGATGGCGCGCCGGATCGCGTCGGGGCCGTAGCCACGGTTGAGCTGCGCGACCCCCAGGTTGCCGATCAGCGGGACGTCCGGCGCGTGCTGCCGCACCGCGAAGGTCGGCGCGAGGGTCGGATCCTCGAGCATCACCCGCTGCGAGCCCAGCATCATGCCGACCCCGACACGTTGAGCGGCGATCGCCAGGTTGCGGTTCAGGACGGTCGCCCGCTCGGCCCCACCGGTCATGGCGCCGATCAGGAGCGGGGCGCTCAGGCGGCGCCGAAGGAAGGTGGTCGAGGTGTCGATCGACGCCAGGTCGGTCTCCGGCAGCGCGCGGTAGGGCAGGTCGAGGGTCTCGAAGCCGGTCGTGCGCGTGCGGTACTCGACCTCGCCGTGCAGGCAGGCGTCGACGTGACGTCGCTTGCGAGTGGAGCCGTCGCTGGACACCCCGGCAGCCTACCGCGGGCTAGCATCGAGGGCGATGCCGCGTCGCCTGGTGCTCCCCTTCCTCCTCGCCGCCCTTCTGACGAGCGGCTGCGACCTGCTCTTCCCGCCCCCCAGCCCGCTGCAGGAGGCGTTGAACCGCTGCGACCTCGGATCGGAACCCACGGCGGCCTACCGACGCGCGTCGCTGGACCTGATCGCTGCGACCGAGTCCGGCAGGCTGGCCGTCGCGAGCGACCGTTGGTTCGTCGGGTACGCCCCGGACGGCCTGAACGCCGCATCGCCCGGCGCGCCGCTAGCGAGCGCCGCGGCCGTCCGTGCGACCTACGGCCTGGCGCGGGCGCGGACGGTGGCGCCGGACCTGGAGCTGGTCACCCTCCGGACCGACGCCCGTGACGCGGCCGCGACCGTCCGGAGGATGCTGGACGACCCGCGCGTGCGCTTCGTGCATCCGGACGTGGCGCTTCGGACCGCGGACGTGCCGAACGACCCGCACTTCGACGCGCAGTGGACGCTGTCGTCGTTCGGGCTGCCCGCGGCGTGGGAGATCGAGGGGGGATCCTCGCGCGTGACCGTCGCGATCCTCGACACCGCCTTCGACCTGGACCACCCCGACCTGGAGGCGCGCTTCGACGCGGGCTACGACTTCTTCAACATGGACCCGATCCCCGACGTCGGGGGTTCGCGGGTCGACCACGGCACCCACGTCGCCGGGATCGTCGGCGCCATCGGGAACGACGGGGTCGGCGTCGCGGGCGTCGCCCGGGACGCGGTGCGGCTGCTGCCGGTGCAGGTGTTCGACGACACCGGCGGCGTCGGCTCCCTGGACGCTGTCGTGGCGGCGCTGCACTGGGTCGCCGGGCGGGAGGTCGAGGGTCCTTCGCCGTTGTCCGAACCGGTCGAGGTCGCCAACCTGAGCCTCGGGACGGACGGGGCGTTCCAGCTCGTCCCCGCCCTCGAGGACGCCATCCGGACGGCGCGCCGCGCCGGCGTGCTGGTGCTGGCCGCGACCGGCAACAACGACGCCGACGTCGGCATCATCGCGCCCGCCAACGGCCCCTGCGCGGTCTCCGTCGGGAGCGTGGACGAGGACCTCGGCCTGTCGTCCTTCTCGAACTACGACGCTTCGGAGCGGGCGGTCGACCTGGCCGGCCCGGGCGGCCGCAGTCGGACCGGGATGCGGGTGCTGAGCACCGTGCCCGACGACGGCTACGGCCGGCTGGAGGGCACCTCCATGAGCACCCCCTGGGTCGCCGGCGTGGCGGCGCTGCTGGCGTCCCAGAACCCCACCTGGACCTCCGAGGATCTGCTGCGGGCGCTGCTCACCGGCGCGTGGCTCCCGGACGGCGCGTCGGCCTTCGAGCTGGGTTTCGGCATCCCTTGCCCCGACGCGCTGCTGGGCGCACCCACCACCTGCGGGCGCTGAGCCGTCGACCCTGACTGCGGCGCGGCTCCTCGTCACGAGCCCGGGCCGGGCGTAGCCTGCCGTCGATGCTGCTGGACCCGCCCGCGACGGACGCGCCGCTGGACCTGGCCGCCCTGAACCTGACCGACCTGGTCTCGGACGCGACCCCCCAGGATGCCGCGCCCCTCCCCCGCCCGCTCGTCCCGCCGCGGCACGGGGTGGCGGAGGCGGCCCTGGCGGCGTACGACGTGCGCGGCTACGCCGGCACGCGCAACCACCTGGACGGCAACGTCTCGCGGCTGAGTCCCTGGATCACCTGGGGCACGTTCACGCTGGCGGAGGTCGAGGCCGCGGTCGAGGCCCGCCACCCCGTGATGGACCGCGACCTGGCGAAGTTCCTCGACGAGCTGGGCTGGAAAGCCTACGCGCGCGCCTGGTTCGGCGCGTACGGCGCGCGCGTCTTCGCACCGATCGAGCCGTACAAGTACCCGACGCCGCCCAAGCGCCGTGGTCCTCCCGCCGGCGCGCTGGACGGGACGACGGGGCTGCCCTGCATCGATCGCATCGTGCGCGAGCTGCTGGAGACCGGCTACCTGCACAACCACGCGAGGCTCTGGTTCGCGGCCTGGTGGGTGCACGTCGCCGGTCACGACCCGCGCGACGGCGAGGCGTTCTTCCGGCGCCACCTGTTGGACGGCGAGCCGGGACCCAACGCTCTGGGCTGGCAGTGGGTGGCGTCCACCTTCGGCGGCAAGCCGTACCTGGCCAACGCGGCCAACATGCGTCGCAACGGGCTCGACGGCTGCGAGGGGACGCCCCTCGACGCCGGCTACGAGGCGCTGGCCAAGCGCTACCTGGGCGGCCACGCGCGGGGCGGCTACGCGCGCCGCCCACGGGACGTACCCCGCTCCCGACCGGGACCCCGGCGCCCCGAGCTGACCGGTCCCGCCCCGGACGCGCCCGCCGTCCTGCTGCACGCCGAGCGCCTGTCGCTCCGCGCCACGCCGCTGCAGGCCTACCGCGATCGGCCGGTCGTCGTGGTGCTGGACCGACGACGCCTGGAGCGCGAGCGCCCGGCGGCGGGCCGGTTGGCGTTCGCGCTGGGCCTGGCCGGCGACCTGGTACGCCACCTCCGCGACGAGGGGCGCGACGCCCGCCTGCTGCTGGCGCGGCACGAGGACGAGATCGCCGAGCTGGTGCGCGACCAGGGCGCGGAGGGCGTCGTGGCTCCCGGCAGCTGGCACCCCGGCACGTGGTCGACCCTGGCTCGACTGCACCAGCGGCTGCCCGTGCGGGTCGAGGTCGAGCCCGGCTACGCCGACGTGGAGGCGCCGCTGCGCTCGTTCAGTTCCTGGTGGTCGGTCGCGCGCCCCGCCGTGCTGGACCGCAGCCGCGCGCGCCGCGCGGAGCCGGGTCGCCTGTTCCACTCATAGCAGCGAGACGGCGACCGTCGCCGCCCCGACGAACGCCAGCGCCAGCAGGCCGATCGACAGACCGGCCGCCGCCTGCGAGGTGCGGCGTCCGCCCGGCAGACCCTGCCGCGCGAAGCCCCACAACGCCCCGCCGACCACGCCGCCGACGTGGCCCCACAACGAGACGCCGGGCACCGCGACCGACAAGAGCGTGATCAGGGCCATCCACTGCAGCAGGCTGCGGGTCATCGCTCGATCGGCGGAGCCGCGGCCCCGCAGCACGTCGGCCAGCAGCGCGCCGGCCACGCCCAGCACGCCCCCCGAGGCGCCGACCAGGACGACCGTGTCGCCCGCCTGAGCGACCGAGGTGAGGTAGGCGCCCATACCGGTCCCCAGCGTGAAGGCGGCCAGCAGGTCGCCCCAGTGGCGGCGTCCCTCGTAGAGCCGGCCGATGTCGAACAGCACCCAGGCGTTCAGGCCGATGTGCACCAGGTTGCCGTGCACGAAGGCGTAGGCGAGGAAGCGCCACCAGGCCTCGCCGCCCGGCACGCCCGGGATGCCCAACAGGAATGCGGACGACGCCTGGCTGGGCGTCAACGCGCCCAGAGGGGTGCCGACCGGCGAGGCCAGTCCGTCCAGCGTCAGCTGCAGCAGGTAGAGCCCGACGAGCGTTCCGGTCGCGGCCCAGGTCCCGATCGGTCGCGCGCGGCGGACGGTCGGACGCGCCCGACCGTGGGCCTCGAGCCGGGCGGCGTAGCGCTCCTGCAGCGCCGGTGGGGCGACGGCGTAGGCGCGGGCCCAGGCCTCGCCCGCGACCGGGTGCGCAGCGCGCTCGGCCGCCTGCGCCAGGATCTCGAACAGCTCGTGCGGGGCCACCCCGGGGGGCGGAGGCTGGAGGGTGCGCTGGACCTCCTCGACCCGGCCCCGGGCCGCCGCGAGGCGTGCGGCCGACAGCTGCGCCACGCGCGCGACGATGGGTCCGGCCCCGTCCTCGGCCGCGAGCCGCTCGAGCCGGCGCACCTCGCCCTCGGCCTCCTCGGTCCGGTCCAGCGCCAGCAGGGCGCGAACGCGCGCCTCGTCCGCGAGGTACAGCGCGTCGGCGCTCGCATCGACCCCGGGCCGGCGGCGCGGGTCCCGGGCAGGGTCCAGCACCTCGTGCCAGCGCTCCTGCGCGGCCAGCCACTGCAGCCGCAGCAGCGCGGCGTCGTCGCCGATCCAGCGGTCGGCCTCGTCCAGGTCGCCCCGCCGCAGCGCGACCTGCGCGACCAGCCGCTCCAGGCCCTCGCGACCCTGCGGCGTCCAGTACAGCGCACGCGCCAGGGCCCCCGCGAGGCGGTAGCGACCCCCACGGGCCGCGGCGGCCAGCGCGATCGGGGCGAAGACGAACAGGGCGGCCAGCGCGGTGCCCGCTGCCGCCACGTCGGGCGGAAGCGCGGTACCGCCGACGTCGGCGACGACCAGGCCGCCCGCCAGCAGCGTCGCGACGGTGGTCTTGAGCGGCAGCTCGCCCCCCGCCTCGCTCACGCGACGGGTCCAGCGAACGGCGTACACGCCGCTGATGGCGACGACCAAGGCGGCCAGGGCCCATGAGCTCATGGCGAGGAGGGTACCCCCGGGGCGACCGTCGCGACGGTCCGCCGGGGAACTCGGGACCGGGGGGCGGCCCCCGGAACGGGCGGTACAATGGGGCCGGGCCGGATCGGCACCGGCTACGCTCGCCCGTCGCAGCCCGCGCGTCGTTCGTCCCGGAGGCTTCGTGTCCGACGTCCTGTCCCTGCTGTTCATCGCCCTCGGCTACCTGATCGGCGCCATCCCGACCGGCTTGTGGGTCGCGCGAGCCCGTGGCGTCGACATCCGCACGGTCGGCTCGGGCAACATCGGAGCGACGAACGTGCTGCGCTCGCTAGGGATCGCGCCGGCGGTGCTGGTGGCCTTGGCCGACCCGGTCAAGGGAGCCGTCGCCACGGCGCTTCCGCTGCTGGCCGGTCAGCCGGAGTGGGCCATCGCAGCGGCGGGGCTGGCGACGGTGCTGGGCAACGACTTCAACGTCTTCCTGCGCTTCCGCGGCGGCAAGGGCATCGCGACGACCACCGGCGTGTTCCTGATCGTCAACCCACCGGTGGCGGTGACCGCACTGATCCTGGGCGTCGCGACGATCGCGCTGGCCCGCCTGGTGTCGCTGGGCTCGATGGTCGCGGTCCTGTCGGCGCCGCTGATGCTGCTCTTCGTCGTCGACGGCTATCCACCCAGCGACCTGGCGTTGTCGCTGGCCTTGTGCGCGATCGGGGTCTTCCAGCACCGCGAGAACCTGCGGCGCCTCGCCAAGGGCTCCGAACGCCGCCTGGGCGAGCCGGCACGGCCGCGCTGACCCCGCGGGTGCCGCCTCAGCGCAGCGCCACCGCCGCACGGGCCCGCCGGCGGGCACGCTGCACGATCACGATCCCCGCGATCGCCACCCCGCCCCCGAGCAGCGTCAGGGGGGTGGGCACCTCGCCCAGGATCGCCCACGACAACGCCAGCGCCACGACCGGCACGGCGTACAGGAACGACGCGACCTGACCGACCGGCACGCGCGCCTGGGCGTAGGCGAACAGGCTGTAGGCGACCGCCGAGGGGAACAGGCCGATGTACGCCGTCGCCGCCAGCGCCGCGCCGCTCGCGGCGGCCAGGTCGGCCGGCAGCCCCGGCAGGAACGCCAGCATCGGCACGGTGCCGCCCCAGGTCACGAAGGCGGTCGCCTCGACCGGCCGGTAGCGGCGCAGCATCCCGGTCTGGAAGACGAAGTAGACGCTGGTCGCCACAGCGGCCAGGAGGACGAAGCCGGCGTACGGCTCGATCCGCAGGCCGGCGGCGTCGCCGAGCGCGATGAGCGCGACGCCGAGGAAGGCGAGGGCGCTGCCCGCCCAGCCGCCCGGCGGGATGCGCTCGCCGTGCACCAGCCGCGCGAGAGCCGCGGTGATCGCCGGCGCCGTCGCGATGATCAGGCTGGTCGCTCCGGCCGAGACCCGCAGCTCCCCGGCGTTGAGGGCGGTGTGGTAGACGAAGATCCCGCTGAAGCCCAGCGCCAGGAAGACCGGCACGTCGCGGCGCTCGGGCAGGCGCCGGGCCCCCGCGATGGTCAGCACCGGCAGGAACGCGGCCGACGCCACCAGGTGGCGCGCCACGGTCAGGTGCGGGACCGACAGCTCCGCCAGGCCGACCTTGATCAACGGGAAGGCCGAGCCCCACAGCAGCGCCACACCCAGCATGGCCAGCAGCGCTGCGCCAGGCACGGCTGCACTCAGGAGGGCAGGGCGATCGGTCGCCCGCAGGCGCAGCGCTCGCCCTCGCGGACCATCACCGTCGTGCCCTGGCGGTACCAGAGGGTCGAGCAGTCGGGGCAGCGCACCTCGTTCGAGCCGTCCCCGAGCGATCGGATCGCCATGGGCTCGATCCAGCGCCGCTCGCCGCACCAGTGGCAGACCGCCTCGGCCCCGCCGTCCTCGGCGATCATGCGCTCGCGCTCGCCGGGCGAGAAGTAGGCCAGCGCGTCGAGCGCCTTGGCGTCGCTGCAGCGGCAGCCGAAGCGCAGCGGCAGCGTCTCCTCGGTCACGAGCTGCATGTCGAGGCCCCAGGTGAGCTCGTGCATCGCCTCGAGCAGGCTGCCACGGCGCAGGCCGTCGGTCAGCTGGCCGAAGGCGCGCACGTTGGCCTCGAGCAGCGTCAGGGCAGCGTCGTCGGCACCGGGCAGGGCCTGGACGAGCACGCCGCCGGCGGTCGCGACCCCGCCCCCGTCGACGTAGACGCCCAGCAGCACGGCGGACGCGATCTGCTCGCTGCGGGCCAGGAAGCCCGCGACGTCCTCGGCCACCTCGCCCGAGACCAGCTCGACCGAGCTGGAGAACGGGTCGCCGTAGGGCGCGTGGGAGCGGATCACCTCGATCATGCCGTCCGCGCCGACGGCGCCGCCGACGTCGAGCTTGCCGTCGTCGCGCGGCGCGAGCTCGACGTCGGGGCGGGCGACGTAGCCGCGCACGTCGCCGTCCAGGCCGGCTTCGGCGATCACGCCGCCCAGCGGTCCGCCGCCGTTCAAGCGGACGGTGACGCGGTCGCGGTGGTCCTTGAGCAGGACGTGCGACAGCAGCGCCGCGCCGGTCAGGGTGCGGCCGAGGGCCGCCGAGGCGGTCGCGGAGGTGCCGTGCCGGCGGGCGGCGTCGGCGACCAGGTCGGTCGTGTCGGCGGCGACCACGCGGATGCCTCCGTCGGCCGCCATGCCGCGCATCAGGTGCGCCATGGGTCTCTCCTTCGTCAGGGACGGCGCGGCCGACCCGGCGACGGGTCCTCCGCGCGAAACGCAGGCGAGTCTAGCGCCGCGACCGCGTGCGGGGCGACGGCCGGACGACGCCGCGCCCCTGCATCTTGGCCTCGAGCCGTTCGCGGGTGGCGGCGGGGACCAGCTTGGACACGTCGGCGCCGAAGCGGGCCAGCTCCTTCACCCGGGTCGAGGAGACGTACGACCAGCGCGTCGCCGTCATGATGAAGGTCGTCTCGACGTCGGGGTTGAGCTGCCGGTTGAGGTGCGCCATCTGCAGCTCGTACTCGAAGTCGCTGATCGCGCGCAGGCCCTTGACGATCACGTTGCCCCCGATGGTGCGCACGTACTCCGCCAGCAGGCCCTCGAAGCGGTCCGCCCGGACGTTGTCGAGCGGCGCGACCACCTCGGCCAGGATCTCCAGGCGCTCCTCGGTCGTGAAGGTCTGGTCGTGCTTGTTCGGGTTGTCCAGCACCGCGACGGTCAAGCGGTCGTAGATCCGCGCGGCCCGACGGATCAGGTCGGCATGCCCGTTGTGGACGGGATCGAAGCTGCCGGGGTAGACGGCGTGGATCATGGCTCGGATGCTACCCCGTCCTCGGCGTCCGGGCCGCCCGCGGGCAGCAGACGCTCGGCCAGCCGCTCGGCGTCGACCTCGCCCGCCACCAGCGGCGCCAGCCAGGCGTCGGGACGCGACCGGAGCAGCCGCTCCGCCCGGGCCTTCAGCGCGGCCGCCAGCTCGGCCTCGGCGCGGCGCAGGCGGCGAGCGGCGCGGTCCTCGTGCGCCGCGCGCCAGCCGCGCTGGGCGGCGACCGCCGCGACGACGTCGTGCAGTCCGGTCCCGTCGTGCGCGCTGGCCAGCACGATCGGGGGACGCCACGTCCCCTCGCCGGCGGGTGCCAGCGCCTGGGCGGCGGCCAGGTCGCGCCGCAGGCGCTCGGCCCCCGGCAGGTCGCACTTGTGCACGATCAGCACGTCCGCGATCTCGGACACCCCGGCCTTGACCGCCTGGACGTCGTCCCCCGCCCCGGGGGCGAGCACCAGCAGGGTGGTGTCCGCCGCCGCGGCGACGTCCACCTCGCTCTGCCCGACGCCGACCGTCTCGATCACGATCCGATCGAACCCGGCGGCCTCCAGCAGCGCCGCCGCGCGCACGGTCGCCGTCGCCAGGCCGCCCAAGCGGCCCCGCGCCGACATCGACCGGACGAAGACGCCCGGATCGTCGTGCCAGCGCGTCATCCGGATGCGGTCGCCCAGCAACGCGCCGCCGCTGAACGGGCTGCTGGGGTCGACGGCCAGCACGGCGACCGACTCGCCCTGGGCGCGCCAGGCCTCGACCAGCTTGTCGACCAGGGTGCTCTTGCCGCTGCCCGGCGCACCGGTCACGCCGACCCACCAGGCCTCGTGCTCGCCCCGCGCCCGCCGCAGCGTGGCGAGGACCCGCGCCCCACGGGGATCGCCGGCCTCGAGCCAGCTGATCGCCCGGGCCACGGCCCGGGGCGTGCCCTCCAGGACGGCACGCGCGAGGGTGGAGTCGTCGCCTTCGGGAGCGCTCACGCCGAACGATACCGTAGGGTCAGGCGCGCCGGCGCGCCGCGAAGCCGGTGGCCAGCTCCAGCGCGAGACGCTCGATCGCCCAGCCGGGATCGCGCCCGCCGGTCTTGACGGCGACCTCGGACTCCTGCAGGGCGTCGAAGACGCGGCGGAGCACCGCCTCGTCCAGGCCGCGCGCCACCGCCAACGCCTTGCGCGCGGGGTAGGGCGCCACCCCCAGCTCCCGTGCGGCGGCCGCGTCGGCGACGGTGCCGTCCCGGTCCAGCAGCGCCACCGCCTTGGCGACCAGCGCGAACTGCCAGGCCAGGGCGCCCAGGATGCGCGGCGCGGCCTCGCCCGCCTCCAGCAGCGCGCGCGCCACCCGCACCGCCTCGCCTTCGTCGCCATCGGTGATCGCCTGGATCATGGCGAAGGCGTCGCGCGACGCCGGCCGGTTCACGATGCGGCGCACGCGCTCCTCGTCCAGCTCGCCCTCGAGCACGGCGAGCTTCTCGAGCTCGGCGGCGATCCCCGGCAGGTCCTCGCCGAACAGGTCGGCCAGCAGCACCGGCACGCCGCGCGTGACGGGCAGACCGCGCGCCTTGGCCTCCTGAGCGATCCAGCCGGCCAGAGCCCCGAAGCGTGGCGTCGGCTGGTGCTCCAGCCGACCCAGCGCCCGCCACGCCTTCTGACGGGCGGGCGTGGCGGTCGGGTCGACGACGACGACCGTGGCGTCGTCCGGGACCTGCGCCAGCGCCTCCATCGCCGCCTTGCGCGGCGCGACGCCACCCTGGCCGCGGAAGGCGGCGCCGAAGTCGAGAAGCAGCGCGGTGCGGCCGAACAGCCCCCCCTGCGCGACCAGCTGCGGCAGCGCGGCCGGGTCGAGGCCCTCGCCGTGCTCGGCGACCTCGTCCGCGCCGAAGCCATGCTCGCGCAGGGAGGCCCGGGCCGAGCGCTGTGCCAGGAACGGATCGCCCGTGAAGGCGAGGATCACACCGCCACCTCGGCCAGCAGGGCGGGGGCCGCGTCGCGCATCGCGCGGGCGTTCGCGAAGCGACGGTCCGGATCGGGGGCCAGGGCCCGCTCGAGCCACGACCGCAACGCCGCGGCCGAGGGCGGCAGCGGCTCCAGCGGGATCGATCGATCGCCCAGCAGCACGCGCAGGACGTCGCGGCCGTAGGGCGGTGCGCCGACGAGAGCGTGGTGGACGAGGGCAGCGACGCCGTAGAGGTCGCTGCGCGGATCGCTGCGCTGGCCGGCGAACTGCTCGGGCGCCATGTAGCTGGGCGTGCCGAGGGCCATCTGGCTCTCGGTGATCGCCGCCAGTCCGACGTCCTTGGCGAAGCCGAAGTCGAGGAGCAGCACCCGCTCGCCCCGCAGCACCACGTTGCCCGGCTTGACGTCGTTGTGGATCACGCCCGCGTCGTGGGCGTAGGCCAGCGCCTCGAGCAGCGCACGCGCGATCCGCAGCGCCCGCTGGGGCGACAGGGGGCCGTGCTCCAGCGCGCGCGCGAGCGACACGCCCGGCACGTACGGGTAGACCAGCGCGCCGTCGCGCGCGTCGAGGATCGGCAGGATGTTCGGGTGGTCCAGCTTGGCCACGACCTCGGCCTCGCGGACGAGACGGCGTTCGAGCTCGGGGTGGAAGCCGAACAGGCGCTTGACGACCACCAAGCGATCGCGCGTCCGGGCCAGCTCGACGCGAACCGGCCCGTTCTCCGCGAGCACGCGCACCGTCGTGAGCATGCGGGACGCTACCACGCGGGTCGGAAGCGGAGGGTCCCGTCCAGGTCGGTCCGGCGGACCTCGGCGCCGGCCTCGGCGACGCGCTCCAGCAGCGCCGGCGAGGGGTGTCCGTAGCGGTTGCGCCCGACCGAGATGGCGACCACCTCGGGCGACGCCGCGCGCAGCAGGGCACGGCCGGTCGAGCCGCCCGAGCCGTGGTGCGGGGCCAGCAGCAGCGGCAACGGCGGCACGGCCAACCCCTCCTCCACCCGCGTGGACACGTCGCCCGCCAGCAGCGCCCAGGGGCGCCCCCGCCAATCGATGCGCAGCACGACGGAGTCGTCGTTCGAATCGCCGCTCGCTCGCGCGCCCGGGTGGAGCACCTCGAGTCGAGCCCGGCCGAAGGCGAGGGCCTGGCCGCGCCGCAGGGGCAGCAGCGGCACCCCCTCGGCCCGCGCGACGGCCGCCAGCCGCTCCCAGGCAGGTTCCGCAGGCGCGTCGTGGCCGTACGCCAGCGCGCCGACGGGGAGCGACCGCAGCACCGCGACGAGCCCCTCGGCGTGGTCCAGGTCGGGGTGGCTGACGACGACCAGCTCGATGGCGTCCACCCCCAGCGAGCGCAGGGCGGGCACGACCACCTCGGCCCCGACGTCGTAGTCGCCGAACGGCGTTCCTCCGCCGTCGACCAGCACCTCCGTTCGCCCTGGAAGCCGCAGCAGGCTGGCGTCCCCCTGGCCGACGTCCAGGATCAGCAGCTCGGGCGTGGGCCCCGCGGGCGGCAGCCAGGCCCAGGCGGCCAGCGACGCAGCGACGATGCGGACGGCGTGCCGCGGCGCCAGCCGCCGCCGCAGCGTCGCGGCCCAGGGCAGCGCGGCCAGGGCGAACAGCGCGCTGCCGAGCGGCCCGACGGCGGGCGTCGCGAGCTGCGGCAGCCGGGCGCCGAGCGAGGCGACCGCCAGCGTCGCCTCGGCCAGCGGGGCGACGACCAGCCCCGCCACCGCCCCCGCGGGCGGCCAGACCGCGCCGGCGGCCGCCTTGACCACGCCGGCCGGCACCAGCACGGCGGCCAGCGGCAGGGCCGGCAGGTTGACGAGCGGCCCTGCGGGCGCGACCGCGCCGAAGGTCGACGCGACCACCGGCAGCCCCGCCGTCCAGGCCGCGACCGAGACGGCCAGCCCGCCACCCAGCCAGGCACGCGGGTGCCAGGCCGCACGGCCCGCCGCCAGGCGTCGGGTCGCCGGCACGCCCCACGCCAGGATGCCGGCCAGCGACAGGTAGGAGAGCTGGAAGCCGACGTCGCCCAGCCAGGAGGGGCGAGCGATCAGCGTCGCCGCCGCGGCCGCCGCCAGGGTCGCGACCGAGGCGATGCGGCCACTGCCCTGGGCGAGCGCCAGCGCCGCCACGGCGGTCATGATCGCCGCGCGCACCAGGCTGGGCGTCGGCCCCAGGGCCACGGGGATGCCGGCGGCGGCGGCGGCCACGATCAGCCCCCTCCACCGCCCCAGCGGGGCGAGCAGGACCGCCAGCGCGCCCGCCACCACGCCGAGGTGGAGTCCCGAGAGCGCCAGCAGGTGCGCCAGTCCGGCCCGGGCGAAGCGGTCGCTGAGCGTCCCGGCCTCCTCGCGCTCGCCCAGCACCATGGCGCGCATGAGCTGGGCCGCCTCGGGGCGTAGGCCGGCGACCAAGGACGTGCGCAGCGCCGCGCGCACGCCGGCCTCCGGCGCGTGCGCCGTCACGGCGTCCAGCTCGAGCACCAGCGACGCCCGCTGGCGCCGCGCCCAGCCGCGCTCGTCGAAGCCGCCC
>CAZJGU010000008.1:11741-32806 GCA_964545455.1 uncultured bacterium | reverse complement strand
CGCGCGCAGCCGTCCCCGCACGCGGACCTCGCCCCGCGGCACCGTCGCGACCGGTCGTAGCACGACCCGCGCGTCCAGGCCTGCGAGGTGCAGCAGCCGGCCGTCGCTGCGGCCCGCGAGCTCGGCCGTCCGACCCGCCAGCGGCGCCAACGGATCGCGCCAGGCTGAGGCCTGCCCCGCTCTCACGGCGCCGAGCGCCAGGAACGTCACCAGGATCAGCAGCCCGGTCCGACCGATGGGTCCGCCGGCGTCTCCCCGCCCGCCCCCTGCCACGATCGCGGCGCCCGCGGCCGCCAGACAGGCCACGACGACCAGCGCCACCGGCACCCCGGCCGCGTCGACCAGCGCGATGCCGCTCACCACGCCGGCCGCGGCCGGGAGGCTCCACGGCACGAAGCGCGTCACGGGGCGATCCGGTCGCGCAGCCGCCGCATCGTCGCCGGCCCGATGCCGGAGACGCGCTCGAGCTCGTCGATGCCGTGGAACGGACGGGCGGCGACGATCCGGGCGGCCAGGGCGGGACCGATGCCAGGGAGGCTCTCGAGCTCCGGAAGGCTGGCCTCGTTGAGCGAGATGCGCCCGCCCGGCAGGTCGGTCGTGCGCGCCGGTACGCGCACCAGGGCGCCGTCGACCAGCGGCGCGACCGGATCGAGCAGGTCGACCGCTGCGTCGGCCGTCAGGCCGCCGGCCGCCTCGACCAGGTCGCCCACGCGTGCCCCCCACGGGAGGGCGTAGCGCCCGGGCGACCGCACCTCGCCCTGCACGGCCACCTCGATCGGCGGGCTCTCCGGCACGGGCGGCGGCGGCCGCAGCGGCAGCCGCGGCGCCCAGCCGGCGACGACCAGCGCTAGGCAGACCGCGACGAACCCCCAGGAGAGGCGGTCGGCGCGACGATCGTCCTCCACGGCGCCACGCTAGCGACGGGGTAGCGAGCGGCGGACCGACGACCGGGCACGAGAGAACGGGCACGGACGCGAGGTCCGTGCCCGTCTCGGCCGCGGCCGCGAGGCCGCCGGCGAAGGTGGGGTGGGGTCAGCGGGCGGCGGCGTACTTGGCCGCGACGGCGTCCCAGTCCACGAGGTTCCAGAACGCCGCGATGTAGTCCGGACGGCGGTTCTGGTAGTTCAGGTAGTAGGCGTGCTCCCAGACGTCCAGGCCCAGGATCGGTACGTCGCCGTCCATGTAGGGGCTGTCCTGGTTGGGCGTGCTGTAGACCGCCAGCTCGCCGCCCGGCTTGACGACCAGCCAGGCCCAGCCGCTGCCGAAACGGCCGGCGGCGGCGTCGGAGAAGGCGCTCGTGAAGGCGTCGAAGGAACCGAAGGCGGCGTCGATCGCCGCGGCCAGCTCGCCGCTGGGGGCGCCCCCGCCCGACGGCGAGAGGATCTCCCAGAACAGGTTGTGGTTGGCGTAGCCGCCACCGTTGTTGCGGACGGCGGTCGGCAGCCGGTCGACGCCCATGCGCAGGATCTCCTCGATCCCCTTGCCGTCGAGGTCGGTGCCCTCGACCGCGGCGGCCAGCTTCGAGGCGTAGCCGGCGTGGTGCTTGCCGTAGTGGATCTCCATGGTGCGCGCGTCGATGTGCGGCTCCAGGGCGTCGTTCGGGTAGGGAAGGTCGGGAAGCTCGTAGGCCATGCGGAGTACCCCCTCGTGGTGTGGGATCGTGACGTGCGTCGGTACGACGGGTTCGGGCCCTTCGGAGGGCCCACGCGTCGACCATAGCAGCCGCCCCGGCGGGGGTCATGCGCGCTCGCCTACCAAGCGCGCGTGTGCGCTGGACCGCCCTCGCGGCGGTCGTGACCTGCTACGGTCCGCCATCATGGCGAAACGGTCCTCGAAGAACGCAGGCAAGGCGGCGGTCCGCGACGGGAACGCCGAGACCGCCAAGTCGCGCAGCAAGCGGCGCCGTCCGACCCGGCGTCCCAACCGTCTGCCCTGGATCGCGGGGGCCGCGGCGGTGCTCGCCCTGATCGTCGTGCCGATCGTGCTCGAGGCGGTCGAGGCCGCCAACCTGCCCGGGGAGCGCTTCCCCAGCCAGGGCAACCGGCACGTCCCCCTCGGCGCCGAGGTGCCGGCCTACAACAGCGATCCGCCCACCTCGGGACCCCACACCAATGCGCTCGTGCCGTGGGGCGTCTACGGTCCGGAGGACGAGGTTCCCCACGACCAGATGCTGATCCACAACATGGAGGACGGTGGGGTCGTGCTGTGGTACCGCCCATCCGACGACCCGACCGAGACCGACGCACGGATCTCCACCCTTGAGCAGGCCGCCGACGGCTACCGCCGCGTCGTGATCGTGCCGCGCACCGAGATGCCGACCGACTTCGCGCTCACCGCCTGGCAGCGCCTGCAGCGCTTCGAGTCGCCGGACGTCGAGGGCATGCGCGCCTTCGTCGAAGCCTTCGAGGGAATCGACCACCACGTGCCCTGACGCCCGCCACGTGGAGCGTGAACGCGCGACGATCGTCGCGCCGGCGCTCCGGTAGCATGCCGCCATGAACCGTCGCGTCCTGATCCTCGCCACCCTGATCGTCGCCACGCTCGCCGTCGCGGCGGTCTTCGTCGTGCCCCGCCTCGGGGGCGGCGGCGCCAGCGCCGAGGCGTCGCAGTTCGCCCTCGACCAGCAGCCGCGCAAGGGACCGGCCGACGCGCCGGTCGAGGTCGTGGTGTTCGAGGACTTCCTCTGCCCGCACTGCGCCACCTTCGCCGAGACCGTCGCCCCACGGATCGAGCGGGACTACGTCGACGCCGGCCAGGTCGCCTACTACGTCAAGAACTTCGTCGTCATCGGTCCCGAGTCCGAGCGCATCGCCACCGTCGCCGAGTGCGTCGCCGCGCAGGGCGACGACGCCTACTGGGCGTTCGAGGAGGTGGCCTACCGCAGCCAGGCCGGGCTGGACCGCGCCGGCGCGATCGACCTCGCCCGCCAGTACGTGCCGGGCCTCGACGGCGCGGCGTTGGACGCCTGCCTGGCCGACGGTCGCGGCCTCGAAGCGGTGCGGGCCGACAACGCTCGCGCGCAGGCGCTGGGCCTGGGCGGGACCCCCACCGTCTTCGTCGACGGCGAGCAGGTGCGTGGCAGCTACGCCGATATCGCCGCCGCGATCGACGCGGCCCTCGCCGCCCAGGAATGAGCACGGGGCGGCGCTCGGCGCCGCTGGAAGGGCTCTACTACCTCGCCTGGCTGGTCGCCTTGACCGCGACCCTGGGAAGCCTCTACTTCAGCGAGGTGCGACAGTTCGTGCCGTGCACCTTGTGCTGGTACCAGCGCATCCTGATGTACCCGTTGGTCGTGATCCTGGGCGTCGCCGCCTGGCGCCGCGACCGGGGCGCAGTGGCCTACGCGCTGCCGCTGGCGCTGCTCGGGATCGTCGTGTCCGTCTACCACGTGCTGGACCAGAAGATCCCCGGCTTCGGCTTCCCCGGTGCCTGCAGCAGCGGCGTGCCCTGCAACGTCGCCTACATCGACTACCTGGGCTTCATCACCATCCCGGTGCTGGCCGCGACGGCGTTCGTGCTCATCAGCGGCCTGCTGATCGTCGCGGCGCGACGCGGCCGCTGAGGTGGGGGATCCGCTCGCGTCCCTGCTAGACTCGAGGCCCGAACCGGGGAGGCACGCGCGAAGGGAGCGGACGTGACCCACGACGCAGGGCGCCCGCCGGGCCACGGGCCCGACCGGCACGCCATCGGCATCACGCGGACCTGCCTGGCCAGCGGCACGGTGCAGCTGCCGTTCGCCCTGGCCGGCGTGCTGCCGGAGGGCGAGCTGCTGGTGCACGATGCCGAGGCCGACGAGCCACTGGTGCTGTGGTCCGATCCACCGCGCCGCCTGGCCGGCCTGGCGCCCTTCTTCGAGCGGCACGAGCTGCAGGTCAACGACTCCGTGGTCCTCGAGGTCCGTGGCGACGAGCTGCGCCTCGCGACGGCCAAGCGCCCACGCCGGGCCCGCCCCGCCGTCCGGCCCAGCACCTGGCACAGCCTGCACGACGACCCGCCCGAGCCGCCCCCGCATGCGCCTCCCGACGGGTCCGCGGAGACCGAGCGCGAGGTCCCCGCGGACGCCTGGCCCGACCCGGGCCCGCGCGCGGCCCGACCCGACGCGCCCGGACCGGACGCCGGTGCGGCCGCGACGGATCCGACCGGGTACGAGGATGCGCGCTGGGCCGAGGACCCGGCCGCGGACGCCCCGACCGCGCCCGACCCCTGGATGCGGCCGTCCGATCCGACGCCGATGGAGGACGCGGACGACGATGCGCCCCGTGCCCCGCGCGTGACCGTGCGACCCCTGGGCGACGCGGACGCCGGTGCCGCCGCCCCGGAGGGACGACCGGTCCGAGCGAGCGACGCGACCCCCCTGCGACCTGGACCGTGGGCACGCCTCGGACGGCTGGCCCGGTCGATCCTCGGGCGGGGGGACGCCCCGTCCCAGGTCGAGGAGGCGGCACGCCGCGCTCGCGAGCGCGACTGGACCCGCGCCTGGGAGGCGGACGAGGAGGACGAGGAGCTGGGACCGACGCCGGAGTTCCTCGACGACGTCCCCACCCCTGCGCCGACGCGACCGGCCGATCGTCCGTCCCCACCGCCCCGCGTCCCGGCCGCCGACGAGGCACCGCACGCTCGCGCCGATGCGCGACGCGACGTGCGCGACGACCCCGTGCCGCAGGACGACGCAGGGCTCGAGGACGAGGCCCACGACCGGTTCGTCGACCCGTTCGAAGAGCCGTTCGATGAGCCGGTCGATGAGCCGTTCGATGAGCCTGTCACGGACCCCCGCGGCGGCGGGGTCGAGCCTGGGATCGCCGACGCGACGGACGATCGGATCGACCACCGGATCGACGACCGGATCGACGCCGATGTCGAGGACGAGATGGAGGGGGCCGGCGACCGCGTCCCCGGCGACCTTCCGGAGGCCACCCCGCTCTTCCCCGACGCGGTCGCCGGCGCACGGCCGCGCCGGCCGGTCGACGAGACGCCCTCGGGCGTGCCCGTCCGGGCGGAACGCTTCCTGGGCGGCGACCTGCGTACGCGCCTGTTGCGCTACCTGGAGAGTCCGGAGATGGGCTCGATCGCGCAAGCGGACCGGATCGCCAAGCGCTTCGACCTCGACGTCGAGACCGCGACCGAGATGCTGGCCGACATCGCCGACGAGCCCCCCGACGGCCTACGGTTGCGCCCGACGCGCGAGGGCGCCTGGCGGATCGAGCGCACGCTGCGCCGCTGAGCGGCCCTCAGGCGATGCGCTCGCCCGAAGCCGCGTCATCGCGGTGCACGAACCCGGCCGCCCACATCCACCACAGCCACCATGCCTTGGCCGGCCGGTAGAGCGCCGGCACGGCGACCAGAGCGACGGCGACCAGGCCCGCGACGACGGCGTCGCTCAGGCCGTGCCGCGGCACGACGACGAGGGCGTACCCCACCAGGACCAGGATGGCCAGGCCGTAGCCGACCGCCAAGGAGCCGAGGAACGACCCTGCGTCGCGCTCGAAGCGCACGCCGCAGGCGGGGCAGGTCGCGTGCAGGCGGTACGGTCCCGCGAACGCCGAGGCGCGCTCGCAGGCCGGGCAGCGCCCCGTGACGGTCGTCCGGACCATGCGACCGACGTCGGCGAAGGCACGGTAGTCCTCGCATCCAGCGTGGTCCGCGGGCGCGGCGCCGGCCGACTCGCGGGTCATGGGTCCACCGCCAGGCCGCTGCGGCGCACCGCGTCGGCTCCGGCCGCGTCGGGCGCGGCGAGGGGCCGGCCGCGATCGCGGACGAAGCGTCGCCAGGCCGCCTCGTCGCGCGCCGCACCGTGCTTCTCGGCCCACATCAGGAACGGCACCAGCCAGCTGCGGGCGGTCGCCGCCTCGAGCCAGTAGATGCGGGCGGACAGGCCCGCCGCCTCGACGAAGCCGCTGGCGGCGAACGCCTCGAGCGCCGCCTCGCGATCGTAGGCCACTTGGCGGAAGGCGTGCCGCCAGCCGGCCCCGTCGCGGGCCAGGCGCAGGTACTGCGCCCTCGGGTCGCCGTTGAACGGGGTCCCCACCGCGCCGCTGTTGAGCACCAGGTGGCGACCCCAGCGACGCTCCATCGGTTGATGCGTGTGCGACCCCACCAGCAGGGCGTAGGGGTGCATCTCGACGATCTCGCTGATCGCCTCGTCGGGCAGGTGGCGGCCGTAGCCCTCGCGGTAGTGCCGGGGGCTGCCGTGCGAGACCAGCACGCTCGCGCCGTCCGCGGGTTCGATCGCTAGGGTCAGCGGCAGGCGGGCGAACCGCTCGAGCCAGCCGGTTCCCTCGAGCTGCACGGCGCACCAGGCGGTCGAGCGCCAGAACGGATCGTCGAACCAGGCCCTCGGGATCGACGGATCGCGGATCGTCCAGAGCCGCAACAGGTCGTCGTGGTTGCCCAGCGTCATCGTCCAGCCGTTCGCCTCGATCGCCTCGAGGACCTGCAGCCCGGACGGACCGCGGTTCACCATGTCGCCGTTGACGATCACGCGCTCGGGCGGGTCGTGAGCCAGGTCGCGCGCGACCGCCTCGAGGGCGGGCAGGTTGGCGTGGACGTCGGAGACGATCGCGACGCTGCGCGGGGCGGGTTCGAGGCGCGCGCCACGGCTCACGGTCGCCCCTCGGCGGCCAGCGCCGCCGCGAGCGCATCGCGCATGGCGGCCAGCGGGGCGGCCTCCCCGGTCCAGGCTTCGAACGCCTCGGCCCCCTGGTGCAGCAACATGCCGACGCCGTCGACCGTGCGCAGGCCGGCCGCCCCCGCCGCGGCCAGGAACGGCGTGCGCCGGGGACGGTAGACCAGGTCGACCGCCACCGGGTCCGGACCACCCGACGTGGCGGCGAGGGTGGCCGCGTCGACCGGCGTCTCGTCGGGGTCGGCGCCGCCCCGGCGCATCCCGAGCGAGGTGGCCTGGACCCACAGGTCGATGCCGGTCAGCCCGCGGGCGTCGGGCGCCACCTCGACCTCGAGGTCGTCGCGCGCGCCCTGCAGCAGCCGCGCGACCGCCCGGGCCCGCTCGAGCGTACGGTTCACGATCGCGACCCGCTGGACGCCGGCCCCCGCCAACGCCCAGCCGACCGCGCGCGCGGCCCCGCCCGCGCCGATCAGCGCGACGGCCCGCCCGGCGGGATCGACGCCGGCCTCCTCGAGCGAACGCAGGAAGCCGGCACCGTCGCTGCTGTCGCCGATCCAGCGCTCGCCCTCGCGGATCAGCACGTTGACCGCGCCGATGGCGGCGGCGTCCGGACGGACCTCGTCCAAGAGCGGCAGCACGGCAGCCTTGTGCGGCACGGTGACGTTGCCGCCCAGCATCGCGGGGTCGCTCCGGAGTCGCGCCAGGGCGTCCGCCAGCTCGGCCGGCGGTACGTCCCACGCCTCGTAGCGGGCGTCCAGGCCGATCGCCTCGAAGGCCGCGTCGTGCAGGACCGGGCTGAGGCTGTGGCCGGCCGGGTGGGCCAACAGCACCACCCGCCGCATCGTCAAGCCGCCCGACGTCGTTCGAGGCGCTCGGCGACGATCGCCAGCGCGCGCTCGATCGCGTCGTCGTCCACCTGGAAGTGCGTGACCAGACGGACCGACCGTGGTCCCAACGCATTGGCCAGCACGCCGTGCTCCGTCCAATCGTCGACGACGGCGTGCGCCTCGTCGATGGAGACGTAGACGATGTTGGTCTGCACGGCCTCCGGGGCGGCCTCCACGCCCGGCAGCCGTGCGAGCCCCTCGGCCAACCGCCGCGCCCTGCGATGGTCGTCGGCCAGGCGCGCCGGCCCGCGCCGGATCGCGTCCAGCCCGGCTGCCGCGAGCACGCCGGTCTGGCGCATGCCGCCCCCGAACGCCTTGCGGTAGCGGTGCGCCCGGGCCAGGAACGCGCGGCTCCCGAGCAGCACGGTGCCGGCGGGCGCCCCGAGCCCCTTGCTGAGGCAGATCGAGACGCTGTCGAAGCCGGCGGTCACCTCGTCGATGCCGACCCCGAGCGCCACGGCGGCGTTGAAGGCACGCGCACCGTCCAGGTGCACCGGCAGCCCCTCCTCCCGCGCGGCGTCGATCAGCGCCTGCTTGGCCGCCTGCGGCAGGACGGCACCCCCGGCCTTCATGTGCGTGTTCTCGAGCACGACCAGGCCGGTCGGCGCCTGGTGCACGCTGCGGTGCACCGCGGCACGCAGGTCGGCCACGTTGGGCACGCCCCCGGGGGCGGGGATCGCCCGCGGGGTCAGTCCGGACAGGAGCGACATCGCGCCGATCTCGTACTCGTAGACGTGGGCGCCCTCGGGGTGGATCACCTCCTCGCCACGGCCCGTGTGGGCGGCCAGCGCCGCCTGGTTGGCCATCGTGCCGGTCGGGAAGAACAGGCCGGCCTCGACGTCGGCCATCTCGGCCAGCTCGTCCTGCAGGCGGATCACGGTGGGATCCTCGCCGTAGACGTCGTCGCCCACCTCGGCCTCGGCCATGGCGCGGCGCATGGCGGCGTCGGGGACGGTGACGGTGTCGCTGCGGAGGTCGATCGGAGGCATGGCCGGCATCCTACCCGCCGCCGGTCAGGCGACGGTTTCGACCGGGCGCGCGTCCGGCGCGTCGGGCGTTCCCGGCAGGACGTCGGGCAGCCACGCCCGGAAGGCGGCCAGGCCGGTCCGGTACATATGGATGCGGCGGTCCTTCTTGCCCATCCGGCGTCCCTCCGCGTCCTTCTTGGGGGCGTTGGGCACCAGCCCCCAGTTGGCGTTCATCGGCTGGAAGCCGTCCGGGTTGGCGCCGGACAGGAAGCGCACCAGGCCGCCCAGCATCGACGCCTCGGGCGGCAGCACCGGCGCCTGGCCCAGCACGCGGCGGGCGGCGTTGACGCCGGCCAGCCAGCCGGTCGCGGACGACTCCAGGTAGCCCTCGGTGCCGGCCAGCACGCCGGCGACGAACAGGTCGGCGTCGGAGCGCAGCGCCAACTGGGGCGTCAGCAACCGCGGCGCGTTGAGGTAGGTGTTGCGGTGCATCACGCCGTAGCGCACGATGTCCGCCCGCTCGAGCCCCGGCAGGGTCTGGACGACGGTCTTCTGGTCGCCCCACTTCAGGCCGGTCTGGAAGCCGACCAGCGACCACATCCGGCCGGCGGCGTCCTCCTGGCGCAGCTGCACGACGGCGAAGAAGCGCTCGCCCGTGGCGGGGTGCTCGAGGCCGACCGGCTTCATCGGTCCGAAGCGCGGCGTGTCGTAGCCGCGCCGGGCGATCTCCTCGATCGGCATGCAGCCCTCGAAGAACTCGAGCTTCTCCCAGTCGTGCGGGGTGTGGCTGCGCGCCTCGGCGAGGGCCTGGAAGAAGCGATCGTAGTCCTCCTTGCGCAGCGGCACGTTCAGGTAGTCGGCCGCCTGGTCGTAGCGGCCCTTGCGGTAGACGACGTCCCTGTCGATCGAGTCGACGTCGACGATCGGCGCCGCCGCGTCGTAGAAGCCCAGGAACTCCGCCCCGAGGCGCGCGCCGACGGCGCCGGCGAAGGCGTCGCTGGTGAGCGGCCCGGTCGCGAGCACCGTGACGCCGGGTGGGAGCTCGGTCACCTCCCGGCGGTGGACGGTGATGCGCGGCTCGGACTCGATGCGGGCGGTCACGGCGGCGGCCAGCTGCGCGCGATCGACCGCCAGCGCGCCGCCGGCCGGCACCCGCGCCCCGTCGGCCGCACCCAGGATGGCGCCGCCGGCGGCCCGCATCTCGGCCTGCAGGAGGCCCTTGGCGTTGCTCTCGCCCTCGCCGCCGAGGCTGTTGCTGCAGACCATCTCGGCGAAGTCGGCGGTCGCGTGCGCAGGGGTGGTGCGGACCGGCCGCATCTCGTACAGGTCGACGTGCACGCCCAGGCGAGCGGCGGCCAGCGCGGCATCCGAGCCGGCCATGCCGGCGCCGACGACGGAGATGCGGGGGGAGGGATCGCTCATGCGCGGAGTCTAGCAACGCCGCTTCACGCCGTCCGTCGCCGAGGCGGGCTACCCTAGGGCATGCCGCACCGTCCCCGTCGCCGTCCTGCAGGACGCTGAATGCTGCGCGACGTCGATCCCTTCAGCGACGCCTTCCTGGCCCAGCGCAGCTGCCAGCCGGAGACGCTGGTGGCGATCACCCACCTGGCGCTCGAGATCGCGCGCGAGGGGCGCGAGGGACGCAAGATCGGCGCGCTCTTCACCGTCGGCGATCACCAGGCGGTGCTGGCCCGCTCGCGGCCGCTCATCCTGGACCCGCTGCACGGTCACCCTCCCGAGCGGACCCGCATCGAGGACGCCAGCGTGCGCGAGACGCTCAAGGAGCTCGCCCAGCTCGACGGCGCCTTCGTCGTCACCGACGAGGGGGTCGCCGTGGCGGCCTGCCGCTACCTGTCGGCCAGCGCCGAGGGGATCGAGCTGCCCCTGGGCCTGGGCACGCGCCACATGGCGGCGGCGTCGATCACGCGCGACACCGACGCGGTCGCGGTGGTGGTGTCGGAGAGCTCGATGGTGCGCGTCTTCGACGACGGCGACCTGGTGGCCGAGATCGTGCCCGAGGTGTGGATCCTGCGCCAGGCCGAGCGCCGGGCGCGCGACCTCGAGAAGGCGCGGGCGGCGCGCGGCGAGCACGAGGCGAGCACGACCGACGCCCCATGAGCACCCCCCCGCCCGACGCGCCGCTGCGGGTCGTGAGCGTCTCGCTGGGGTCGTCCCGGCGCGACGCCGCCATCGAAATGGAGTTGCTGGGCCGCCGCGTGCGGCTGGAGCGCCGCGGCACCGACGGCGACCGGGCGCGCGCGGCGCGCCTGTTCGAGCAGCTGCAGGGCGAGGTGGACGCCTTCGGTTTGGGGGGCGCCGACCTGGAGCTGCGGGTCGCGGGGCGGCGCTACCGGCTGCGCGACGCCGTCCGGCTGGTGCGCCACGCCGGCGCCACGCCGGTGGTCTGCGGCGCAGGGTTGAAGGCGACGCTGGAACGCCAGGCGGTGCGGACCCTGGCGGACGAGATCGGTTGGCGGGGCCGTCGGGTGCTGCTGCCCTCGGCGGTCGACCGCTGGGGCATGGCCGAGGCGCTGGCCGAGGCCGGGGCCTCGCTGACGATCGGGGACTTCGCCTTCCTGCTCGGGCTGCCGCTGCCGATGCACGACCTGGTCCGCTTCGAGCGGGCCGTGCGGATCGTCGCGCCGGTGGTGGTGCGGTTTCCGATCGACTGGATCTACCCGACCGGCGCCAAGCAGGAGAGCGCGGTCCGGGGTTGGCGCGCCCGCTGGTTCGAACGGGCCGAGGTGCTGGCCGGCGACTGGCACCTGATCCGGCGCTACGCGCCCGACGACCTGACCGGCGCCACGATCCTCACCAACACCACCACGACCGCCGACCTGGCCGACCTGCGGCGGCGCGGGGTCGTCCGCGTCGCGACGACCACGCCGCGTCTGGAGGGCCGCAGCCTGCCGACCAACCTGCTCGAGGCGGCCTTCGTGGCGGTCGCGGGGCGCCACCCGCTGGCCCCGGCCGACCTGGCCGCGATGGTCGCCGAGGCGGACCTCGCGCCGGACGTCTGGCGCGCGGCCGCGGCCGGGCCGGAGCGACGGTCGGGCTAGAGCTCGGCGCGCAGGGCGCGCTCGATCAACAGCTCCTGCAGCGACCGGACCGGCTCGCCGCTCCCGGGCGAGCGCTGCACGTAGCGGCCGTCCGGGTCCAGGTCCCAGGCGCTGCGGTTGTCGCTCAGGGCGGCCTCGAGGATGCCGATCAGGCGCCCGCGCAGCTCCGGGTCGCGCACCGGCACGATCGCCTCGATGCGGTCGGTCAGGTTGCGCTTCTTCCAATCGGCGCTGCCGAG
This sequence comes from uncultured bacterium, assembly GCA_964545455.1. Classification (GTDB taxonomy): domain Bacteria; phylum Deinococcota; class Deinococci; order Deinococcales; family Trueperaceae; genus SLSQ01. Next base: position 21,031 of record CAZJGU010000008.1, on the reverse strand, counting down.
CAGCACCTCGGGATCGCCGCCGTTGCCGAAGTGGAAGATCCGGTCGTGCTCGAGGAAGCGTCCGAGGATGCTGACGACCCGGATCGTCTCGCTCACGCCGGGCACGCCCGGGCGCAGGCGGCAGTGGCCACGCACGATCAGGTCGATCTCGACCCCCGCCTGCGAGGCGCGGTAGAGCGCCTGGATGATCGGCACGTCGTCCAGGCCGTTCATCTTGGCGACGATGCGGCCGGCGCGACCGGCGCGCTGGTGCTCGATCTCGCGCTCGATCAGCGCCAGGAAGCGGTCGCGCATGTCCCACGGCGCGACCAGCAGGTCGCGGTAGCGCTGCTCGGGCGCGTAGCCGGTGATGTGGTGGAAGAGGTTGACCAGGTCGCTGCCGATCGCGGGGTCGCAGGTCAGCAGCCCGACGTCGGTGTAGAGCCGCGCGGTCTTGGCGTTGTAGTTGCCGGTCCCGACGTGGGCGTACGTGCGGATGCCGTCCGCCTCGCGCCGCACCACCAGCACCACCTTGGTGTGGATCTTGAGGTCGACGAAGCCGTAGCTGACGTGCACGCCGGCGGCCTCGAGCCGCTCGCCCCACTCCATGTTGTTGGCCTCGTCGAAGCGCGCCTTGACCTCGACGAGGACGGCGACCTGCTTGCCGCGCTCGGCGGCGCGCACCAGCGCAGCGACGATCGGGCTCTGCGAGCTGGTGCGGTAGAGGGTCTGCTTGATCGCCAGCACGTCGGGGTCGTCCGCCGCCTCCTCGATGAAGCGTTGGACGCTGGTGCGGAACAGGTCGTAGGGGTGGTGGACCAGCACGTCCGAGGCACGGATCAGGTCGAACAGCGTCGCCTGCTCGTCGCTGGCGTAGTGCGTGGCGATGCGGCGGGCGGTGATGCCGCTCCACGGCTCGAAGCGGTGCTCGGGCGCCTCGATGTCGGCCAGCTCGACCAGGTCCGCCAGGGCCAGCACGCGGTCGGCCTCGATCACGTCCTCGTCGCCGACCGCCAGGTGGCTGGTCAGGTAGCGCCGGACCCGCTGCGGCATGCTGGCCTCGATCTCGAGCCGCACGACCGGAGCGAAGCGACGCTCGCGCAGCTCCTCGCTGATCGTGGCGAGCAGGTCGTCGGCCTCCTCCTCGTCGAGGCGCATGTCGGCGTTGCGGGTCACCCGGAAGCGCCACACGCCGACCAGCTCCATGCCGGGGAAGAAGCGGCCGACGTAGCGCTCGAGCAGCTGCTCGACCGGAAGCCAGCGGCCCTTGGAGGTGCGCACGAGGCGGCCCCCGGAGGTCGGGACCTTGATGCGGACGAAGAGTTCCTCGGCCTCGTCGGGACGCTTCAGGATCACCGCCAGCGACAGGCTCAGGTTGCTGATCAACGGGAACGGCCGGCCGGAGTCGACGGCCAACGGCGTCACGATGCCGTACAGGTCGCGCTCGAAGGCGGCTTCGGCGGCGACGTGCTCCTCGTCGTCGAGGTCGTCCTCGTCGACGACGTCGATGCCCGCCTGCTGGCGCAGGGCCGGCCGCAACTCGTCGCGCCAGAGGCGCTCCATGCGCCGGTAGAGCCGGCGCATCGCGACGCGCACCAGGTCCAGCTGCTCGCTGGGCGTGCGGCCGTCGGGGCTGGTGGCCAGCACCCGCGCCTCCTCCTGGCGGCGCAGGCCCCCGACCCGCTTCATGACGAACTCGTCGAGGTTGGACGCCGCGATCGCCAGGTAGCGCACCCGCTCGAGCAACGGCAAACGCTCGTCGAGGGCTTGGGCGAGGACGCGCGCGTCGAAGTCCAGGTCGCCCGCCTCACGGTTCAGGTAGAGCGAGGGGTGGTCCAGCGGCGGCACGCCGACGACCGGTCGCGGCTCGACGGCGACCGGCAGGTCGAAGGGCTCGTGGCGCCGATCGATCAGCTCGGCCGCGGCGTCACGTCGTCGCTGCGTCCGCCTGCGCGGGCGCCGGCCGGGAACGTCGGGTCGCGATGCCATGGAACGAGCCTAGCCGTTGCGGCCCACGACCGAAGCGGCCTGGGCCACGGCCCGACGGGAATGGCTCACAGGTAGCCGCGGCGGCGTGGCCGCATCGCCCCTGCCAGGCCGACGATGCCGGCCAGCAGCACCAGCAGCGCGCCGGCGGCGGCCACCGCGCCGTGCACGATCAGCCCTTCGCGCGCCAGCTCGGCCGGAACGCCGCTCACGAGGTGCGCCACCAACCCGGACAGCGTGCCGAACGCCCCCTCGGCGGACGCGCCCTCCGGCAGGCCGGCGCCCTGCGAGCGTTCGACCACGCGCAGCAGCGCCCAGGCGAGCGCCGAGCCTGGGGCTGCGGCCAGCAACAGGGCCGCGCCGGGGCGACCCAACCGCCCCGGCCCCGCAGCCAATGCGGCGACCAGCGCCAGCGCCAGGAGCGCGACGACCGCCGCCGAGACCGCCCAGCGGGTGGCCCGCCGCTGCGCGTCCGCACCGACGCGCGCCAGGACCGGCACCGCCGTGCTCAGGCGCTCGGCGCGGGGATCGTCGCCCAGCGCCGCGCGCGCAGCGTCGACGCCGTCCTCCCAGACCGCCTGGGCGAGGGCGGCCAGGATCCGCTCGTTGGCCGCCTCGGTCGACAGACCGCTCACGTCCACGCCGGCCAGTGCACCGTCCAGGCGGGGGGTGCCGGCGGCGGCGGAGCGCGCGACCTCGCGCGCCTCGTCGATCCGTGCGGCGACCTCGTCGGCTCGACCGACGAGCAGCACCTCGAACAGACTGCGGGTGGCCGAACGGGCCTGCGCGAGCCCCTGCTCGTAGCGGGCGGCAAGGTTGTCGTTGGCGATGACCTCGCGGGCGGCGTCGGCACCGAATGCGACGGTCGTCTCGGCCAGCCGCCGGACGACCAGCTCGCCGATCTGCCCCGGCGTCAGGCCCTGCAGTTCGGCGGGGTCGATGGTGACGAAGATGCCGACGATCGGTTGGACCGGCTCGCCCGGCGCACGCTGGGCCTGCAGCGGCCAGTTGGCCATGCGCGAGCCGTCGCCCAGCCCGGCGGGCAGCAGCTCCTCGGCCAGCTGAGCCTCGACCAGGTCGGTCGCGGGACCGTCGACGGCGCGCCGCAACTGGGACGCCAGCGACGCGCCCGGCACGACGGCCAGCAGCGCCTCGCGGCCGTCCTCGAGCAGGGAGCTCGTCCACGCCTGGGCCGCCCGGCCGAGCACCGCCTCGGCGTCGATGGCGTCGAGCTCGTCGGGCTCGATCCGCAGGCCGGCGCCGGGCAGCGCCGCGAACGCCTCGCCCGGCACGATGGCGGCTTCGTCGCCGACCGGAAGGGCCTCCTCCTCGCTGGGGATCAACGTCGCCCGCAGCGCCGACGTCACGATCTCGGGGCCGTGAACGGCGTCCGCCGCACGGCTCCACCACAGACCGAACGCGGCCACCAGGGTCGCCACGACCGCGATCCCTCCGGCGATCCAGACGAGGTCGCGGTGCCAGGCCGGGGTGCGCGCATCTCGGTACATCTCGCCTCCTCCCGCCGGCCGCCAGGACCGGTTTCGCGTGCCTGGGACGGTACCATGGGGCCGATGCCGCTCTTCCTCGTACCCCTGGTCGGACCGTTCCACCGTCGCTTCCCTCGCTACAACGCTGCGACGGTGACGGAGATCGTCGCCGCGCAGGCGCCGGACGCGCTGGCGACGACGGCGGTCTCGGCCGACGCGTGGGCCGGGGCCGCCTGGCGCGACCTGGACGACCCGGCGCTGGCCGCCGCGCTGGACTGGGCCGTCGCGCGCAAGCTGCCGGTGCACGCCATCGGCGAGCCGTCGCCCGACCCCAGCGCCCCCGACGACTTCGTCCGCATCCTGCGCGAAGCGACCGGGGGTCACCCCGCCCTGGAGCGCCTGGACGAGGCCGAGCGGCCGCTGGCCGACCTGCTGACCGGCGCCCTGGACCTCGGGCGCGTCCGCAGCGAGTTGGAACCCCTGGTGGCGACGGTCCAGGACCTCAAGGTCGAGCTGTTCGGCGACGGTCCCGGCACCGACTGGCTCGAGGCCCGCGCCGACGCGGCGGCCGAGCGCGCCCGTACCCTGGCCGCGGGACGCACCGTCCTGCTGGCCCCGATCGATCATGTGCCGTCGCTGCGTCGCCGCCTGGAGGGCGTGCTGACCGACGTGGACAACGTGCCCCCCAGCGAGGCGGCCCGGCAGCGCGCGCTGCTGGACACCGCCTTCGCCGGCGAGGCCGACGATCCGGCCGGCCTGCTGTCGGCGCTCCGCGGGCTGGACGAGCCCGAGGCGCGCCTGGCGGAGGCCGAGACCCTGCTACGCCACGGCCACGCCGCCGAGGCGCTCGACGTCCTCGTCGAAGCGTTGCGCGGCGACCTCACCGGTCCGCCCCACCTGCCCGGCTGGCTGCTGGCCCGCTTGGGGCAGCTCTACGACCTCGACGGGCGACGCGAGGAGGCACGCAAGGCCTACCGCGGCGTGCTGGCGCTCGACTGGGCGCCGCCTCCGGCCCGCGAGGCGGCGCGCGAGGGGATGGAGCGACCCTTCCGCTTGGAGGGTGGCGGGGGGCCCGATGGCTCCGGCTGAGTCGCTCCGACTGCCCCCCGGTTCGCTCCCCCGCTACCGCCGTGCCCTGCCCTACGGCTGGGTCGTGGGCGACTTCGCGGTGCACGAGCTCCTACGCTGGGCGCCGGAGGCGGCGATCGAGGTGCGCTGGCACGGCGACCTGCCGGACGCGCGCCGGGCCCGCCTGTCGGCAGCGTGCGCGCGCGCCGGCGTTCCGGCGCGACGCGACGATGCGACCGTGATCGAGAAGCGTTCGAAGGGCAGCGCCCACGTTCTGGCGGCCTTCGCCAAACGCTGGGCCCGGCCGACCCCGGAGCATGACCACCTGGTCCTGATCCAGCCGCGCGACCCCGGCAACCTGGGCGCCCTGCAGCGGACCGCCCTCGCCTTCGGGGTCGAGGACCTGGTGATCCTCGGCGAGGCCGACCCCTGGTCGCCGCACGTGACGCGCGCCGCGGCCGGCGCGACGTTCGCGCTACGCATCGCGACCTACGACGACCTGGTCGGCTACCGTGCCGCCTGGCCGGAGCACGATCTGGTGCTGCTCGACGGCGCGGGCGCCACGCCACTCGAGCGCTTCGCGCGCGGCGCGGCGCCGGTCGCCCTGGTCGCCGGGCCGGAGTGGCCGGGTCTGCGCGACGCCGAGCGGGCGCTGGGCCGGACCGTCCGGATCGAGCACGATCCTCGCGTCGAGTCGCTGAACGTCACGGTCGCCGCCGGCATCGCCCTGCAGCGGTTGGCGGCGACGCGCCCCGCGGACCGGCCGACCGGAGCCCAGCCATGACCGCCGTCGGTCGGCGTGGGCCGATGCGATCGGGCCTCGGCTCGTCGCTGGACGTGCCGATGGCGCTCCTCGTCGCGACGGCGCTGCTGGTCCTCGGCCTGCAGGGTCCGACGGGGTCGTCGATCGCGCTGCCGCTGACGATGGCGTCGCTGACGCTGCTGATCGCCGTGCGCCGTCCCCGTGGTTGCGCCTGGACCTGGGCGCTGGCGGGCAGCATGGCCTGGACCGTCGAGGAGCTCGCCTGGTCGTGGACGCGCACGACCGGCGCGGCGCTGCCGGCCGTGGGCGCCGTGACGCTCAGCGACGTGCTCTACCTGGCAGGCTCGGTCGCCTGGCTGGTGGCGCTGCTACGCCTGTCGCACGTCCGCTGGCCGCTCTGGACGCTGTCCGCCCTGCCGCCGCTGGTCGTGCTGGGCTTCGTGCTGGGCCGGGTCCCCGGGGCCGGTCCGGCGCTGTCGTTCCCGCTCCTCGACGGCCTGTTGATCCTCGCCAGCCTGCCCGCGCTGGAGGGCACGCTGCGCGGTCGTGCGTCGGACGCCCGCCTGCTGTGGCTCGAGCTGCGCCAGGACGAGCGCGGCCCGTGGCCCGCCGTCGTGGTCGTGGTCGGCCTGGTGAGCGTCATCTTCGTGACCGCCACCAGCCTGTTCGATGCCGGCATGGGCGCCACCGCTCGGGTCGTGACGCTCGCGACGTTGGGCTACGTCCAGCTGGTCGGGGTGTTGGCCGTCCTGGTCGGCGACCGGGTGCGCCAGGACGACGTCGTCCTGGGCTGGGGCGACGAGGAGTTCCGCATCGTCGCCGCCGGCCTGGACGCGCCGCTGGGCGCGGCGCTGCTCGCGCGACTGCGCCAAGCGCTGCGCCTCGCGACACCGACGCCGCTGTCCCGTCCGCTCACGTTCTCCGCCGGTCTGGTCGTCGGTGACGTACCGAGCGAGGCCGCTACGGTGTTCGAGCCGATCGAGCGGGCCGACACCGCCCTCTACGCCGTCAAGCGCGCCGGCCTCGACCGCGTCGAGATCGCTTCCGCGACGCGGGCGGAGCGGGGGGAGGCCCCGGCGTGAGCCGCGCAGGGTCCCACCTGGAGGCGCTGCGGGCGCGGGTCGAGGGCGCCATCGACGAGCTGCGCCAGCAGCTGTTGCGCTACGAGCTCGAGGTCGACCCCGACAGCGCCTACGTGCTGTCGGACTACCTCGACGCGCTCCGCCTCGACGCGCGCGACGCCGCGGAACGCGGCGACGCGGACGCGCTGGCGGCGACGTTCGACGACCTGCGTCAGCTGCAGCTCGACACGCTCGCGCGCTTGGGCCCCGACCGCGGACCGGAAGGGTGCGACGACGGGTCGGGGGACGACGGGTCGGGGGACGACGCGAGGTAGACTCGCCGACGTGCGTGAACTGCTCTTCAGCGCGGCCCGGCACTTCAAGCGCGGCAAGGCTCTGGCCGACCGCGGCGACGTGCGTGGCGCCGCGATCGCCTACCAGGAAGCGCTGCTCGACCTGCACGCCGTCAAGCCGCAGCGCATGCGCGACGTGCTGCTGGCGCAGGTCTACCTGTCGCGGGCGCGGATCGAGGCCGACGTCGACCCGGAGCGGGCCGAGACCGACTTCCGCCTCGGCTACAGCTACGCGCGCACCACCCAGGAGCCGCACGTCCGCGAACTGGCCGAGCGGATGCGCGAGGCGCGCCTCGTGGACACGGACGCCGCGGTCGACGGCCTCTGACGCGCGGCCCGACGATGCGCCGGCCACCCGGCACGGGCTAGCATGCCCCGCATGGCGAACCTCCCGCTCCCCGACCTCCTCGCGCGCGTCCTCGACGACGAGGGCGCCTACCTGACGACCCTTCGCACGCTGGTCGAGCACGAGTCGCCCAGCCACGACCCGACCGCGGCGAACCGCCTGGCGGGGCACCTCGCCGAGGTGCTCGCGGGCGACGGCTGGCAGGTCGAACGCCTGCCCGCGGACGGGGTCGGCGACGTCGTGCGGGCGCGCCTCGGCGGCGCCGATCCGACCGAGGCGACCCTGCTTCTGGCCCACTACGACACCGTCTGGCCGCTCGGGACCCTGGCCGAGATGCCGTGGCGCCGTGACGGCGACCGCGTGGTCGGTCCGGGCGTGCTGGACATGAAGGCCGGGATCGCCGGGGCGCTGCACGCCGTGCGGGCCGTCCGCGCCGTCGGCCAGCTGCGCGGTCCGGTGACGCTGCTGATCACCTCCGACGAGGAGATCGGCAGCCACGCCTCGCGCCGCCTGATCGAGGAGGAGGCCCGCCGTCACGCCCGCGTGCTGGTGCTGGAGCCGGGCCGCGACGACGGCGCGCTGAAGGTCGGCCGCAAGGGGGTCGGCGAGGTGCGCGTGGAGCTGCGCGGCGTGAGCGCGCACGCCGGCCTCAACCCGCAGGACGGCGCCAGCGCCCTGCGCGAGCTGGCGCACCTGCTGCTCTACGCCGAAGGGCTCGCCGATCCGGACGCCGGCACCACCGTGAACCTGACGGTGGCGTCGGGCGGTAGCACCTCGAACGTCGTGGCCGAGTCGGCCCGCGCCCGCATCGACGTCCGCATCGCGACCGTCGCCGAGGGCGAGCGGATCCTGACCGCCCTGCGCAGTTACCGCCCGCGCGATCCGCGGGTCGAGGTGCGCGTGGAGGCGGACCTGAACCGCCCGCCGATGGAGGCCACGCCGGCCAACCGGGCCCTGCTGGCCGAAGCGCGCGAGCGGCTGGAGGGCTTGGGTCTGGAGCTGGGCGAGGCGGTCGTGGGCGGGGCCTCGGACGGCAACTTCACCTCGGCCCTGGGCGTCGCGACGCTGGACGGCCTGGGCTCGGTCGGGGGCGGTGCGCACGCGCGCCACGAGCACGTGCGCCTGCGCGAGACGCTGCAGCGGGTCGCGCTGACGGCGTCGCTGCTCCTGAAGACCCCCTGACCGACGCGCGCGAGGGCCCGTGCTAGCGTGTCGCTCGTGATCGTGCGCGCCCTCGCTGCCGCCGCTGCCGGCGTGGTCGCTTCGACCGCGTTCCCGCCCGCTTCGCTGCCGCTGCTGCCCGTCGCCCTGGCCGTCGTCTTCGGCCTGATCGCGTCGGCGCGCGGCCCGCGCGAGGCGTTCGTGGTGGGGGCCGTCGCGGCGATCGGCCTGTTCTCGCTCCACATCCTGTGGCTTCCGGCCAGCTTCTCGGTGCTGCTCGGCGGCGTGTTCTGGGTCCTCTTCCCGGCGCTGCTCGCGGCGCTGGCGGCGATCTGGGGCGCCACGGCGGCGCTGGCACGGCTGGCGGGTGGCGGCGGCGCCGGCACGCTGCTGCTGCTCCCGCCGATCTGGATCCTGGTCGAGTGGCTGCGCGGCCTGGGCTTCCTGGGCTTCCCGTGGGGCTCGCTGGGCTACGGCTGGCTGGGCACGCCGGTCGCGCAGTGGGCCGACGTGGTCGGCGTGCACGGCCTCGGCCTGCTGGCGGCGGTCGCCGCAGCGGCGCTGGCGGCGCCGTTCGTCCCTGCGTCCCCTCCCGGCCGCGCAGCGCCGTTCGGCCGTGCCCGTCGTGCGTCCGGCCCACGCGGCGGCGCGATCGTCGTGGCCCTGGCGGCCACCGGCCTCGTGGCCGCCGCCTGGGTCACGGGCTCCGCGCACGGCGACCGCGTCGCGGCCGCGTTGCCGGTGCCCGATCGCACCGCCCTGCTGGTCCAGGGCGACGTCGATCCGTTCGGGCGCGCCGTCTCCGCCGCGCAGGAGCTCGACGTGCACGTCGACCTGACCGCGGCCGCGGTCGCGGAGGCCGGGACCACGCCCGACCTGGTCGTCTGGCCCGAGGGAGCGGTCCTCGGCTTCCCGCTCGAGGGCTTCCGCGGCGAGCCGGCGCGAACCGCCATCCAGGCCGCCGCCCCGGACGCCACCTTCGTCGTCGGCGGCCGCGCCCGGGTCGAGGGGGGCGGCGCCAACGCCGTCTACGGTCTGGCGGACGGCCGGATCAGCGACCGCTACGACAAGCACGTGCTGGTGCCG
>CAZJGU010000008.1:0-11731 GCA_964545455.1 uncultured bacterium | reverse complement strand
GCGCTGGCCCTGGCTGGAGCGCGCCGCGCCGGTCTACCGGGCGGTGTTCGGCCTGTTCGGCCTGCCGCTGCTCCAGAACACCGTGCCCGGCCCGGGGCCGGCGCCGCTGATCACCGCCGACGGACCGGTGGCGGCGTACGTCTGTTACGAATCGGTCTTCGCACGCATCCCTCGGACGATGGTCGCCGCCGGCGCCGAGGTCCTGATCAACGTCACCAACGACGCCTGGTTCGCGCGCGGCTCGGGGGCCGAGCAGCACTTCGAGATGGGCCGTCTTCGCGCCATCGAGACGCGCCGCTGGCTGCTCCGGGCCGGCAACGACGGCATCACCGGCGTGGTCGACCCGGCCGGCGTCGTGCGCGACCGGTTGGACCGCGGGATCCGCGGCACGCTCCAGGTCGCCTACGCGCGCAGCGACGCGCTCACGCCCTACGTCCGCTACGGCACGCTCACGCCGTGGGTGCTGCTGGTCGCGACCGCCGTCGCTTGGCTGGCCTCGCTTCGGCTACGCCCCCGGCGCTGAGCCGCGCGGGGTCACGCCGGCCCACCTCGGCTAAGATGGCGCGCGTATGGACCTCGTCCTCGTCGGTGGCGGCGAATCCGGCCAGCAGATCGCGTCCGCGCTCCACCGCATGCACAACGTCACCGTGCTCGACCAGGACGAGCAGAACGCTAGCGCGTTCGAGACCCTCGACGTCCGCTTCGTGCGGGGCAACGGCGCCGATCCCGACGACCTCGCGGAGGCCGGGGCCGCCGCCGCCGACGCACTGATCGCCTGCACCGGCAACGACGACGTCAACGTGCTGGCCTGCCTGGCGGGCAAGGGCCTGGGTGCGACGCGCACGCTGGCGTTCGTGTCGCGCCAGCGCTACATGGACGCCTTCTCGCGCGACGGGGCGATGACCAACGTCGGCCTGTCGATCGACCGCGTGCTGTGGCCGCAACGGATCCTGGCGCGCCAGATCGCCGGCATCGTGCGGGTGCCGCGCGCGCTCGACAGCGCCAGCTTCGCCGACGACCGCCTCCACATGCTCGAGTACCGGCTGGAGCCGGACGACCCCTTCGTCGGCCAGACGCTGGCCGAGGCGGACGTGCCCGCCAGCGCCCTGATCGTCGGCGCGATCCGCGGCGACGACTTCGTGGTCCCCTCCGGCACGACGACGCTCTGCCCGGACGACAAGGTGGTGTTCCTGGGCACGCGTGAGAGCATGCGCGCGGTCGAGAAGCGCTTCGCCCCGCGCAAGCGCCGGGTCCGGGTCACCATCGTCGGCGGCGGCAACGTCGGCTTCATGGTGGCCGAGCGCCTGCAGGACGCCCACGCCCGCGTGACCGTGATCGAGCAGGACGAGACGCGCTGCGAGAAGCTGGCCGCGCTGCTGCCGGGCGCGCTGGTGCTGCACGGCGACGGCACCGACCTCGAGCTGATGGAGCAGGAGCGCCTCGACGACAGCGACGTGGTCGTGGCGGTGACCGACGACGACGGCAAGAACCTGCTCGTCAGCCTGCTCGCCAAGCAGCTCGGCATCCCCAAGGTCATCACCCGCGTCGGTCGCGCCCGCAACCGCCGGCTGTTCGAGCGGGTCGGCATCGACTCCCCGCTGACCCCACGGACCGCGGCGCTGCAGGAGGTCCTGAACTGGCTGCAGATCGACGAGGTCGACCACCTCGCCACGATCGAGGATCGGGCCGAGGTGATGGAGGTGACCTACCCGTTCCAGGCCTCCGTCGGCAAGGTGCGCGACCTCGGGGCTCCGCGCGACAGCCTGATCGGTGCGATCATCCGGGGCGAGAAGGTGATCATCCCCTCGGGCGAGACGACGCTTCAGCACGGCGACCACCTGTTCATCGTGACGACGCCCGACAACGTCGCCGCCGTCGAGGCCTGGTTGAAGCAGCAGTGCCAGCCCGGAGCCTGACGTGGCGACCAAGAGCACAGGACGCGGCCGTTTCGCGCCGCGGATCGTCGGCACCGGCCTGCTGGCCCTGTCCGCGGCGCTCGCCGCCTTCGGCACGGTCGCGTGGCTGGCGGGGCACGGCGGTGTCGGCTTCCTGAGCACGGCGGCGGTCGCCGCACCGGTCGGCGTGCTCCTCTGGCGCCTCGGGTCCGCACACGGCGAGCCGTCACGCCGCGAGGCGCTTCTCTCGGTGCTGCTGCTATGGCTGGTGATCCCGGTCGTGGGGGCGTGGCCGTACGTCGCCGATGGCGGCATGAACCTGGCCGACGCCTTGTTCGAGTCCATGAGCGGCTTCACGGCGACCGGCGCGACCGCCCTGTCCGACTTCGGCGACTTCGGCCCCGAGCTGTTCCTCTGGCGCGCCTTCAGCCAGTGGGTGGGCGGCATCGGGATCATCGTGCTCTTCATCGCCGTCTTCCCGCAGTTGGCCATCGCGGGACGCCAGCTGTTCTTCGCCGAGACGCCGGGACCGACCGAGCACCGCTTGACGCCCCGGCTGCGCAACACGGCCAGCGCCGTGATGGTCGTCTACGCCGGCCTGACGGCGGCGGCGATCCTGGCCTACCTGGCGACCGGCCTGGGCCCGTACGACGCTCTCGCCCACGCGATGACCACGCTCGCCGCGGCCGGCTTCAGTCCGGAGGCGCGCTCGTTCGAAGGCTTCGGGGCGGGCCCGCAGTGGGTCGCGATCGTCTTCATGACGCTCGCGGGCTCGAGTTTCGCGCTGCAGGCGCGCGCCTTCGGCGGTCGCCCCCGGACGCTGCTGAACGACGCCGAGTTCCGAACCTACCTGGCGATCGCGCTCACGGCCGGGCTGGCGCTCGCCTGGCTGATCCGCGGCGAGACCGCCGATGGCCTGGAGGCGGTTCGCCACGGCCTGTTCCAGAGCCTGTCGATCCTCACCACCACCGGCTACGCCTCGACCGACTACGCGACGTGGTCGTCCGCGGCCCAAGCCGTCCTGGTGCTGCTGATGTTCGTGGGGGGCAGCGCGGGGAGCGCGGCCGGAGGGATCAAGGTCGTGCGCCTGATGATCGCTGGGAAGAACACCGCGCGCGAGGTCCGGCGCGCCCTCCACCCGCGCGCCATCCTGCCCCTCCGCGTCGGCGCCCGCACCGTTCCGGACGAGGTCCTTCGCGCGGTCGCGGCCTTCATGACGCTCTACGTCGCCCTGTTCATCACGATCGCGGCGGTGCTTGCCCTGCAGGGCCTCGACTTCACCACCGCCTTCACGGCTGCGATCGCGACGCTCGGCAACGTCGGTCCCGGCCTCGGGATGGTCGGGCCGATGGCCTCCTACGGCGACCTTCCCGCCACCTCCAAGGTGCTGCTGACCTTCGCGATGTACGCGGGCCGCCTGGAGGTCGTGGCCGTGTTCGTCGTCTTCACGCCGGACTGGTGGAAGGTGCCGCGCGGGGTGCGCTCGCGGCTCTGGAGCTGGGCGTTCGGCCGGCGCGCCGGAGGCTGAGGATGAGCCGCGGCCGGGTGGGTCGGGGTCGGTTCGCACCGCGCATCGTCGGAACCGGCCTGGTGGCGTTCGCGGCGGTGCTCGGCCTCTTCGGCCTGGTAGCGCTCGCGGCGGGTCACGGGGGACGGGGGTTCGTCACCCCCGCCGGGCTGGCGGCCCTGGTCGGCGGTGTGGCGTGGCGGCTGGGCTCGTCGGAGGGCGAGCCGTCGCGCCGCGAGGCGTTGCTCTCGGTCCTGCTCCTGTGGATCGTCGTGCCGTTCGTGGGGGCGTGGCCGTACGTGCTGGACGGCGGCATGAGCTTCGTCGACGGCCTGTTCGAGTCGATGAGCGGCTTCACCACCACGGGCGCGACGGTGCTGCGCGACTTCGGCGCCTTCGGGCCGAAGCTGTTCCTCTGGCGCGCCCTGAGCCAATGGGTCGGCGGCGTCGGGATCATCGTGCTGTTCATCGCCGTCTTCCCGCAGTTGGCCATCGCGGGACGCCAGCTGTTCTTCGCCGAGGCGCCGGGTCCGACCGAGGACCGGATGACGCCACGCCTGCGCAACACGGCCAGCGCCGTGCTGATCGTCTACGTCGGCCTCACGCTCGCCTGCGCTCTGGGCTACCTGGCCACCGGCATGGGACCGTACGACGCGGTCGCGCACGCCTTCACGACGCTCGCGGCGGGAGGCTTCAGTCCGCAGGCTCGCTCGTTCGAAGGGTTCAGCGCCGGCTCGCAGTGGGTGGCGATCGTCTTCATGGTCTTCGCCGGAGCCAACTTCGCGCTGCAGTTCCGCGCCCTCACCGGTCGGCCTCGCCTGCTGCTGCGCGATCCCGAGTTCCGCACCTACCTGAGCATCGCGGCGGTGGCCGGCCTGGCCGTCGCCTGGCTGATCCGCGACGCCACCAGCGGCGGGCTGGAGGCCGTGCGGCACGGCCTGTTCCAGAGCCTCTCCATCCTGACCACCACCGGCTATGCGTCCACCGACTTCGCCCTCTGGTCGGGCCCGGCGCAGACGGTCCTGATCCTGCTGATGTTCGTCGGCGGCAGCGCCGGAAGCGCCGCGGGCGGGATCAAGGTCGTCCGCCTGATGATCGTCGCGAAGAACACGGCGCGCGAGGTCCGGCGCGCCCTCCACCCGCGCGCCGTCCTGCCGGTTCGGATCGGCGCGCGCACGGTTTCCGAGGAGGTCCTGCGCGCGGTCGCGGCCTTCATCACGCTCTACGTCGCGCTGTTCGTCGCGGTCGCCGCGGCGCTGGCGTTGCAGGGCGCGGACTTCGCCACCGCCTTCACCGCTGCGATCGCGTGCCTGGGCAACATCGGGCCCGGCTTCGGTGCGGTCGGCCCGATGGCCAACTTCGCCGACTTGCCCGACCTGTCCAAGGGCGTGCTGACCTTCGCGATGTACGCCGGTCGCCTGGAGGTCGTCGCGGTGTTCGTGATCTTCACGGCCGACTGGTGGAAGGTGCCGAGGGGCTGGCGCTCGCGGGTGTGGCGCTGGGCGTTCGGGCGCCGCGCCGCCTGAGCCCGGCCGGCGGGCGCGTGGTCGAACGGCCGCGGCCCGTACGGTATGCTCCGCGGCACACGTCCCGAAGCACGCGCACCGCGGCCCGGTCGGGCCGCGGCGTCGCCGTCCGTCACGACGTCCCACGAGGAGGCGGTCATGTCCGAACGCATCACGTCGGTCCTGCAGGAAGGGCGGCGCTTCCGCCCGCCGGAACGGTTCCGCGCGAACGCGCGCCTGAGCGACCCGGAGACCTTCCAAGCGATGTACCGGCGCTCCCTCGACGAGCCGGACGCCTTCTGGTCGGAGGTCGCCTCGGAGCTGCACTGGTTCACGCCGTGGGAGTCCGTCCGGGAGTGGAACGAGCCGTTCGTCAAGTGGTTCGTCGGCGGCACCACCAACCTCGCCTACAACGCCCTCGACCGACACGTCGAGACCGGCCGCGGCAACCAGGTCGCCTTCTTCTGGGAGGGCGAGCCGGGCGACCGACGGGTCCTCACCTACGCCGAGATGCTGCGCGAGGTGTCACGCTTCGCGAACGTCCTCAAGGCGCGCGGCATCGGCAAGGGCGACACCGTCGCGATCTACCTCCCGATGATCCCCGAGGCGGCGGTCGCGATGCTGGCCTGCGCCCGCATCGGCGCGACGCACAGCGTGGTCTTCGGCGGTTTCAGTGCCCAGGCGCTGGCCGACCGCATCGCCGACGCCGAGGCCAAGGCGGTCATCACCGCCGACGGCGGCTTCCGGCGCGGCAAGGTGCTGCCGCTCAAGCCGGCGGTCGATGAAGCGATCGCCCGCACCGACAGCGTCGAGACGGTCGTCGTCGTGCGCCGGACCGAGAACGACGTCGACATGGAGCCGGGCCGCGACGTCTGGTACCACGACCAGATGAAGCACGCCAGCGACCACTGCCCGGCCGAGCCGCTGGACGCCGAGCACCCCTCGTTCATCCTCTACACCAGCGGATCGACCGGCAAGCCCAAGGGCGTGCTGCACTCGACCGGCGGCTACCAGGTCTACACCTACCTGACGACCCGCTACGTCTTCGACCTGCAGCCGAACGACGTGTTCTGGTGCACCGCCGACGTCGGCTGGATCACCGGCCACAGCTACATCGTCTACGGTCCGATGCTGAACGGCGCGACGCAGGTGATGTACGAGGGCGCGCCGACGCACCCGGCCCCCGACCGGCTGTGGGAGATGGTCGAGCGCTACCGCGCCACGGTCTTCTACACCGCGCCGACGGCGATCCGCGCGTTCATGAAGCTGGGCGACGCGCACCCCGGTCGGCACGACCTGACCAGCCTGCGGCTGCTGGGCACGGTCGGCGAGCCGATCAACCCCGAGGCGTGGATGTGGTACCGCCGCGTCATCGGCGGCGACGCCTGCCCGATCGTCGACACCTGGTGGCAGACCGAGACGGGCGGGATCATGCTCACCACCCTGCCGGGGGTGCACGACGCCAAGCCCGGCTCGGCCGGCGTGCCGTTCTTCGGCGTCGACCCGGCGATCGTCGACGTGGAGGGGAACGAGGTCGGCGTGGACGAGGGCGGCTACCTGGTCCTCAAGCGCCCCTGGCCGTCGATGCTGCGCACGGTTCATGGCGACGACGACCGCTACCGAAACCAGTACTGGAGCGAGATCCCCCACGTCTACTTCGCGGGCGACGGGGCGCGCAAGGATGCCGACGGCTACCACTGGATCATGGGCCGGGTGGACGACGTGGTGAACATCTCGGGCCACCGGCTGGGCACGATGGAGGTCGAATCGGCCCTCGTGTCGCACGAGGCGGTGGCCGAGGCGGCCGTGGTGGGCCGCCCCGACGAGCTGAAGGGGCAGGCGATCGTCGCCTTCGTGACGCTCGAGGGGGGCCGCGCGGGGAGCGAGGAGCTGCGCGCGGCCCTGCGCGACCACGTCGCGACGGAGATCGGCGCGATCGCCAAGCCGGACGCGATCCACTTCGCCGACGCGCTGCCCAAGACCCGCAGCGGCAAGATCATGCGCCGGCTGCTGCGCGACGTGGCGGCCGGTCAGGATCTTAGCGGCGACGTCAGCACGCTCGAGGATCGCTCGGTGGTCGAGAAGCTGATCCAGGGCGGCTGAGCCGCCGCCGTTCTCAGCGCTGCGCCGTCCGCACCCGCGGGCGGCGCGGTCGCTTGGGGCGCGCCTCGGCGACCAGCATCGCGATCAGGACCATGCCCGCGCCGGCCCAGCCCTGCGGTCCCAGCCGCTCGCCCAACAGCACGAAGGCGAAGAGGGCCGCGAACACCGGTTCGAGCACGAAGATCAGCGCGGCCAGGTGGGCCGGGACGACGCGCTGGGCGTAGGTCTGGGCGACGGCGACGATCGCGGTCGCGAACAGCGCGAGGTAGCCGACGGCGAGGAAGGCCGAGACCGGCACCTCGGGCAGGACGTGCAGGTGCGGGATCGCCCAGGCCCAGGCCAGGCCCGCCATCGGCAGGTGCTGCAGGCCGGCCAGCGACAACGCCGGCGCGTCGCCCGCCACGCGGCCGAGGTAGACGATGTAGATCGCGTAGGCGAGCGCCGTCCCCAGCACCCACAGGTCGCCGCCGTTGACAGCGTCGATCCGGCCGCCCGGCAGCGTCATCAGGGCCAACCCGGCGACCGCCAGCAGCGCCGCGGCCCAGGCCCGGCCGGGGACGCGCGAGCGCAGCCAGGCGGCCGCCACCAGCGGCGTCAGCACCACCGACAGGCCGGTGATGAAGGCCGCCTTGGAGGCGCTGGTGATCGACAGGCCGAGGGTCTGAGTGGCGAAGCCGGCGAACGCCAGCAGCCCCAGGACCAGGGCCGGCCGCAGCGCTGCGCGGTGGAACGGCACCCAGGCGAACAGGGCGGCCGCCAGCGAGAAGCGCAGCGCCAGCAGGAGCGGGACGGGCAGGACGGTCAGCGTCTCCTTGACCACCACGAAGGTCGTGCCCCAGATGAGCGTGACCCCCACGAGGACGGCGACCCCGGCGCGGAACGGCATGCGCGCCATCATGCCACGGGGCCCATGGGGGTAGGATCCCCGGCATGACGGACCTTCGGATCGGTTTCGGCGAGGACGCGCACGGCCTGGTGACCGGCCGGAGGCTGGTGCTGGGCGGGTTCGAGATCCCGCTCAGCCCGCGCGGCGCCGCCGCGCACAGCGACGGCGACGCCCTCCTCCACGCCCTCTCCGACGCCATGCTGGCGGCGTTCGGGTTGGGCGACATCGGCCAGTACTTCCCGCCCAGCAACCCCAACTACGAGGGTCTCGACAGCCAGGTGATCCTGCAGACCGTCCAGGAACGGATCCGCGACGCGGTCGGCACGACCGAGCTGGTGAACGTCGCGGCCGTCGTGACCCTCGATCGCCCCAAGCTGGGCCCCCACCGGCTGGCGATCCAGCGCACCCTGGCCGAGCTCCTGGACATCGAGGCGGGCCGCGTCGGCCTGGGCTTCAAGACCAGCGAGGGCCTGGCTCCCCGCCACGTGCAGGCGCGCGTCACGGTGCTGATGCGCTACGTCGCGAGCTGAGCCGCCGGTCGCGGCGGGGTCGGGCGGCGGAGGCCCCGCAGGCATCGACGCCATCATGATGCGGCAGCATGATGCCGTCGATCGATGGAACGACCCATCCCCTCCCCTCGAGGGACCATGCGACGAGAGCGGCCCGACGTCAACACGTCGGGCCGCGATCTGGAGCCTCGCTCGACGCCGCCGAAGCGGCCGTGAGCCTGGGCGCGGAGCCTTCAGGCCTCCTGCAGCGTGACGACGACGCGGCCGTCCTCGACCTGCGCGTCGAACAGGCGCAGCTTCTTCATCGCCGGCATGGTGGGCTTGCCGGTCTCCAGGTCGAAGGTCGCGCCGTGGTGGATGCACTTGATCTTGCCGTCCATCAGCTCGCCGTCGTTGAGCGGGTACTTCGCGTGCGTGCAGCGGTCGGGCACGGCGTAGAAGCGGCCGTCCTGACGCACGACGACGATCTCCTGACCGGCGACCTCGACCTGGGTCAGCGACCCTTCGGCGAAGGCGTCGGCGGCCCCGACGTCGTGGCGGCTCTCGCTCACAGCTTCTCCTTGACGCCGGGCACGCCCAGCTTGGCCTGCACGACACGCTCGACGTACTCGGCGGCCTTGGGCAGCGTGACGCGACTCATGACCTCGTAGAGGAAGCCGGTCACCAGCAGGTGCTCGGCCACCTCGGGCCGCATGCCGCGGCTCATCAGGTAGAAGCGCTGGTCCTCCGGCACCGGGCCGGTGGTCGATCCGTGCGAGCAGCGCACGTCGTTCGCGCCGATCTCGAGCTGCGGGATGCTGACCGCCTCGGAGTCGGTGTCGAGCAGCAGGTTGCGGTTCGTCTGGTAGGCGTCGGTCTTCTGCGCACCCTCGTCGACGACGATCACGCCGGAGTAGACCGCCGTGCTGGCGTCGCGCAGGGCGCCCTTGAAGAGCACGTCGCTGAAGGCGTGGTCCGCCTCGTGGTGCTGCAGCGTGTACTGGTTGTAGTGCTGCCCCTGGTCGGCGAAGTAGAGGCCCAGCATCTCCGACTCCGAGCCGGGACCGGTCATGCTGGACTCGACCTCGGCGCGGGCGGCGTCGGCGCCGACGCTGACGGTCAGCGACTCCAGGCGGGCGTCGCGGCCCAGCTTGGCGGCCACCTTGTTCAGGTGGGCGCCGTTGCGACCCCAGTTCTGCAGGGCCAGGTAGCGCACCTTGGCGCCCTGACCGAGGACCAGCTCGGTCGCGGCCAGGTGCACCAGGCGATCGTCGAACGGCTCGCTGGTGTACTCGTCGAGGAAGGTGACCTTGGCGTTCTCCTCGACCACGATCAGCGTGCGCCCAGCGGACAGGCCGCCCCGGTCGGCGGTCGTGAAGGCGCCCAGCGGCAGCTCGACCTCGACGCCCCGCGGGACGTGGACGAAGGTGCCGTTCTGCCAGAAGGCAGCGTTCAGAGCGTGGTACTTGCCGGCCTTGGCGTCGACGACGGTGTAGAGGTGCTCGCGCACCAGCTCCTCGTGGTCGCGCACGGCGCTGCGCAGGTCGGTGAAGAGGACGCCCTTCTCCTTGACCTCCTCGAGACGCTGAACCGTTTCGCCGTTCTTGTGGACCAGGATGCCCTCGGCGTCCGAGTCGGTCATGCGCATGCGGATGCGGTCGGACACGTCCCGGTCGAGCGGGCCGTCGACCGGCTCGAGGCCATCGATGCGGAAGCGCCGTAGCTGGGTGTAGCGCCAGGCCTCGTCCCGCTCGGTCGGCCACGGCGTGGCCAGGAAGGTACGCATCGCGGCGCGCCGTTCCTCGGCCAGCCAGTCGGGATCCCCGCCCCGCCGGATGAGCGCTTCGAGCGCGCCGGCGCTGACGAGCGGGTTGTCGGTCAGCGTCGCCACCTCAGCCGACGCTCCCTTCCATCTCCAGCTCGATCAGCCGGTTCAGCTCGACGGCGTACTCGAGCGGCAGCTCCTTGGCGACGGGGTCGAGGAAGCCGCGCACGATCAGCGCCATCGCCTCGTCCTCGGCCAGGCCGCGGGACTGGAGGTAGAAGATCTGCTCCTCGTTCAGCTTCGAAACGGTCGCCTCATGGCCGACGTGGGCGGTCTTCTCGTTGATCTCGATGTAGGGGTAGGTGTTCGTCTTCGAGGTCTCGTCCAGCAGCAGCGCGTCGCACTCGACGTTGGACTTCGCGCCGGTCGCGCCCTCGTGGATCTGCACCAGGCCGCGGTAGCTGCTGGTGCCCGAGCCCTTGGAGATCGACTTCGACACCACGCTGCTGGTCGTATTGGGGGCGGCGTGGATCACCTTGGCGCCGGCGTCCTGGTACTGGCCGTCGCCGGCGAAGGCGATCGACAGGACCTCGCCGTGCGCTCCCTGCCCCAGCAGGTAGCAGCTCGGGTACTTCATCGTCACCTTCGAGCCCAGGTTGCCGTCCAGCCAGCCCATGCTGGCGTTGTCGTAGACGAGGGCGCGCTGGGTGACGAGGTTGTAGACGTTGGTCGACCAGTTCTGGATGGTCGAGTAGCGCACGTTCGAGTTGGCCTTCGCGATGATCTCGATGACGCCGGAGTGGAAGCTGTCCGAGTCGTAGGTCGGGGCGGTGCAGCCCTCGATGTAGTGCGCCTTGGCGCCCTCCTCGACGATGATGAGCGTGCGCTCGAACTGGCCGATCTGCTGCGCGTTGAGCAGGAAGTACGCCTGCAGCGGCACGTCGACCTCGACGCCGGCCGGCACGTAGACGAACGAGCCGCCCGACCAGACGGCGCTGTTGACCGCGGCGTAGTAGTTGTCCTCCGGCGGCACGACGGTCGCGAAGTACTCGCGGAAGATCTCCGGGTGCTCCTTGAGGCCGGTCTCGGTGTCGAGGAAGACGACGCCCTGCTTCTCCCACTCCTCCTTGAGGTTGTGGTAGACCATCTCGCTCTCGTACTGAGCGCCGACCCCGGCGAGGACCTTCTGTTCCGCTTCGGGAATGCCCAGGCGCCGGTAGGTTTCACGGACCTCCTCGGGGATCTCGTCCCACGACTTGGTCGTTCCCTGCCGCTCCTCGGGGCGGATGTAGAAGTAGATGTCGTCGAAGTCCAGGCCCGTCAGGTCGGGACCCCACTTCGGCGGGCCCTTCTTCTCGGCGATCTCGAGCGCCTTGAGGCGGAAGTCCAGCATCCACTGGGGCTCGCCCTTGAAGTAGCTGATCTTCTCGATGACGCGCTTGTTCAAGCCCTTCTCGGACTTGTAGAAGTACTTCTCGGGAAGGTGGAAGTCGTACTGCTTCTGGTGCTGCATCCCTTCGAGCTTCTGGGCGTCGGGATGCTCCATCGGGGCGTCTGCCACGTCGTCCCTCCTAGGGATGCG
>CAZJGU010000007.1:0-50698 GCA_964545455.1 uncultured bacterium | reverse complement strand
GCGACCTCTTCGAGCCGAACGCGGTACGCGAACCGGGTCCGCAAGATCCACAGCTCCAGCTCGCGCGTCAGCGACGGCACGTCGCGGGCGCGGTGCAACGCCCGCGTCCGCCGCGCGTACGACAGCGCCCGGTTCACCGCCAGGTCGAACAGCTCGTCGCGCGCCACCGGCCCTCCTCAGACCGGCCGCGTGCGCGCCTCGTAGCCGGCCTCGCGCAGCGCGGCCACGGCGCGCTCCATGCTGGGGGCGTCGTCGAAGGCCAGACGCACCGCGCCGCCCGCCTCGCGGATCGACAGCACCTCGATCTCCTTGACGTTCACGCCCGCGTCGCCGCAGGCGGCCGTGATGCGCGCCAGCTGGCCCGGCACGTCCGGGACCGCCAGCACCACTTCGGGCCGCGGCGGTAGCAGGCTGCGCCGCACGATCGGGATGGCGTCACGGGTGCGCTTGCCCTCGACGGCGGCCTGTAGCAACGCCTCCGGGTCGTCCAGGCGGGCCTCCAGGTCGGCCAGCGCCTCGCGGAAGCGCGCCAGCGCCTCGCGCACCGCCGCGGCGTTGCCGGCCACCATGTCGCGGCTCATCACCGGCGATCCGGACGCGACGCGGGTCAGGTCGCGGAAGCCGCCCGCCGCCAGCAGCATGGCGAGGTCGCGCTCGCCGTGGTCGGAGGCCGATCGGGTCAGCGCCAGCGACGCCAGGTAGGGCAGGTGCGAGACGCCTGCGACCAGACGGTCGTGCTGCTCGGGCGGGACCTCGATCGGGCGGGCGCCGAGGTGCTCGACGAAGCCCCGCACCCGCGCCAGCGCGTCCGGATCGGTCGCGTCCGTGGGGGTCAGTACCCAGACCGCGTTCTCGAGCAGCGCCGCGTCGGCGTTGCGGACGCCCGCCCGGTCCGACCCCGCCATCGGGTGCCCCCCGACGAAGCGCAGGTCGCTCAGGGCGCCTACGATCGCCCCCTTGACCGAGCCGACGTCGGTCACGATGGTGTCCGGTCCGAGGTGCGGCGCCAGCTCGCGCGCCAGCGGCGCCAGCGTGCGGGCGGGCGTGGCCAGCACCAGCAGGTCCGCCTCCCGCAGCCACGGGCCGGGCTCCAGCCGGGCCTCGTCGATCACGCCGTGGAAGCGTGCGACCTCGAGCGCCTCGCCGTCCGGGTCCAGTCCGATCACGCGGTCGGCCAGGAAGCGCTGACGCGCCCCCAGCGCGATCGATCCGCCGATCAGCCCGACCCCGGCGACCACCAGCGTCCCGAACAGCGGGGCCGGTCTCACGCGCCGCGCCTCAGCAGGTGGTCCAGGCAGGGCCGGTAGTCGTCGCCGCGCGCGAAGTCGATCGCCAGGTCGGCCACGCTGACCTCGGCCAGGGCGGCCAGGCAGGCGTCGCGCACCCGGGTCCAGATCGCGCCGCGGGCGTGGCAGCGCTCCTCGACCTCGCACGGGTCGTAGCGGGTGAGGCTGACGCACGAGAGCGGCGCGACCGGCCCGTCGATGGCGCGCACCACCTCGCGCAGGTCGATCTGGGCCGGGTCGCGCGCCAGCGCGTAGCCGCCGCCGGCGCCCTTCTTCGACGCCAGGATGCCGCTGCCGACCAGGGCGGCCAGCACCCGGGACAGGTAGGGCTTGTGGATGCCGGTCGCCTCGGCGATCGTGTCGCGTCCGACCCAGCCCCGGCCATGGTGGTGCCCCAGGTAGCCCAGCGCCTGCATGGCGTAGACGTCGGTGGCGGTGAGTCTCATGGCCGCCAGTCTAGCCGTCGCACCGGGTCGGCGCAGGGCGGGCCGCGGCCCGTGTCATACTGCCCGCGCTCGCGCCCGACCGTCGGGACGGGCCCCAGGGAAGCGAGGTCGACAGTCATGCCGGGAATCGCCGTCATCGGAGCGCAGTGGGGGGACGAGGGGAAGGGCAAGATCGTCGACGCCCTGGCCCACGACGCCGACGTGGTCGTCCGCTACTCGGGCGGGGCGAACGCCGGTCACACGGTGGTGGCGGGGGGCGAGACGTTCAAGCTGCACCACCTGCCCTGCGGCACCCTGCACGACCGGCCGACGTCGGTGCTGGGCGCCGGCATGGTGATCGACCCGTTCAGCTTCCTGGAGGAGCTCGACGCGCTGGCCCAGCGCCGCGACCCGGGCCGCGTGGTGATCGCGCACGAGGCGCACCTGGTGCTGCCCCACCACCGCAAGAACGACGAGGGGGGCGGGTTCGTGGGCACCACCGGGCGCGGCATCGGTCCGGCCTACAGCGACAAGGCGCGCCGCTTGGGCGTGCGGGCGGGCGACCTGCTGGACGGTGCGGTGCTGGCCGAGCGGCTCGAACGCCTGCTGGTCGGCAAGCCCAACTCGACCGGGCGGGTGGGCTGGACCTCGGTCGAGGCAGCGCTCGAGGCGCTGGCCGAGGTGCGCGAGCGGCTGGCCCCGCTGGTCGGCGACGCCGGGGCGCTGACGCGCGAGGCGCTGGCCGACGGCCGCCGCGTGATGTTCGAGGGCGGGCAGGGCACGATGCTGGACCTGAGCTACGGCACCTACCCCTACGTCACCAGCAGCCACCCGACGGTGGGCGGCATCCTGGTCGGTGCGGGCGTGTCGCACAAGGCGCTGTCCACCGTCGTCGGCGTCGTGAAGGCGTTCACGACGCGTGTCGGGCATGGACCGTTCCCGACCGAGATCCACGACGAGACGGCCGGCCTGCGGCTGCGCGGCACCGGCGCCAACCCGTGGGACGAGTACGGCACCACCACCGGCCGGCCGCGCCGGGTCGGCTGGCTGGACCTGGCGCAGCTTCGCTACGCGGCCGAGATCAACGGCTTCGACGCGCTGGTCGTCACCAAGCTCGACGTGCTGTCCGGCATGGAGACGGTCCGCGTCGGCGTCGGCTACGACGCCAGCGGTGCCCCGATCTACGAGGAGCTGCCCGGCTGGGGCGACCTGCGCGGCCTCGGGCGGCGCGACGCCCTGCCGCGCGAGGTGACCGACTACCTGACTCGGATCGAGGAGGTCGTGGGCGTGCCGGTGGCGATGTTCTCGACCAGTCCGGACCGGGCCGACACCTTCGGCGAGGTGGCCTGGGCATGAGGCCCGGGGGGCGGGCGTGAGGATCGTGCTGTTCGTTCTCGTCGGGGCGGCGCTGCTCGTCGCGGCGGCGTTGGCCGCGGTGGGCTGGGTGTTCTCCAGCCGCGTCCTCGTCCCCGCGCCCTACCAGCTGTTCCCGGAGTTCGAGCTGATCGCGGTCGAGGCCCGTCCGGACGGAACGTACGACGTGACCCTGCCGCTGCCGCCGCGGACGGGCTTGGTTCCGCAGGCCGCTCGTACCGACGTCGAGGGGCGCTTCGGCCTGCGCTGGGAGGGCGGTGCGGGCGCGCTGGGCGAGGTGGTCGCCCGCGACGACGCCACGATTCGGCGCCGCGTCGTGTCCACGCGCGGCACGCCACCGACCGCCGGCGCGCCGGCCCGGGTCGACGTCACCCTGTTCGCCGGTCCCGAGGAGCGCGGTGTCGAGGCCCAGGAGGTGCGCGTCCCCGGCCCGCTGGGCGACCTGCCCGGCTGGTGGATCCCCGGTCGCGCGGAGGACGCGGTCCTGGTGCTGCACGGCCGTCGCCGGGCCGACCGGACCGAGGCGCTGCGGGCGCTGCCGACGCTGGTGGCCGAGGGGGCCTCGGTGCTGGTGGTGAGCTACCGCAACCACGACGCCTCGCCCCCCAGTCCGGATGGCTTCTACCACTACGGCGCCAGCGAGGTCGACGACGCGCTGGCGGCGCTGGCCTGGCTGGAGGAGCGCGGCGTGCGGCGGGTCGTGCTGATGGGCTACTCGATGGGCGGCAGCATCCAGGTCGGCACGCTGACGCGCTGGCCGGAGGGGGAGCTCGAGCCCCTCGGCCTGATCCTGGACAGTCCGCTGATCGATCCCGCGCCGGTCTTCGCCCTGGGCGCGCGGCGCGAGGGCCTGCCGTTCCCGGATCTGTTGGCGGCGGTCACGACGCGGGTGGCGGGCCTCCGCGCCGGCGTCGACTTCGCGCAGCTGTACCGGCGCCGCGTCGCACCCGCCCTGGCGCTGCCGACGCTGATCTACGCGGGGGCGGCGGACACCACCGTGCCGATCGACCAGATCGACGCGTTCGCGGCGGCGCTGCCGGCGCTGTTCGCCTACGTCCGGCTGGACGGGGCCGAGCACGTCGAGCCCTGGAACGTCGATCCTCAGGGCTACGAGGCGACGCTTGCGGAGTTCCTGCGGGTCGTGTTCGAGCGGACGGCGCTGGCAGGGGTCCGCTAGGGCCCGGACGTGCGTCGCCCCGGCCGAAGCCGGGGCGACGCTCACCTGCGATGGCGAGGAGCTCGTCCTCAGCCGCGCTGCTCGATCGGCGTGAAGGTCTTGCCCCGATCGCCCTGGTACACCAGGCGCGGGCGCATCAGGCGGTTGTCGGCGTACTGCTCGAACAGGTGCGCCATCCAGCCGGCCACGCGGGCGACGGCGAAGATCGGCGTGTAGGTCTCCTTGGCGAAGCCCAGCATCCGGTAGACCGAAGCGCTGAAGAAGTCGACGTTCGGCGCGATCTGCTTGCCGCGCGCGTCCATCTCGCGCTTCATGACGCGCTCCATCTCCAGGCTCATCTCGAACCACTTCGAATCGCCCGACTCCTCCGCCAGCTTCTCGCTGACGCCCTTGAGGATCGTCGCGCGCGGATCCACCACGCGGTAGACGCGGTGGCCGAAGCCCATCACGCGGCCGCCCGCCTCCAGCGTGTCGACGACGTAGCGGTCGACGCCGTCGACGCTGCCGATCTCCTCGAGCGCCTTCATCACGCCGTAGTTCGCACCGCCGTGCAGCGGGCCCTTGAGCGAGCCGATGGCGGCGGTGATGGCGCTGTAGACGTCGGTCAGCGACGAGGCGGTCGAGCGGCCCACGAAGGTGCTGGCGTTCGAGCCGTGCTCGGCGTGCAGCACCAGCGCGACGTCCATCACGCGGGCGGCGGCGTCGCTGGGCTCCACGGCGTTCACCATCCGCAGGAAGTTGCCCGCGACGGAGAGGTTCGGATCGGGCGCGCACGGCTCCTCGCCCGCCTGCAGCCGCTGGAAGGCGGCCACGATGGCGGGGACCTTGCCGAGCAGCGAGAAGCCGATGCGGCGCACGTTGTCCAGGTCGGTGCCGTCGGGCGCCGGATCGAACGCCGCGAGCGCGCTGACGCCGGTACGCAGCGCCGCCATCGGGTGCGTCCCCTGCGGCAGCGAGGCCAGCAGGTCGAGGACCGGCCCGGGCAGGTCGAACGACGGCCGGATCGCGTCGCGCAGGGCGTGCAGCTGCTCGCGGGTCGGGAGCTCGCCGAACCACAGCAGGTGCACGACCTCCTCGAACGAGGCCTTGTCGGCCAGCTCGCGGATGTCGTAGCCGCGGTAGATCAGCTCGCCCTGCTCACCGTCGATCGAGCAGATCTCGCTGGTGTCGACGTTGACGCCGGTCAACCCGCGGTAGATGGTGGGATCCATCGTGTCCTCCGTCTTCGGGCACGGCCGTACCCGCGGACGCGGGGGCCGTGATGGCGAGGTGTCCGCCGGACGCCGGTCGCGCCGGCTCCGGGCGGGGAAGGGTCCCCGATGCTCGGGGGGTGACGATCAGTCTACCGGACCGGCTCGCGCGCCGAAGACGTCCGGGATCGCGTTCCCGTGCCGGCTCACGGCGAGGCCGGCAGCAGCGCGGCGATCCAGGGCGTGCCCCACCAGCCCGCAGCGGCCGCGGCGACGGCGGCGATCAGCAGCGCCGGCAGCACCCGGCGGCCCAGCCCGCGCCCGCCGACCGTCCAGGCCAGCAGCGCCTTGAACAGACCGTTGGCGGCGAAGGCGAAGCCCAGCGCCCGGCCCGCCAGGACCGGATCCAGCCCCCCGCGCGCCTGCTCGGCCAGCGACAGCGCGATGGCGTCCAGCTGCGTGATGCCGGCCAAGGCGCTGGCCGCGAGCACCCCCGAGGTCCCCAGCCACTCCTGCGCGGCGCGCACCACCAGCGCGATGATGGCGAAGAGGGCGGCGAACTGCAGGGCGGGACGAAGCTCGAACGGGTTGGTCAGCGTGATGTCGCTGCCGGCGTCGCTTTGGTGGCGTGCGATCCACGATCCGAAGACCGTGAGCACGGCGAAGGCCGCTCCGATCGGCACGAGCGCGTAGGGCAGCAGCGACGGTCGGACGACGCCGATCAGCACCAGCAGGCGCGGCGCCGCGACGGCGCTGGCGGCGAGCGTGCCGATGGCGAAGGTCGGCGCCAGGGCGGGCGCGTCGCGCGTCCGCTCGGCCATCGAGAGCGTCGTCGCCGTCGAGGAGGCCAGACCGCCGAGAAGGCCCGATAGGCCGATCCCGCGCTTGGTGCCGATCCACTTGACCGCCACGTAGCCCGCGAACGACACGCCCGAGATCAGCACCACCAGCAGCCAGATCGTGCGGGGGTTCCAGACCCCCCAGGGACCGAAGGCCTCGTTGGGCACCAGCGGCAGCACCACCAGCGACACGACCGCGAATCGGACCAACGCCAGCAGGTCGTCGCGTGTCAGGTCGCCGGCCAGCCCGTGCAGCTCCTCGCGCAACGACAGGACGCCGGTCACGAGCACCGCGCCGGACAGCGCCGGTACGTAGGCGTCCATCCCCGCCAGTACCCCCAGCATGAACGTCACCAGCGCCGCTACCTCGGTCGTCGCGCCGACCTTGGGTCCCGACGACTCGCGCCAGTAGCCCAGGCCGATCAGTACCGACAGCGACGCCAGCGCCGCGACCAGCGGCCAGATGCCCAGGGGTTCGAGCAGCAGGCCGGCCGTGGCGCCGAACAGCGCGACCAGCGTGAAGGTGCGCACGCCTGCGAAGAGGGTGGCGACCTCGATGCGCTCGCGCTTACGCTCGCGCTCCAAGCCGATCATCAACCCCAGCAGCGTCGCAGTCAGCATCGACCAGATGGCGGCGTTGCTCACGCGGACCTCCCGCGCGCCCTGCCGCCCCACAGCAGGATGGCCGCCAGCACGATCACGACCAGGAAGCGCAGGTCGTCCAGCCAGCCGGAGGCGGCGACGCCGTAGAGCAGGCCGAAGGCGGTGACCGCCGCCCCCAGCTTGAAGGTGCGCTTCTCCGCTTCGGGCTCGACCCGGTCGATCGCCATGATCGCCACGCCCAGCGCGACCCAGAAGCCGCCGGCCACGCCCAGGCCCCCGATCAGCAGGCCCCCGGACAGGCCGGCCAACAGGGCGCCGACCACCAGCAGCGCGCGGACCCGCTGGCGGGCGTAGCCGTAGAGGAAGCCGGCAGACGCCAGCGCGACCCACAGCCAGCCGTCGCCCGGCGTGAGGCGCGCGGCCAGCGCGACCCCGCCCAGGACGACCAGCGCTGCGGCGAGCCGTCGGACGTTCATCCCCCCAGTCTACGCGCCTGCCGGACGTCGTCCCGGGCGTGTCGACCGGCCGCGCGGCGCGCCCGGACGGCTCTGGAACGGGGTGCTAGCATGCGAACGGCCCGACGCCGCGCGTCGGCGCCGCGGAGAGAGGAGGCCCCGGTGATCCGCGATTCGAGTCGGTTCCCGCCGTTCAGCGAGCGACCGTTGCGCCTCGTCGGCGACCAGGGCGAGTGGCTCGGAGGCTTCGAGCTGGACCTGGACGACGCGACGCTGGTGGGGCTCTACCGCGACCTGGTCCAGGCCCGCATGCTGGACGAGCGCCTGGTGCGCATCCAGCGTCAGGGCCGCAGCAGCTTCGTCGCGCCCGGGGCGGGGCACGAGGCGATCCAGGTCGCCGTCGCGCACGCCGTCCGGCCCGGCCACGATTGGCTCTTCCCGTACTACCGCGACTACGGCATGGCGGCCGCGCTGGGGGTGCCGTTGGTCGAGATCCTGGGCCAGATGATGGGCACGCGCGCCGATCCGGCCAAGGCGCGGCAGATGCCGTCGCACCCCAGCAGCGCACCGCTCAAGGTGTTCACCGCCGTCAGTCCGATCGCCGCGCACGTCCCGCCCGCGGTCGGTGCCGCGCTGGCGATGAAGCTGCGCGCCAGCGGCGAGGTGTGCGTCACCTCGTTCGGCGACGGCGCCACCAGCGAGGGCGACTGGCACGCCGCGCTGAACCTGGCGGGCGTGCAGGGGGTTCCGGCGGTGTTCGTGTGCGAGAACAACCGCTACGCCATCAGCGTCGAGCTGGCCAAGCAGTCCGGCAGCGAGACCGTCGCCGACAAGGCCCGCGCCTACGGCATGCCGGGCTACCGGGTGGACGGCATGGACGTGCTGGCCTGCCTGTACCTGATGCGGGAGCTGGTCGAGCGTGCTCGCGAGGGCGTCGGTCCGGCCCTGGTCGATGCCGTCGTCTACCGCTACGGCCCGCACAGCTCGGCCGACGACGACAGCATGTACCGACCCGACGAGGAGGTCGCCGCCTGGCGGCGCCGCGATCCGTTGCCGCGCTACCGCGCGCTGCTCGAGAACCGCGGGCTGTGGGACCAGAAGGCCGAAGAGCGCCTGCGCGACGAGATCGACGCGGCCCTCGACGCCGCCGTCGACGCGGCCGAGGCGGCGGGCGCCCCGCCGTTCGACTGGACGTTCGACGACGTCTACGCCGAGATGCCCTGGCACCTCGAGGAGCAACGCGACGAGGCGGAGGCCTGACGTGACCCCGATGGACCGGTCCGACGCGCCCGCGGCGCGTCGCGGGGGGAGGTCGGCATGGCCGAGATGAACATCGTCCAGGCGGTCGCCCGTACCTTGGACGCCGAGATGGCGCGCGACGACGCCGTCGTCGTCCTGGGCGAGGACGTCGGCAAGCGGGGCGGGGTGTTCCTCGCCACGCAGGGCCTGTTCGACCGCTACGGGCCCGACCGGGTGATCGACACGCCGCTGTCCGAGGCGGCGATCCTCGGCGCGGCGCTGGGCATGAGCGTGCACGGGATGCGGCCGGTGGCCGAGATCCAGTTCGCCGACTACGTCTTCCCGGGCTTCGACCAGCTGGCCTCCCAGGTCGCCAAGACGCGCTACCGCTCGGGCGGGCAGTTCACCGCTCCGATGGTGGTCCGGATGCCGTCGGGCGGCGGCGTCAAGGGTGGCCACCACCACAGCCAGAACCCCGAGACGCACTTCGTGCACACCGCCGGCCTGCAGGTCGTCTACCCCTCCACTCCGTCCGACACGGCCGGGATGCTGCGGCAGGCGATCCGCAACGACGACCCGGTCGTGGTGATGGAGCCCAAGCGCCTCTACCGCGCCGTGCGCGAGGAGGTGCCCGACGATCCCGACCACGTCGTGCCGTTCGGGCGTGCCGCCGTACGTCGGCGCGGCGACGACGTGGTCCTGGTCAGCTACGGCGGCAGCATGGCCGAGACCGCGCGCGCCGCCGACGCGCTGGCCGCGCAGGGGATCGAGAGCACCGTGATCGACCTGCGCTCGCTGCTTCCGTGGGACAAGGAGACGGTCCTCGACCACGTCGCCCGCGTCGGCCGCTGCGTGCTGGTCAGCGAGGCGCCGCGGACCGCCGGCTTCGTGTCCGAGGTGGCGGCCGTGATCGCCGAGGAGATCCTCGACGCGTTGCTCGCGCCGCCGCTGCGCGTGACCGGCGCCGACACGCCCTACCCCTACGCCCAGGACCGCGCCTACCTGCCCGGCCCCCGCCGCATCCTGAACGCGGTGCAGCGGGTGCTGGAGTACTGACGAGGACGACGCCGGGTCCCGCCGCGACGGCGGCCGGCCCGTGACGGAGGACGCATGGCCCGCATCTTCTCCCTGCCCGAGCTCGCCGAATCGGTCGTCGAGGGCGAGATCACCCAGTGGCTCGTCCAGGAGGGCGAGACCATCGAGCGCGACGCCCCCCTGCTCGAGGTGATGACCGACAAGGTCACGGTCGAGATCCCCTCGCCCTGGGCGGGCGTCCTGGTCGAGCAGATGGCCAAGGAGGGCGACGTGGTGCCGGTGGGCGCGCCGGTCGCCCGCTTCGCCGAGGCCGGCGAGGAGGTCGAGGCCCCGCCGCCCGGCGCGGACGCCGACGAGCCGGCAGTGGACGAGGACGACGGCGACGCCCTCAGCCTGTTCAAGGCGGGCGCGCCGCAGGACGACGGACCGCTGCCGCAGCTCCGCAGGCCGGCCGCGACCGGGTCGAGCGCCGGGGCACCCCGACAGCCACCTGCGCCGGCCGCGGGCACGCCGGCCACGCCCGACCGCCCGCGCGGTCCCTGGGGCCGTCCGTTGGCGGTGCCGGCGGCGCGCAAGCGCGCTCGCGAGCTGGGCGTGCCGCTCGAGACGGTCCTGGGCTCCGGCCCGCACGGCCGCATCCGCGTCGGCGACGTCGAGGCGCAGGGCACGGCCGCGGCTCCGGCCGCCGCCCCCGCCGCGCCGGCCGCCGGCCGCGCTCCGCTGCCGCCCTACCGCGCCACGCCGCTGCGCCCCGCGCCGGAGGGCCCGGAGGCGACCCGGGCGCCGCTCCGCGGCGTGCGCCGCAGGATCTCCGAGCAGCTGCTGCACGGCCACCTCACCACCGTCCAGACCCTGGCGGTGGAGGAGGCCGACGTGTCCGAGCTGGTCGCGCTGCGCGAGCGGCTGAAGGGCCGCGCCGCCGCCCGGGGCGTCAAGCTCTCCTACCTGCCGTTCGTGCTCAAGGCGCTGACCCGCTCGCTGGCGGCCCATCCGGCGATGAACGCCCGCATGGACGAGGAGGCGGGCGAGATCGTGCGCTACCGCGACGCGCACCTGGGCCTGGCGGTCGACACCGACGACGGCCTGATCGTGCCGGTGATCCGCGACGCCTCGCGCCGCTCGCTGCTGGACCTCGGGGCCGAGGTCGCGCGCCTGGCCGAGGCCGCGCGCAGCGGCAAGCTGCGCCCGGACGACATCCAGGGCGGCACCTTCAGCGTGACCAACATCGGCTCGGTCGGCGCGCTGCTGAGCATGCCGGTCCTGAACGCGCCGGAGGCGGGCATCCTGGGCGTGCACCGCATCAAGAAGCGGCCGGTCGTGCTGGCGGACGACTCGATCGTGGCGCGGCCGATGCTCTACCTGTCGCTCACCTTCGACCACCGCATCATCGACGGGGCCGAGGCGACGCGTTTCCTGACCCACCTGACCCGTCAGCTCGAGGACCCCGAGGGGATGCTGTTCGGGGACGACGGGCTGGCGGACGTGATGCTCGACGCCTGAACGATCGTCCGGGCGCCGAAGGACGGGCCGCACGCCGAAGCGTGCGGCCCGGATCGTGTCGAAGGGGCCCCGACCGTCGCCGGGACCCCTTGCGAAAGGAGAGTCGGACCTACGCCGAGACGGGCTCGCCGTCCGGCGTGGTCACCGTGGTGGACTGCAGACGCTCGTCGTCGAGCGCTGCGTGCGCGGCCGCGAGCCGAGCGATCGGCACGCGGAAGGGGCTGCAGGAGACGTAGCTCAGGCCGGCGCGGTGGCAGAAGCGCACCGAGGCGGGGTCGCCGCCGTGCTCGCCGCAGATGCCGACCTCGAGGTCGGGCCGGGTGGCGCGACCGCGCTGGGTCGCCATCTCGATCAGAGCGCCGACGCCGGCCTCGTCGATCGTCGCGAAGGGGTTCTCCTCGAGGATGCCCGCCTCGAGGTAGCGCAGCAGGAAGCCCTTCTCGGCGTCGTCGCGGCTGATGGCGTAGGTGGTCTGGGTGAGGTCGTTGGTGCCGAAGCTGAAGAACTCGGCGACCTCGGCCAGCTCGCCGGCGGTCAGGGCGGCGCGCGGGACCTCGATCATGGTGCCGAAGCGGTAGGGGACCTCGCGGTGCTGCTCGTCCATGACCTCCTTGGCCTCGGCCTCGAGGGCGGCCATCTGGACCTTGAGCTCGTTGACGTTCGAGGTGAGCGGGATCATGACCTCGGGGTCCACCTCGACCCCTTCGCGCGCCACCTCGCAGGCCGCCTCGAAGATGGCGCGGACCTGCATGCGGGTCAGCTCGGGCATGAGGATGCCGAGGCGCACGCCGCGCGTGCCGAGCATCGGGTTGGACTCGTGCAGCTCCTCGACGCGGGTGAGCTGGTCCTGCTTCTCGCGCAGCTCGCTCAGGAGCACGTCGATGTCGGCCAGGTTGCTCTGGTGCTGCAGCCGCACCTTGAGGTCGGCCAGCTCCTTGACCAGGCTGGTGTGGTCGGGCAGGAACTCGTGCAGCGGCGGGTCGATCAGCCGGATGATGACCGGCTGACCGTGCATGGCGCGGAACAGGCCGGCGAAGTCGCTGCGCTGGTGCGGCAGCAGGGCGTCGAGCGAATCGGCGCGCTCGCTGGCGCTGCGGGCCAGGATCATCTTCTGGACCCAGCCGATGCGGTCGGCCTCGAAGAACATGTGTTCGGTCCGGACCAGGCCCAGGCCTTCGGCGCCGTAGTCGCGTGCCTTGCGGGCGTCCTCGGGGTAGTCGGCGTTGGCGCGCACGCCCAGCGTGCGGAACTCGTCCGCCCAGCCCAGCAGCTTGGCCAGGTAGGGGTTCTCGAGGTCGGGCACGACCGACTGCAGGGCGCCCTGGTAGACCTCGCCGATGGTGCCGTCGATGCTGATCTCGTCGCCCTCCTCGAGCTCGATCGAGCCGACGCGCATCATGCGGTTGTCGAGGTCCAGCTCCAGCTCGGCGACGCCCACCACGGCCGGCTTGCCGAACTGGCGGGCGACCAGCGCGGCGTGGCTGGTGCGTCCGCCGCGACTGGTGAGGATCCCTTCGGCGGCCAGCATGCCGTGGACGTCGTCCGGCTTGGTCTCGGGGCGGACCATGATGACGGCCTTGCCCTCGTTGGCCCAGCGCTCGGCGGTGTCGGCGTCGAACGCGATGCGGCCGACCGCCGCGCCCGGCGAGACGTTCAGTCCGGTCGCCAGCTTGGTCGCCTTCTCGCGCGAGTCGGCGGTGAACTGCGGGTGCAGGAAGACGTCCACCTGCTCGGGCGAGACGCGGCGGACCGCTTCGCCCTTGCTGATCAGGCCCTCCTCGGCCATGTCGACCGCGATGCGGACCTCGGCCTGGGCGGTGCGCTTGCCGTCCCGGGTCTGCAGGAGCCAGAGCTTGTCGTGCTCGATCGTGAACTCCATGTCCTGCATGTTGCGGTAGTGCTGCTCGAGCCGGGTGGCGATCTCCTGGAACTCGGCGTAGACGTCGGGCATCTCGGTCCGCATGTCGTCGAGGTCCTGCGTCGCGCGGATGCCGGCGACGACGTCCTCGCCCTGGGCGTTGACGAGGAAGTCGCCCTCGAGCTTGGGTTCGCCGGTGGTGGCGTCGCGGCTCATGGCGACGCCGGTCGCGCAGTCGGGGCCCATGTTGCCGAACACCATCGTCTGGATGTTGACGGCGGTGCCGAGGTCGTGCGCGATGCCGGAGGCGTTGCGGTAGTCGCGGGCGCGCTTGCCGTTCCAGGAGGCGAAGACCGCCTCGGTGGCCAGCTTGAGCTGATCGTGCGGATCGTTCGGGAACTCGCGTCCGGTGTAGGTCTTGACGATCTCCTTGAACTTGCGGGTGACCTCGCGCCAGTCGTCGGCCGAGAGCTGCGAGTCGACCTGGACGCCGGCGGTCTTGCGGCGGGCGGTGATGACCGCTTCGAACACCTCGTCCGGTACGCCCATCACGACGCTCCCGAACATCTGCACCAGCCGTCGGTAGCTGTCCCACACGAAGCGCGCGTCGGCGGTGAGGGCTTCGAGCCCGGCGGCGACCTCGTCGTTGAGGCCGATGTTGAGGATGGTGTCCATCATGCCGGGCATGCTGAACTTGGCGCCGGAGCGGCAGGAGATCAGCAGCGGGCGGGCCGGATCGCCGAAGGTCTTGCCGGTCGCTTCCTCGACCGCCTCGAGCGCCTCGAGCTCCTGCTCCCACATGCCGTCGGGGAAGGCGTTGCCTTCGGCCAGGTAGGCGTTGCAGGCCTCGGTGGTGACGGTGAAGCCGGGCGGGACCGGCACGCCTAGGCGGGTCATGTCGCCCAGGTTGGCGCCCTTGCCGCCGAGAAGCGCCCGGGTGGCCTCCCAGCTGCCCTGGCGCTTCTCGGCGTCGTCCACGTCACGGAAGAGGTAGACCCACGTTCGTCCCATTAGCGACTCTCCTTCTCCGGGGAGCGAGCCTCCCCGGACGCGCGCGTTCTGGCGGGCGAGCCCCGCGGGACCGAATCGCGCGTCGCGCTCCGCGCGCGAGTCGGCGGTAGACGTCTTCGACGATCGACGCTAGCCCCGGGAGGGGGCTCGGGCCAGGGATGGACGTCCCGTGGGCGCGCCCTGGACGGGAGCTTCGCGCGTCGTCGATGGGCCGTTGACACGCGGCTGGCAAGGTCGTGCGAGGCTGCCCGCATGGCGCGGCTGAAGCGGGAGCTGGGCATCGTCGGGGCGGTCGGCCTGGGCCTCGGCTCGATCCTCGGGACCGGCGTGTTCGTGGCGCTGGCGTTGGCGGCCGGCGTGGCCGGCTCGGCCCTGCTGGCGGTGGTGCTGGTCGCGGCGGCGCTGGCGACCGCCAACGGCTTGTCGAGCGCCCAGCTGGCGGCGGTCCACCCGGTCGCCGGCGGCACCTACGCCTACGGTCGGCGCTTCCTGTCGCCGCTGGCCGGGTTCGTCGCCGGCGTGACCTTCCTGGCGGCCAAGAGCGCCTCGGCCGCGACCGCGGCGCTGGGGGCGGCCGCCTACCTGACGATCGTGCTGGACCTGCCGCCCGGCCTGCGGGTGCCGCTTGCGCTGGCGGCCACGCTGGCGACGACGGCGTTGGTCGACCGGGGCGTGCGGCGTTCCTCGGCGGTCAACCTGGGCCTGGTCGCCGTGACGATCACGGCCCTCGCCGCGTTCGTGGCGGTCGGCGCCGCGCCGGCCTGGGCGGGGGACGGACTCCACGGCCCGGCGGCGGATCCGGTCGGCCTGCCGGCGCTCGCCTACGCGACCGCCCTGGCCTTCGTCGCCTACACCGGCTACGGCCGGGTCGCGACGTTGGGCGAGGAGGTGCGCGATCCGCGCCGCACCATCCCGCGCGCGGTGATCGCCACGCTGGCGGTCTCGGCGGCCCTCTACCTGGCGGTCGCCTGGGTGGGCGTGCGGGGCGCCGGACCGGAGGCGATGGCGGCCGCCGCGCAGGGCGCCGCGGCGCCGCTGGCCCGCCTGGCCGAGGGCTTCGGCGCCCCGGGCGTGGCCGGCTGGATCGCGGTCGGCGCGATCACCGCCATGGTCGGCGTGCTGCTGAACCTGATCCTGGGCCTGTCGCGCGTCGCCTTCGCGATGGCGCGCGACGGCGAGGCCCCGCGCGCCCTGGCGCGGCTGGACGCCGGCGGCAGCACGCCGCGCGCGGCGGTGTGGACGATCGGCCTGCTCATCGCGGGCCTGGCCGCGACCGGCGACGTGCGCCTGACCTGGGGCTTCTCCGCCCTGGCGGTGCTGCTCTACTACGCGCTGGCCAACGCGTCGGCGCTGCGGGTACCGGACGCGGAGCGCTTCGTGCCGCGCTGGGTGTCGTGGGCCGGCCTGCTCGGCTGCCTGGGCCTGGCGGCCTTCGTGCCGCCTCCGCTGCTGGCGGCGGTGGCGCTCACGCTGGCCGTGGCGCTGGCGCTCCGCTGGGCCGCGCGGCGCGTCCTGGGCGGGGGAAATCCTCCTTGAGGGCGGGTCCCCCGTCTGGTACGATCCGGCCAGTACAACGTGAAATGCCGCACGAAGCGTGCGGCGTCCCCAAGGCGGTGCATGGCGGGGCATCGCGTGCGGCGGAGGAGAGGAAGGCCCACCTTGTACACAGCCCTGTTCATGATGTTCCTCGCGGCCGGCTTCATCGGCGCGGCGGCCCTGACGGTCACCGCGTTGCTCGGCCCGAAGGGCAGGACGAGCGCCATGCTGAACGAGGCGTACGAGTCCGGCAACCCGGCCTCGGGCGACGCCCGCGAGCGCTTCCCGATCCACTTCTACCTGGTCGCGATGCTGTTCATCATCTTCGACCTCGAGACCGCGTTCTTCTACCCGCTGGCCGTGCGCTTCCAGGTGGCGCCCGAGTACCTGTTCCTCAACGCCATCCTCTTCGTCGCGATCCTGGCCGTGGGCTACATCTACGTGCTGCGCCGCGGCGTGCTGGATTGGAGGTGACGGCATGCCCCTGAAGGACCTGTTCGAGAAGGACTTCCAGGAGCTCGAGCGCGACGGCATCCTCTTCACCACGCTCAGCAAGCTGGTCGCCTGGGGCCGCAGCAACAGCCTCTACCCGGTCACGTTCGGCCTGGCGTGCTGCGCGCTCGAGATGATGCAGTCCACCAACGCCCGCAACGACATGGCGCGCTTCGGCAGCGAGGTCTTCCGCGCCAGCCCGCGCCAGGCCGACGTGATGATCGTCGCCGGCCGGCTCTCGAAGAAGATGGCGCCGGTCATGCGCCGCGTCTACGAGCAGATGCCCGAGCCCAAGTGGGTCATCAGCATGGGCGCCTGCGCCAGCAGCGGCGGCATGTTCAACAACTACGCCATCGTCCAGAACGTCGACTCGGTCGTGCCGGTCGACATCTACGTGCCCGGCTGCCCGCCCCGGCCCGAGTCGCTGATCTACGCCGTGATGCAGCTCCAGAAGAAGGTGCGCGGCGAGGCCTTCGACCAGCACGGCGTGCAGCTGCCGATGGTCGAGGGATGGTCGCGGCCATGAGCGCCGGCACCGTCGCCGAGACCCTCGCCGCCACGCTCGAGGCGAGCGTCGACGGCGTCCGCTCGGAGCGCTTCGACCAGACCCACGTGACCGTGCCGGCCGCGCGCATCCGCGAGGCGGTGCGCGCCTGCCGCCAGGGCGGCCTCGAGCACCTCTCCGACGTGATGGGGATCGACTGGCTCGAGTACCCCGGCCACCAGGGCCCGCGCTTCACGGTCGTCTACAACCTCTACGCGCTGTCCGACGCGTCGAGGCTGATGCTGCGCGTGGAGGTCGACGAGGACGAGCCCGTCCCCTCGATCACGCCGCAGTGGAAGGCGGCCGGCTTCTTCGAGCGCGAGGTCTACGACCTCTTCGGCATCGAGTTCGAGGGGCACCCCGACCTGCGCAAGCTGGTCACGCCCGACGACCTCGACGGCCACCCGCTGCGCAAGGACTTCCCGCTGGGCGAGACGCCCACGCTCTTCGGCGACGGTCGCTTCCTCGATCCGGCCAGCTTCCGCGCCGGCATGATGGGCCAGGACCGCGGCCGGACCGGCTGGGTCGGCGGCGCCCGCAAGGGCGTCCGCAGCGAGCAGGGACGGGGCGGGGGGGACGACGCATGACCACCAAGGCCCCAGAGCGCGCGCAGGTCCTCACCACCGAGCAGCACGGCGACTTCGAGACCAAGCTCATGCGCATCAACGTGGGTCCGGTCCACCCGGCCACCCACGGCGTGCTGCGGCTGGTGATCGACATGGACGGGGAGCGCATCGTGCGCCTCTCGCCGCGCATCGGCTACCTCCACACCGGCTTCGAGAAGACCATGGAGAACCGGACCTGGCAGCAGGTCGTCACCTACACCAACCGGATGGACTACGCGCACAGCATGGGCCACGACCTGGCCTACGTGCTGGCGGCCGAGAAGCTGCTGGACGCCCGCGTTCCGGAGCGCGCCCAGCGCGTGCGCGTGCTCCTGACCGAGCTGAACCGCATCGCCAGCCACCTGATCTTCCTCGGCACCGGCCTGCTGGACATGGGCGCGCTGACGCCGTTCTTCTACACGATGCGCGAGCGCGAGACGATCTTCGACATCCTCGAGATGGTCACCGGCGTGCGCATGAACTACGGCTACTACCGCGTCGGCGGCCTGTCGAAGGACCTGCCCGACGGCTTCGAGGAGGCCGTGCAGGCGTTCATCGACGACTTCCCCGCCAAGCTCGAGCAGTACCAGGCGCTCTACGCCAAGAACGACATCTGGCTGAACCGGGTCAAGGGCGTCGGCGTCATCAGCCGCGAGGCCGCGCTGGAGCACGGCCTGACCGGGCCGTCGGCGCGCGCCAGCGGCGTGAACCTGGACTTCCGCAAGGCGAGACCCTACTCCGGCTACGAGGACTACGACTTCGAGGTGCCGGTGCGCGAGGAGGGCGACGCCCACGCGCGCCTGACGATGCGGGTGCTCGAGATGGAGCAGAGCCTGCGCATCGTGCAGCAGGCCCTGGACCGGCTGGAGCCGGGTCCGATCCGCGATCCCGACCGGCGCATCAGCCTGCCGCCGCGGCAGGAGCTCGAGACCAGCATGGAAGCGGTCATCTTCCACTTCAAGCTGGTCACCGAGGGCTTCCACCCGCCCAAGGGCGAGGTGTACGTGCCGACCGAGTCCGCCCGGGGCGAGCTGGGCTACTACCTCGTCAGCGACGGCGGCTCGATGCCCTACCGCGTCAAGGTGCGCACCCCCAGCCTGCCCAACCTGCAGTCGCTGGAGCCGATGTGCGTAGGCGGCATGTTCGCCGACATGATCGTCAACATCGCCACCGTCGACCCGGTGATGGGCGATGTCGACAAGTGAGCGCCACGCCGTCGCCGGGGCGGTGGCCCCGGTGAGGGCCGTCCTCTGGGTCGCGATCGCGATCGCGGCGGCGGCAGGGATCTACGGCGCCTGGAACGGAGCGAACCCCGGACTCACGCTGATGCTGGGCATCGGCGTCGGCGTGCTCTGGGTGATGGCCACGCGCCAGCGTGGGGGCGACCGATGAGCCGCCGCCTCTGGACGCCGCGCGGGCCCGCGGGAACGGACGGGGAACGATGATCGAGCTTCAAACGGTGCGCCCGTTCTTCGAGGACAAGCAGGACCTCATCGAGGAGATCCTCGGGCGCTACCCCGACTACGGCCGCCGCAGCGCGGTGATGCCGCTGTTGTGGGAGGTCCAGCGGGCCGAGCGCTACGTCAGCGAGGCGCGCGTCGCCGAGATCGCCGAGATCGTCGGCCTGCACGCCACCGAGGTCAAGGGCGTGATGAGCTTCTACTCGACCTACCACGGCGAGCCGGTCGGACGCTGGCACCTGCAGGTCTGCAGCACCCTCAGCTGCAAGCTCGCGGGGTCCGACGAGATGTGCGACCACCTCGAGGAGACCCTGGGCCTGGTCCCCGGCGAGACCGACGCCGAGGGCCGCTTCAGCCTGCAGAAGGTCGAGTGCCTGGGCGCCTGCACGACGGCTCCGGTGCTTCAGGTCAACGACACCTACTACGAGAACGTCACCCGCGGCCGCTTGGACGAGCTGCTCGAGGCCCTGCGCCGCGACGAGCTGCCCGAGCCGTGGCGTGCCCGCGGCGGCGACAACGAGGGCCTCGGCGGCGCGCCGATGGCCGGCCGGACGGTCGCGGACGCGACCGCCGAGGACGACGAGAAGGGGGGCGCCTGATGGCCGACACCGTCGCCGAGCGATCCGCACCGATCACCAGCCGCCACGACCCGCGCTTCGAAGTGACCCTCTACAAGTACGTCGGGGTCGAGGACGCCTACACGCTGGACGCCTACCTGGCGCACGGCGGCTACGAGCCGGCGCGCAAGGCGCTGGCGATGGACCCCGGCGCGGTCGTGAACGAGGTCAAGCTCTCCGGCCTGCGGGGCCGCGGCGGCGCCGGCTTCCCGGCGGGCGTCAAGTGGTCGTTCATGCCGCCGGTCGACGGCCGGCAGCGCTTCATCGTCTGCAACGCCGACGAGTCCGAGCCCGGATCGTGCAAGGACCGCTACCTGATGGAGGACGATCCGCACCAGCTGCTGGAGGGCATGCTGATCGCCGGCTGGGCGATCCAGGCCACCAAGGGCGTCCTCTACATCCGTGGCGAGTACTTCCACGCCTACCAGCGCCTGAAGGGCGCCATCGAGGAGGCGCGCGAACGCGGCTACCTCGGCGACGACGTGATGGGAACCGGCTTCGCCTTCGACGTGATCCTGCACCGCGGCGCCGGCGCCTACATCTGCGGCGAAGAGACCTCGCTGATGAACTCGTTCGAGGGCCTGCGCGCCAACCCTCGCCTCAAGCCGCCCTTCCCGGCGCAGGCCGGCGTCTACGGCCTGCCGACCACGATCAACAACGTCACCACCCTCGCCTCGGTGCCGCACATCGTCGAGAAGGGCGGCGACTGGTTCGCTTCGATGGGCACCGACGACAGCAAGGGCATCCACCACGTCCAGATCTCGGGCGCGGTGAACCGGCCCGGCGTCTACGAGGTGCCGATGGGCATCACCTACCGCGAGATCATCCACGACCTGGGCGGCGGTCCCTCCTCGCCCGCCAAGGCGTTCATCCCCGGCGGCACCTCGTGCCCGCTGTTCCCCTACGATGACGAGCACCTCGACCTGCCGATGGAGTACGCCTCGGTCGCCAAGGCCGGCTCGATGCTGGGCACCGGCGGGCTGATCGTCATCCCCGAGGATCAGTGCATCGTCGATGCGATGTACAACGTCACGCGCTTCTACGCCCACGAGTCGTGCGGCAAGTGCACCCCCTGTCGCGAGGGCGTCGCCACTTGGCTGCCGCGCATGTTCCGCAAGCTGCTCGCCGGCAAGGGCACGCCCGAGGACCTCGACGTGATGGACGACGTCGTCAAGAACCTGCGCGGCACCGCCTTCTGCCCGTTGGCGGACGCCTGCGCCTGGCCGGTCCAGACCAGCCTGAAGTACTTCCGGAACGAGTACGAGCACCTCGTCCAGCACGGCACGCCCACGTACCCGAGGAAGGATCGGTGGCAGGCGTGAAGGTCAAGGTCAACGACGTCGCCCTCGACGTCGCGCCCGGCACCAGCGTCATCGACGCCGTCTTCGCCGCCGGCCACGACGTCCCCTACTTCTGCAGCCAGGAGTACATGTCGCCCATCGGGGCGTGCCGCATGTGCCTGGCCAAGATCGGCGCCCCGCGCAAGGACCGCGCCAGCGGCGAGTGGATCCTCGACGAGGAGACCGGCCAGCCCAAGATCTTCTGGTTCCCCAACCCGATGGCCACCTGCACGACGCAGGTGATGGAGGGCATGGTCGTCGACACCCTCTCGCGCGAGGTCAAGGACGCCCAGGACGGGATGGTCGAGTTCACCCTCATCAACCACCCGCTGGACTGCCCGACCTGCGACAAGGGCGGCGCCTGCGAGCTGCAGGACCGCGCCTACGAGTACGGCAGCGGCCTCAGCCGCTTCGAGTTCGACAAGCGCCACCAGGAGAAGCACCACGTCCTGAGCGAGCTGATCACCCTCGATCGCGAGCGCTGCATCCACTGCAAGCGCTGCGTGCGCTACTTCGAGGAGGTGCCCGGCGACGAGGTCCTCGACTTCATCGAGCGCGGCGGGCACACCTACATCGGCACGCTCGAGGACGGGCTGCCCAGCGCCTTCACCGGCAACATCACCGACATCTGCCCGGTCGGCGCGCTGCTGGACTCGACCAGCCGCTTCCGCGGGCGCAACTGGGAGTACCACCACACCGACACCACCAGCCTGGACGACCCGGGCGGCGCGGCGCTGCGCATCGACGCCCGCACCGGCCGGATCGAGCGGATCAAGGCCGGCCTCAACCCCGAGGTCAACAAGACCTGGATCGACGACGCCAGCCGCTTCGGGCACGAGTACGCAGCTGCCCACGACCGCATCACCGAGCCGATGGTCCGCAAGGACGGCCGGCTCACCCCCGTCTCCTGGCAGGAGGCGGCCCGGGTGGTCGCCGACAAGCTGGCCGGCATCGACGCCAAGGCGATCGGCATCGCGCTGCGCGCCGACGCGACCCTCGAGGAGGGCGTCGCCGCCCAGGCGCTGGCCCAGCACCTCGGCACCGGCCGCCTGGACCACGCGCCGCGCCCGCCCGCCTCGGTGCTGCCCAGCGGCGCGTCGGCCACGCTGAGCGACGTCGCGACCTCGGACGGCCTGC
This sequence comes from uncultured bacterium, assembly GCA_964545455.1. Taxonomy (GTDB): domain Bacteria; phylum Deinococcota; class Deinococci; order Deinococcales; family Trueperaceae; genus SLSQ01. The sequence continues at coordinate 28,975 of CAZJGU010000007.1, read as the reverse complement.
TGGTCCTCGGCGATCCGACCGAGGAGGCCGGCATCGTCGACCTGCGCATCAAGGACGCGCTCAAGGGCGTGCCGCCGGCCGAGCTGCTGCCGCACGGACCGCCCATCGCCGACCTGCGCCTCAAGGAGCGCATGCCGCGCCGGACCGAGATCCTCACCATCGCCGCGCCCTACCGCACCGACCTGATGAAGCACGCGGGCGAAGCGGTCGTCTACCCGGCCGGCGGCGAAGCCGCGCTGCTGAAGGCGCTGGCCGCGCTGGCCACGGCCGAAGCCGACGCTGCCGAGGCGGCCGCCCGCGCGGCGGCGCACGCCGCCCACGTCGCCAGCGGAGGCGAGGACGCCGAGGACGACGCGCCCGCCGCCCCCGCCACCCCCGCCGGCTGGGACGACGCCGTCGGCATGAGCCGCGCTCAGGGCGAGGCGCTGATCGCCCGCCTGCGCGGCGCGAAGAAGCCGGTGCTGATCTGGAGCGGGTTCGTCTCGGCCGACCCGGCCGCCGACGAGGCCGCCCGCACGCTGGCCAAGGCGGTCGGCGCCGCGACCCTGATCCTCGGTCCGATGGCGAACGCCGCCGGCCTCGAGCGCATCGGCGTGCTGCCCAGCCACGAGCGCTACGACTACCGCTCGATGCTGAACGGCGACGCCAAGGCGTTGATCGTCTCCGAGCTGGACCCGGCCCGCGATCCGGCCGTCGCCAAGCGCCTGCAGGCCCTCGAGGCGTTGATCGTGCACGCCACCTTCCCCAGCGCCACCAGCGAGCTGGCGGACGTCGTCCTGCCCGCCCGGACCGGCTACGAGAAGGAGGGCCTGACGGTCAACGCCGAGGGTCGCCTCCTGCCGGTCCAGCCGGCGCCGGTCGAGGCCGGCGTCGCGACCGACTTCACCGGCGTCGTCAAGGCGCTGGGCGAGGCGTTCGGCACCCGACTGGACGGCCGCAGCGTCCGCAGCGCCCGGCGGGTGCTGCGCAAGCGGCTGGGCGTCGACCCGGCCGAGCTGCCCCCCTTCGGCCTGCTGCTGCCGCCGCCGCGGCGTGCCTCGCGGCAGGCGCGCGCGCTGACGGTCACGCGCACCGGCGCCGGCCACGCCCTGGTCGTGCCCAGCCTGGTCCGGGTCGAACACCTGGATCGCACCCCCAAGCTGCGCGCCGAGCGCGGCGAAGCGGCGCTCCGGATGAACCCCAGCGACGCGCACGCGCACGGCCTGACCCGCGGCGAGATCGTCACCGTCCCCGTCGGCGGCGTGCCGCGCCGCCTTCGGGTCGCCCCCAGCGAGGGCGTGCCCGAGGGCGTCTGGCTGGTGCCGACGCTGCCCGAGCAGCCGGTGGGCCTCTACCCCTTGAACCTCGACGCGCTGCGGCGCGAGCGCGGGGAGACGGCGGAGGTGGCGTGAGATGGACCCCATCTGGGTGACCTTCCTCAAGGCGCTGGTGATGTCGGTGCTGCTGCTCGGCGGCTTCGCCTACCTCACCTGGTTCCAACGCCGGCTGCTGGGCGCGATCCAGCACCGCTACGGCCCCAACCGGGTAGGCAAGTTCGGCCTGCTGCAGCCGATCGCCGACGCGATCAAGATGATCTTCAAGCAGGAGGTCACGCCGACCCACGCCGACAAGGTCATCTTCATCCTGGCGCCCGGCATCAGCGTCGTCTTCGCCCTGGTCGCCTTCGGCGCGATCCCGGCCGGACCGGCCGGGTCGCTGTTCGGGTTCGACCCCTGGGTGATGGACCTCGACATCGGCCTGCTCTACATCCTGGCCGCCACCTCGATCGGGGTGTACGGCATCTTCCTGGGGGGCTGGGCGGCCAACAGCAAGTACGCGTTGCTGGGCTCGCTGCGGTCCTCGGCGCAGATCATCAGCTACGAGCTGGGCCTGGGCCTGTCGGTGCTGTCGGTCATCATGATCGCCGGCACCCTCAACCTTCGCGAGATCGTCGAGCTGAACGTCTGGTCGGTCAGCCCCTGGCTTTGGCCCGGGCTGATCATCGCGTTGCTCGCCTTCTGGATCAGCGCCACGGCCGAGATCAGCAACGTGCCCTTCGACCTGCCCGAGGCCGAGCAGGAGCTGATCGCCGGCTACATCACCGAGTACTCGTCGCTCAAGTTCGCGCTCTTCTTCATGGCCGAGTACGTCGGCATGATCACCGCCTCGGCGTTCATCTCGACGCTGTTCCTGGGCGGCTGGAAGGGGCCCGGCTTCGTCGACGCGATCATCCCCGGCATGAGCGAGTGGCCGTTCATCTGGCTGTTCGCCAAGATGCTGGTGCTGATCTTCATCTTCCTGTGGCTGCAGGGCTCGCTGATGCGCTTCCGCTACGACCAGCTGATGCGCTTCGGCTGGGTGTGGCTGTTCGAGTTCGCGCTCGGCGCCGCGCTGCTGACGGGGGCGGTGATCGCCTTTGTTCTCTGACCGATTCGACCGCACGGCTCGCGACCGAGCCGCACGAAGGGGGCCCGCATGAGCGTGCTCGACATCGCCAAGGGGATGGGCGTCACCCTGGGGCACATCTTCAAGAAGCCGGTGACGGTGCAGTACCCGGAGGAGAAGGTGGACATCAAGCCGCGCTTCCGCGGCCGTCACCACCTGCTCCGCCACCCCGACACCGGCCTGGAGAAGTGCATCGGCTGCAGCCTCTGCGCGGCCGCCTGCCCGGCCTACGCCATCTACGTCGAAGCGGCCGAGAACGATCCCGACGACCCCACCTCGCCCGGGGAGCGCTACGCCAGCATCTACGAGATCAACATGCTGCGCTGCATCTTCTGCGGGTTCTGCGAGGAGGCCTGCCCGACCGGCGCGATCGTGCTGGGCCACGAGTTCGAGCTGGCCGACTTCCGCTACGACGCCTTCGTCTACGGCAAGGACGACATGCTGGTCGGCGTCAAGGGCTCGAAGTGGCAGCGTCGCGAGGCCGAACGCACGGGCGCCGAGGTCTCGCTCGGCTTCAAGCCCACGCACCGACCCGAACTGGAAGGCGTGGACTACTGATGCTCGTCTTCGGGGTTCTCGCCGTCGTGATGCTCGTCGGCGCGATCGGGGTGGTGACGCTCAAGCAACCGGTCCACGCGGCGCTGTCGCTGGTCGGGACGCTGATGACCTTGGCGATCGCCTACGTGCAGCTGCACGCTCACTTCCTGGCCGCCATCCAGGTGATCGTCTACGCCGGCGCCATCATGGTGCTGTTCCTCTTCGTGATCATGCTGCTCAACCTGCGCGGCGACGAGCCCGAGCGCGGCCTCGGCTGGATCCGGCCGACCGCCTGGATCGTCGGGGCGCTCGCGGCGGGCGGCGTCGCCTGGACCGTCCTGGCCGACCCCGCGCCGGCCCCCAGCGCCGCCGAGATCGCCGCCGTCTTCCAGGGCAGCGGCGTCGAGCAGGTCGCCGACCAGCTCTTCGGACGCTTCGTGCTGTCGTTCCACCTCGTCGGCGTGCTGCTGCTGACCGGCATCGTCGCCGCCGTCGGGCTGGTGCAGCGCAAGGCCACCGAGGCCGAGGTGCGCAAGCACCCCGAGGTGCCGCTGCCGCCGCGGGACGCCGCCGGGGCAGGCCGCGCCCCGGTCGGCACGGACGGGGGGGCGCTGAGATGATGGGCCCCGCCCCGACCGAGGCCTGGGTCGCGCTCAGCGCCGCGCTGTTCGCGATCGGCGCGATCGGCGTGCTGACGCGCCGGAGCGCCATCCTGGTCTTCCTCAGCGTCGAGCTGATGCTCAACGCCGCCAACCTCGCCCTGGTCGCCTTCTCGCGGCAGTGGGCGGCGGCCGGCGTCGATACCGTGTTCACCGGTCAGACCTTCGTCTTCATCGTCCTGGCCATCGCCGCGGCCGAGGTGGCCGTCGGCCTGGGCATCCTGGTCGCCATCTTCCGGGACCGCCAGAGCACCGACGTGGACACCCTCTCGGAGGTGAGGCTGTGAGCGACCCCGCCGCTTGGATCGCCCTCGCGCCGGCCGTGGCGCTGTTCGGCGCGCTGGTCAACGGCCTCTTCGGCCGCTCGCTCAAGGAGCCCCTGCCGGGCATCCTGGCCAGCCTCACCGCGAGCGCCGCCTTCGTGCTGTCGCTGATCGCCTTCGTCGCCCTGCAGGGGCGCGAGCACGCGGCGGTCGACGTGCCGCTGTGGCCCTACCTGCAGGTCGGCGACTTCGACCTGTCGCTGGGCTTCCGCGTCGACGAGCTCAGCGTGCTGATGATGCTGGTCATCACCGGCGTCGGCGCGCTGATCCACCTCTACTCGATCGGCTACATGCACGGCGACCCCGGCTACGCCCGCTACTTCTCGTTCCTCAACCTGTTCGTCGCCGCGATGTCGGTGCTGGTGCTGGCCGACTCGTTCGTGCTGATGTTCGTCGGCTGGGAGGGGGTCGGGGTCTCCTCGTTCCTGCTGATCGGCTTCTGGTACGGGACCAAGACCAACGCCGACGCCGCGCGCAAGGCGTTCATCGTCAACCGCGTCGGCGACGTCGGCTTCCTGCTGGCGATGTTCCTGACCGCCGCCACCTTCGGCACGCTCACCATCGCCGAGGTCAACCAGGCCGCCGTCGGCATGGCCTTCGGGTCCGCCACGCTGGCCGTGATCGGCATCCTCTTCCTGATCGGCGCGGCCGGCAAGTCCGCCCAGCTGCCGCTGCAGGTGTGGTTGCCCGACGCGATGGCCGGCCCGACGCCGGTGTCGGCCCTGATCCACGCCGCGACGATGGTCACCGCCGGCGTCTACCTGATCGCGCGCGCCGCGCCGCTGTTCAGCATGACGCCGCTGGCCTCGGCCGTGGTCGCCTGGGTGGGTGCCCTCACCGCCCTGGTCGCCGCCTTCGCCGCGCTGGCCCAGACCGACATCAAGAAGATCCTGGCCTACTCGACGATCAGCCAGCTGGGCTACATGTTCGTCGCCGTCGGCGTCGGCGCCTACTGGGTCGGCATCTTCCACGTCTTCACCCACGCCTTCTTCAAGGCGCTGCTGTTCCTGGGGTCCGGCTCGGTCATCCACGCGCTGGGCGGCGAGCAGGACATCCGCAGGATGGGCGGCCTGGGCGCCAAGATGAAGCTGACCGGCACCACCTCGCTGATCGCCACCCTGGCGATCGCCGGCGTGCCGCTGCTGTCCGGCTTCTTCAGCAAGGACGCCGTCCTGGCGTACACCTTCACCAGCTACCACCTCGACGGCTACGGCAAGTACGGCCTCTACGGCGTGCTGCTGCTCACCGCCGCGATGACCGCCTTCTACATGTTCCGCTGGTACTTCGGGATCTTCGGCGGCGAGAGCCGCATGGACCCGAAGGTCGAAGCGAAGGTGCACGAGTCGCCCGCCACCATGACGCTCCCGCTGGCGGTGCTGGCGGTCTTCGCCGTCTTCGCCGGCTACCTGGGCCTGCCCGCGTTCGCGTTCCCGAACTGGATCGCGGACTGGCTGACTCCGGCGACGCTCGGGGGCTTGGCCGAGGTCCCCTTCGCCCACCCCGCCCTGTGGATCGAGTGGACCCTGATCGCCGCCTCGGTGGTCGCTGCCGTCATCGGCCTGGGGCTCGGATGGTGGATCTACGCGGCCCGCAAGGGCGCGCCCGTCAAGGGCCTGGCCGAGGGTCCGCTGGCGCGCCTGTCGCGCAGCGGCGTCGGCTTCGACGCCGCCTACCGCACGCTCTTCGTCGGCAGCGCCGAGGGCACCGCCGGGGGGGTCGCCGTCCTCGACCGTGACCTGCTGGACCGTGGCCTGCTGGGCCTGGGCAGCGCCCTGACCTTCGTCGGTCGGCTGGCGCTGCGCTGGCAGACCGGCTTCGTGCGGGCGTACGCGCTCGCCATGTGGATCGGGGTGGCGGTCCTCGTCCTCGTCGTCGCCTGGCTGGGGGTGCGCTCGTGAGCGCCGTCGTCATCCTCGTTCCCCTGATCGCCGCCGTCGTCGCGTTCCTGTCGCCCGGCCGCCTGGCGGCCGTGGTGGCGTTCGCGTCCGCCGTCGCGACCTTCCTGCTGGCGCTGTTCCTGCCCGGCAGCGCGCCGCTCACGCTGGCGTGGCTGCCGCAGGCCGGCGTCAACGTCGCCCTCGATCCCGGCGGGGCCTCGTCGGTGCTGATCCTGGCCGCGGCGCTCGCGATGGTGCCGACCGTGCTGGTGGCCGCCCGGCGTCCACCCAGCGGCGGACCCTCGACCCTGCTGGGCCTGCTGCTGGTCATGCAGGCCAGCCTGAACGGCCTGTTCCTGGCGTCCAATCTGGTGCTGCTGTACGTGTTCTGGGAGGCGACGCTGATCCCCAGCCTGCTGATGCTGGGCCTGTTCGGCGGCGAGAGGCGCCGCGGCGCCGTCACCAAGTACCTGGTCTACGCCGTCGCCGGCTCGTTCCTGATGCTCGCGACGGTGCTGGCGTTGCGGCCGCTTTCGGGCGCCGCCAGCTACGACCTGGTGGACCTGCTGCCCGCCACGCGGGCCCTCGACCCGGTCACCCAGGCGTGGCTGTTCGCCGGTTTCGCTGCCGCCTTCGCGGTCAAGCTGCCGCTGTTCCCGCTGCACTCCTGGCTGATCGACTTCCACCGCGAGAACCACCCCTCCGGCGTCGCCGACGTCGGCGGGACGCTCTACAAGGTCGGCGGCTTCGGCTTCTTCGCCTGGGCGATCCCGCTGCTACCCGCCGGGGCCGAGGCGTTCCAGCCCTACCTACTGGCCCTGGCCGCCGTCACGGCCGCCTGGGGCGGCCTGGCCGCGACGCAGCAGAAGGACCTCAAGTCGCTGCTGGCCTACATGTCGCTGTCGCACATGGGCGTCGTCGGGGTTGGCGTGATGTCGCTGACCGACCTCGGCATGACCGGCGCGATGGCGTTGCTGGCGGCGCAGATGCTGTCCACCAGCGGGCTGTTCCTGCTGGCCGGGATGCTGCACGCGCGCCGGCACACCTTCGACTTCGCCGCCTACGGCGGCCTCGCCAAGAGCGCGCCGGCCCTTGCGGCCGTCACGCTGCTGGTGATGTTCGCCGCGGTCGGCGTGCCGGGCCTGTCCAACTTCCCGGGCGAGTTCCTGAGCCTGATGGGCGCCTTCGCGGCCAACCCGGCCGCTGCGGTGTTCGCGGCGTTCGGCTCGGTCGTCGCCGGGGGCATCTACGGCGTCAACACCTACCAGCGCCTGTTCCAAGGCCGGAGCGAGGCCACCGTGCGCGACCTGGCCGGCTTCGAGGTCGTCGTGCTCGCACCGATCCTCGCGGGGATCCTGTGGCTGGGCCTGGCGCCCGCGCCGCAGATCGACCGCATCGACGCGGCCACCCAGGTGGCCCTCACCGCCGAGGCGGTGCCCGACGCCCCACCGGTCCTGGCGAGCGGAGGTGAACGATGATCGCCGCTCCCGCAGGAGCCTCGCTGGCGCCGCTGGCGCCCGCCCTGACGCTGCTGATCGCCGCGTCGGTCGCGCTGCTGGTCGGCACCTGGACGCGTGACGCCCGCAACGGCGGCGCGCTGGCGCTGATCGGCCTGGTCGCCGCCGCCGTCTTCGCGGCGCTGGAGCTGGCCGGCGCGAGCGCCGAGCCGACCCGGGCCTTCGGGCTGCAGTGGCTGGGCGACGCGCCCGCCGCGGCGCTCGGCATCGCGGTGCTGGTCGGCGCCTTCCTGGCGGTGCTGCTGGGCTGGGACGCGCTGGAGCCGGCCGGCATGGACCGGCCCGAGTACTACCCGCTGCTGCTGCTCGCGAGCGCCGGGGCCCTGGTCATGATCCACGCCGGCGACTTCGTCGTGCTGGTGCTGGGCCTGGAGATCCTGTCGCTCTCGGTCTACGCCCTGTCCGCCTGGCGCAGCGGTGACCACGGGAGCGAAGAGGCCGGAATGAAGTACTTCCTGCTCGGCGCCTTCGCCTCCGCCATCCTGATCTACGGCGTCACCCTGCTCTACGGCGCGACCGGCGACGTCGCGTACGCACCGATCGCGGCCGCGTTGCAGGACGGCGTCACGCCGCTCGCGCTGATGGGCGGGGTGCTGGTCCTGGCCGGCCTGGCGTTCAAGGTGTCGTTCGCGCCGTTCCACCAGTGGGCGCCCGACGTCTACACCGGCGCGCCGACCCCCGTCACCGCCTTCATGAGCGTCGTCGTCAAGGCCGCCGCCTTCGGCGCGCTGGTGCGCGTCTTCTCCGACGCCTGGCCCGGCCTGCTGCCCGAGGTCGAGGTCGTGCTGGCCGCGCTGGTGGCCCTGACGCTGATCGTCGGCAACTTCGGCGCGCTGCTCCAGAGCGGCGCCAAGCGCATGCTGGCCTACTCGGCGGTGGCGCACGCCGGCTACCTGGGCCTGGCGGTGCTGGCCGCCGGGCAGGACGCGATCGGCCCGCAGGCGATCGCCTGGTACCTGCTGGCCTACACCTTCATGAACGCCGGCGCCTTCGCGGTGCTGCTGCTGGTGATGAACGACGACCCGCGTGGCGACGCCATCGAGGCTTGGAACGGCCTGGCGCGCCGCCGGCCGGGCCTGGCGATCGCGATGACGCTGTTCCTGCTCAGCCTGGCGGGCATCCCACCGCTGGCCGGCTTCTTCGGCAAGTTCCTGGCCGTCCAGGCCGGCTTCGAGGCCGGATACGCCGGCGTGGCCGTGCTGGCGCTGATCACAGCCGTCGTCGCCGTCGTCTACTACCTACGGCTGGTGTGGGCGATGTGGCTCGGCAGCCCCGCCCGCAGCGAGATCGGCCGCAGCACCGCTGCCGATTGGGCGATCGGCCTGGCCGCCGCCGGCACGGTGGCGCTGGGCCTGTTTCCGAGCCTCTGGTACGGCCTGGTCGAGGGCGCGCGCACGGTGATCGCCGCCGGCCTCTGATCGTTCCTCACCGTAGCGCCGCCGCGGGCGGGCATCCGGCACGTCCGGAGCCCGCCCGCGGCGCGTAGACTCCGGGCGTGCCGTCCGATCTCTCGCTCATGCCGATCCTCCTCGTCGACGACGACGAGGCCAACCTGACCGTCCTGCGCTCCATCCTGACGCGGGCCGGCTACACGCGGGTGCACACCGTGCAGGACCCGCGACACGCGGTCGAGCGCTTCCGCGAGGTCCGGCCCGACCTGGTCGTGCTGGACTACCACATGCCGGGACTCGACGGTTTGAGCGTGCTGGAGGCGCTGCGCCCGCACCGCTCGGACGATCTGCCGGTGGTGATCCTGACCGCCGACGAACGCCCGTCGCTGCGCGAGGCCGCGCTGGAGGCCGGCGCGCGCGACTTCCTCGCCAAGCCGGTGCGACAGGCCGAGGTGCTGGCCCGGATCCGCAACCTGCTCGAGGCGCGCGCCCTCCACACCCGCCTGGCCGACGAGAACGAGCGGCTCGAGGGGCTGGTGCGCGACCGCACGCGCGAGCTGGAGATGGCCCAGCTCGAGACCCTGGCCCGGCTCGCACGGGTCGCGGAGTTCCGGGACGACCAGGCCGGCGTGCACGTCTGGCGGGTCGCACGCGGCGCCGGCCTGCTGGCGCAGGAGTTGGGCTGCGACGAGGCCTGGAGCCTTCTGCTGGTGCGTGCCGCGCGCCTGCACGACGTCGGCAAGATCGCGATCCCCGACGGCATCCTGATGAAGGCCGGGCCGCTGACGCCCGAGGAGCTGGCGGTCGTCCGCACCCACCCCGTGGTCGGGCACCGGCTGCTGGACGGCGGCAGCTCGCCGCTGATGCGGATGGCCGCCCGCGTCGCCCTCACGCACCACGAGCGCTGGGACGGCGGCGGCTACCCCCACGGCCTGGCGGGCGAGGCGATCCCGCTCGAGGGACGCATCGTCGCCGCGATGGACGCCTTCGACGTGATGACCCACGACCGGCGCCACCAGAGCGCCGTCGCCCCGCAGGAGGCGCTGGTCGAGCTCGAGCGCGAGGCCGGCGGCCAGTTCGATCCGCAGGTCGTCGCCGCCGCCCGGCGCATGTTCGAGGCCGGCGACCTGCCGGTCGAGGCGCCCGACGCCTGACCCGCGCGGGGCGGGGTGCTAGCCTGCCGCGCATGGACGCCTACCGAGCCGCCTTGGACGCCCACGACGGCCCGCGCGACCCGATCGCGGTGCTGCGCGCCACGCCGCTGCAGGTCGAGGGGCTGCTGGCCGACCCGCGCTTCGACCCCGACGGCGGGGCGGACGGCGCGGAGCGCAGCCCCCGGGCCTGGCTGGCGCGGCTGGCGGACCGCGAGATCGTCTTCGCGCACCGCGCCCGCCAGGCGGTCGCCGCCACCCACCGGCCGGAACGGGGCCCGCACCGGGCGCCTGCGCCGGACCCGTCCGGCTGGGAGCGCGCCTACGAGCGGATGGACCCGGCCTTGGCGGTCGCGGCCTTCAGCGGCCTGCGGGCGTGGAACCTCGCCTGGCTGGCGCGCCTGGACCTGGCCGACTGGTGGGCGCCGTCGCTGGACGAGGACGGACGGAACGAGGCCAGCGTCGACGAGCTGGTGCGCGAGCTGGCGGGGCACGACCTGGTCGTACTGACGCGGTTGGCGGCCCTGGTGACCGGGCGGCGCTGAGGGCCGGTCGTGGTAGATTCCGCCCCATGAGCAGCGAACGCACCTTCGCGATGATCAAGCCGGACGGCGTCCAGCGGCGCCTGGTCGGCGAGATCGTCTCCCGCATCGAAGCCAAGGGCTACGACATCGTCGCCCTCAAGCGCATGGTCATCTCCCGCGAGCTGGCCGAGACCCACTACGGCGAGCACCAGGGCAAGCCGTTCTTCGAGGGCCTGGTGGGCTTCATCACCAGCGGCCCCGTCGTCGCCATGGTCCTCGAGGGCGAGAACGCCATCGCCGGCTGGCGCGGCATGATGGGCGCCACCAACCCGGCGGACGCCGCCCCCGGAACCATCCGCGGCGACTACGCGACCAGCATCGACGAGAACGTCGCGCACGGCTCCGACGCGCCCGCCACGGCGGTTCGCGAGATCGGCCTGTTCTTCCCCGAGCTGGGCTGACGCTCGTTCCTTCGCAGCCTCGCGGGCGGACCTTCGGGTCCGCCCGCTTCCGTGGCGGCCCAGGAGGACGGGACGTCCGCCCCTCCTGAGCGCCTGCTACGATGCGGCGCATGCGGCCCGTCCAGGCGCGGGTCGCGCCCTGGGCCGCCCCGTCGCGGCCGCCCCGAGGAGGCCGCATGCAGCTGTCCACCCGCATCCAGAACGTCCGCGCGTCGTCCACCGTCGCGTTCAACACCCGGGCCGCCGAGATGCGCCGCCAGGGGATCGACGTCATCGCCATGACGGCGGGGGAGCCGGACTTCCAGCCACCGGCGCACGTCTTCGACGCGGCGCGCGAGGCGCTGGACCTGGGCCTGACGAAGTACACGCCGGCCGAGGGGACGCACGCCCTGCGCGAAGCGATCTGCGCCAAGCACCTGCGTGAGAACGGCTGGAGCGCCGAGCCGGGCCAGGTCATCGTCTCGACCGGCGGCAAGCAGGTGCTCTACAACGCCTTCCAGGCGCTGATCGACCCCGGCGACGAGGTGATCCTGATCGCGCCCTACTGGGTCTCCTACCCGGCCCAGGTCGAGGTGGCCGGCGGCGTGGTCGTGCCGGTCGAGGCCCGCGCCGAGAACGGCTTCGTCCCCGACCCGGACGAGGTCGCCGCCGCCTTCAGCGAGCGCACCAAGGTCCTCGTCCTCAACACGCCCTCCAACCCGACCGGCGCGGTCTATCCGCGCGAGGTGGTCGAGGCGCTGGCCGCCCTTGCGCGCGAGCGGGGCGTCTGGCTGATCAGCGACGACCTCTACGAACACCTGATCTACGAGGGCGAGTTCACGCCCGTCCAGCCGCTCCATCCGGAGGGCACGCTGACGGTCCACGGCGCCTCGAAGGGCTACGCGCTGACCGGCTGGCGCATCGGCTGGGGCGTCGGGCCGCAGCCGCTGATCAAGGCGATGACGCGCCTGCAGGGTCAGGTCACCAGCGGCGCCAACGCGCTGGCGCAGCATGTGACCGTCGCGGCGCTGAACGAGGTCGACAAGACCGCCGCCTTCCAGGCCGAGACGCGCGCGGCCTACATCGAGCGCCGGGGGATCCTGGTCGAGGGGCTCAACCGCCTGGGCCTGGCCACGCCGATGCCGGCCGGCGCCTTCTACGCCATGGCCGACCTGACGCCGATCGATCCGGACGAGGGCACGGCGGCGTTGCGTCTGCTCGAGGAGGCGAACGTCGGCGTGGTGCCCGGGACCGACTTCCTGGCGCCCGGCTTCGCGCGCTTCAGCTACGCGACCAGCACGGAGAACGTGCGCGAGGCGCTGCGGAGGATCGAGGCGCTGCTGGGCTGAGCGCCCCGAGGTCGGGGCGCCCAGCGTGCGCACGGCGAGACAGGGGGCGGCCGGGTCAGCCGCGCGGATCGAGGGCGTCGCGCAGCGCGTCGCCCACCAGGTTGAAGCCCAGCACCACCAGCACGATCGCCAGGCCGGGGAAGGTGGCCACGTGCGGCGCGACCGCCAGGTACTCGCGGCCACGGGCCAGCATCAGGCCCCACTCCGGCTGCGGCGGCCGGGCGCCCAGGCCCAGGAACCCCAGGCCGGCGGCGAACAGGATGGCGATCGCCATCTGCAGGCTGGACTGCACGATGATCGGCGCCAGGGCGTTCGGGATGACGTGGCGGAAGAGGGTCGGCATGGCGCGCTTGCCCATCGCGCGGGCCGCCTCGACGTACTCGCGGTTCTTGACCGACAGCACGCTGCCGCGCACCAGGCGGGCGTAGACCGGGATCGAGGCGATCCCGACCGCGATCATCACGTTGCCCAGGCCGGTCCCGAAGGTCGCGACCAGCACGATCGCCAGCAGGATGCCGGGGAAGGCCAGCATGATGTCGACGATGCGCTGCACGACGATGTCGACCCGGCCGCCCAGGAAGCCCGAGATGGCGCCGATCGGGACGCCGACCGACACGCCGATCGCGACGGAGATCAGGCCGATGAAGAGCGAGATCCAGGCACCGTGCACCAGCCGCGACAGCACGTCGCGGCCCTGCTCGTCGGTGCCCAGCGGGTGGAAGCGCACCGGACCGTCGACGCCGAACAGTCGCAGGTCGGAACGGATCAGGCCACCGGCCCAGACGTAGGGCTCGCCGCGCACGAACAGGCGAACGGGGTAGGCCTCGCTGTCGTCGATCCGCAGGCCGCCGATGGGACTGCGGGTCACGGGCGAGACCCAGATGCCCAGCTGCCCCTCCGGGCCCCGCAGCGATACGCCGGCGCCGGGCGGCACGTAGGTGGTGCGCAGGCTCTGATCGGTCGGCGGATAGGGCGACAGGAACGGCGCGGCGGCGACCACCACCAGGAAGAAGCCGATGATGGCGAAGCCCAGCACGGCCAGCGGGTTGGCGAACAGGCGCCGACGCCAGCGCGGCCGCGCCCGACGCTCGCTGCGGACGTCGCCTGCGCGGGAAGCGTCAGTCATAGCGGATCCTCGGATCGATCAGGCCGTAGACCAGGTCGACCAGCAGGTTGACGAAGATGAACGCGGTCGCGATCACCAGGACGGCGCCCTGCACGACGGGGTAGTCGCGCGCCAGGATCGAGTCGACCAGCAGTCGACCGATGCCCGGCCAGGTGAAGACCGTCTCGGTCAGCACGGCACCGGCCATCAGCCGGCCGAACTCCAGGCCACCGACGGTGACGACGGGGACCAGGGCGTTGCGCAGCGCGTGCTTGACGACGACCGAGCTGCGCAGCACCCCTTTGGCGCGGGCGGTACGGACGTAGTCCTGGTCAAGCACCTCGAGCATCGACGAGCGCGTCATGCGCGCGATGATGGCGGTACTGGAGACGCCCAGGGTGATGGCGGGCAGCACCAGGTGCGACAGGGTGCCCCGCCCCGCCACGGGGAACCAGCCGAGGTTGACGGAGAAGAACAGGATCGCCAGGAGGCCGAACCAGAAGACCGGCATCGATACGCCCAGCAGGGCGAGGAAGGTGACCACGGCGTCGACCCAGGTGTTGCGCCGGACCGCCGAGATCACCCCGGCTGGGATGCCGATCAGGATCGCGACCAGGATCCCGCCGAGGGCCAGCTCCAAGGTGTTGGGGAAGAAGGTGGCGAGGTCCTCCACCACCGGTCGGTTGGTGCGGGTCGAGCGGCCCAGATCGCCCTGCGCCAGGTTGCCGACGAAGGCGATGAACTGCTCGTGCATCGGCCGGTCGAGGCCGAAGCGTTCGCGCACGCGTTCGACGGTCGCCTGGTCGGCGAACTCGCCGGCGAGCAGCAGTGCCGGATCGCCTGGCGCGAGGCGCACCATCGCGAAGACGATGACGATCACGCCGAGGATCGCGGGCAGCGCGACGAGAACGCGTCGCACGGTGTACTCGAGCACGGGTTACCTCACGCGGGATAGGGCGGCGCCAGCGCGGGGCGCGCGCCGCAGCGGAGATCGTGACGAACGTCAGATAGGCCGGGGGAACGCCACGTGGCGTTCCCCCGGGAGAGGACGGAGGGTCAGTCGAGCGAGACGTTGAAGGCCAGCACCCGCTCGGTCGGGTGGATGACCAGGCCCTGCACCTCGTCGGCGACGGCGACGAGCTGGGTCTCGCTGTGCAGGAAGATCCAGGGCGCGTCGTCGCGGATGATCTGGAGCGCCTCGGCGTAGATCGCCTCGCGCGCGGCGGGATCGGGGTTGGTGCGCGCCTCGTCGAGCAACGCGTCGACCTCGGGGTTGCTGTAGAAGGCACGGTTGGAACCGTCGGGCACGTGCTGGCTCGTGTGGAACAGCGCGTACAGACCGTAGTCGGCGTCACCGGTGACGGTGCCCCAGCCGAGGAGCGCGACCGGCACCTCGTTCTCACCGGCCGGCTCGCGGGTGAGGCTCAGGTAGGCCGACCACTCGAGCGTCTCGATGGTGGCGTCGATGCCGACCTCGGCCAGCTGGCTCTGGATGGCTTCGGTGATCTGGATGTCCTGCAGGTAGCGGCCGGTCGGGCTGTAGAGCGTGGTGCTCAGACCGTCCTCGAAGCCGGCTTCGGCCAGCAGCTCGCGGGCGCGCTCGGGGTCGTACTCGTAGGCGCCGACGTCGGTGTAGCCGAAGATGCCGGGAGCGATCGCCGCGTCGCTGGGACGGACCGCGCCGCCCAGGACGAACTCGGCGATCTCTTCCTTGTTGACCGCATAGTTGAACGCCTGGCGGACGCGCACGTCGGTGAACGGCTCGAGGGTGTGGTTGAAGTACATGTAGATCGTACGCAGGCTCGAGACGTTCTCGACCGTCACGCCCTCGGCCGCGTTCAGGCGGGCGATGTCCTGCGGCGGAACGCGCACGGCCACGTGAGCCTCGCCGCTCTCGACCAGGGCCATGCGGGTGGTGTTCTCGGGCACGGCCAGGAAGGCGACGCCGTCGATGCCGGGCTGCTCGCCCCAGTAGCCGTCGTAGGTGACCAGGTCGACGCGGCTCCCGCGGTCCCACGACTCGAAGGCGAACGGGCCGGTACCGACCGGGTTCTCGGAGAAGTCCTCGCCGAACTCCTCGACCGCGGCGGGCAGGACGATCGCGGTGGTGTTGTGGGTCAGGTGCGCGAGCAGCGGGGCGAAGGGGGTCGACAGGTTCAGCTGGACCTCGTAGTCGCCGGTCACCGTGACCTCCTCGATGCGATCGAGCAGGAAGCGGAAGGTGAAGGCGTTGTCCGGGTCCAGGAAGCGGTCGAGGCTGCCCTTGACGACCTCGGCCGTCAGCGGAGTGCCGTCGTGGAAGGTGACGCCCTCGCGGATCTGCAGCGTCCAGGTCTGGCCGTCCTCGGACACCTCGTAGCCCTCGGCCAGGTGCGGCACGATGCTGCCGTCCGGCATCAGCTCGAACAGGGTCTCGTAGACGTGGCTGGCGACGGTGGCGGTGGGGGAGTCGGTGACGTCGTGCGGGTCGAGGGTCACCGGGTCGGTCCCCTGCGCGACGATGAGCGTCTGGGCGAAGGCCCAGGCGGTCAGCGTCGACACGGCGACGAGGCCCAGCAGCAGGCGGGTCAGGCGTCGGGTCATGTACTGCTCCTTCCGTGCTTCGAGGCGTCGAGAGCGGTCCGCCGCGTGGTCAGGGGAACGAGACGAAGAGGGTGCAGGACGTTCGGACGTGGCGGAACGGAGCCTCTCCCGTTGGGAGAGCGTACTGGAGTACGAGGCACCAGGTCAACGAACCGTGCCTGGGGTCACGAACAAGGCGTACGCGCCCGACGTGGACGCGCTACCCTTGAGGGATGCCGACCGACAGCGTTCACCTCACCAACCGACGTGGCCGGCGGCTGGCCGCGAAGCTCGAGCGGCCGTCCGCGGGGGAGCCGGTCGCGACCGCCCTGCTGGCCCACTGCTTCACCTGCGGCAAGGACCTGCGCGGTCTGGTGCGTCTGAGCCGGACGCTGGCGCAGGCGGGCGTGGCCGTCCTGCGCCTGGACTTCACCGGGCTGGGCGAGAGCGAGGGCGAGCTGGCCGAGGCGGGGCTCGGCGGGGACGCCAATGATCTCGAGGACGCCGCCGCCTGGCTGGCGGAGGAGGCCGGTCCGCCGGCGCTGTTGATCGGACACTCGCTGGGCGGGGTGGCGGCGCTCCTGGTCGCCGAGCGGCTGCCGTCGCTGCGCGCCCTCGTCACGATCGGCACGCCCTCCGACGCCCAGCACGTCCTCCACGTGGTCGAGCCGGACCAGCCGCTGCCCGGCGAGCTGGATGACGACGACCACGTCGCGGCGCGGATCGCCGGCCGGCCCTTCCGGCTGCCGGGACGCTTCTTTCGCGAGGTGCGCGAGCGCGACCCGATCGCCTGCGCCGGCTCGCTGCGCGTACCGTTGCTGGTCGCGCACGCGGTGACCGACAACGTCGTGTCGATCGAGCACGCCCGTGCGCTGGTGCAGGCGGCGCGCGACCCGCGGACCTCCTACCTGTCGTTGGGCCAGGCCGACCACCTGCTCGCGCAGGAGGCCGACGCGACCTTCGCGGCCCGCGCGATCGTGGGGTGGGCGGCCGCGATCCTCGAGCTGCCGCCGCCCGCCGCAGGGAGCGGGCCCAGGCTCGACGAGCGCCGGTCGCGTGCCGTGACGCGCGACGGGTACGCCACCGACGCGCACGCCGGCGGCTTCCCGCTGCGCGTCGACGAACCGGAGGACCACGGCGGCAGCGACACCGGCCCCTCCCCGGTCGAGCTGATGCGCACCGCGCTGGCGTCGTGCACCTCGATCACGTTGCGGATGTACGCCGACCGCAAGGGCTGGCCGCTCCAGCGGATCGAGGTCGAGGTCGTCTCGCAGAGCCGGCGCGAGGAGGGGGTCGTCCGGACCCGCTTCGAGCGGCGCATCCGCCTGGTCGGTGACCTGGACGCGGAGCAGCGGGCGCGGGCCATCGAGATCGCCGGACGCTGCCCGGTGCACCGAACGCTGGAGGGCGAGGTGACGATCGACACGGTCGAGGTCTGAGCCGGGCGGCGCTCCCGCGGCGGCGCGCGGTAGGCTCCGCGGGTGCTGGGCCGCCGCTACGACCGCGAGATCCTGACGCTGGCGCTGCCGGCGTTGGGGGCGCTGGCGGCCGATCCGCTGGTGTCGCTGGTGGACACCGCCTTCGTCGGCCGCTTGGGCCGGGTCGAGCTGGCGGCGCTGGGCGTGAACGTCGCGGTGTTCAGCTTCGCCTTCATCCTCTTCAACTTCCTCGCCTACGGCACCACCCCGATGGTCGGGCGTGCGCTGGGGCGCGGCGACCGCGACGAGGCGGGGCGGATCGTCGCGAACGCGTTCGTGTTGGCCCTGCTGGCGGGTGCACTGGCGCTGACGGTGCTGCAGGCGTTCGCGCGACCGATCCTGACCGGGATGGGGGCCGACGCGACGCTGCTCGATCCGGCCGCGTCGTACCTGCGCGTGCGCGCGCTGGCCGGTCCGGCGCTGCTGCTGATCACCGCCGCCAACGGCGCCTTCCGCGGGTTCCAGGACACGCGCACGCCCCTGATCGTGACACTGGGGGTGGCGGGGTTGAACCTGATCCTCGACCCGCTGTTCATCTTCGTCTTCGGCTGGGGTCTGGTCGGCGCGGCGTGGGCCACCACCGCGGCGCAGTGGGCGGGCGCGGTGGTCTTCGTGGCGCTGGTCTACGGGCGACTGCGCCGCAGTTGGCGGGTGCCGCTGCGGCTGCCGACCTGGAGCGAGGTCACGCCCTTCCTGAACGTCGGCTGGGCGCTGCTGATCCGCACCCTGTCGCTGATCGGTGCGCTGACGGTGGCGACGGCGGTCGCCGCGCGCGTCGGCGTCGTCGAGGTGGCGGCCCACCAGGTGGCGGCACAGCTGTGGCTGTTCCTGGCGCTCGTGATCGACGCCCTCGCGATCGCCGGCCAAGCCCTGGTCGCCCGCTACGTGGGCGAGGGACGGCCCGACGACGCGCGCGCGGTGTCGGACCGCCTGCTCGCGATGGGGCTGCTGGTCGGGGTGGGCCTCGGGATCGCGCTCTGGGCGGCGCGGGCCCCGTTGGCCGCGGCCTTCAGCGACGATCCGACGGTCGTCGCGACCGTCCTGGCCGTCTTCCCGTTCGTCGCGGCGATGCAGCCGCTCAACGGCCTGGTGTTCGTCTGGGACGGCATCTTCATGGGGGTCCAGGACTTCCGCTTCCTGGCGCTGGCGATGGTCCTCTCCGCGCTGATGGCGGGCGTGCTGCTGGCGGCGGTCCTGCCGCTGGGCTGGGGCCTGGCCGGGGTCTGGTGGGCGATCACCGGCCTGATGGTCGCCCGGGCCGCGACGCTGGGCTGGCGCTACCGGCCGGCGGCCGGCGTGTTCCGGCGCGCCGCGTAGGCCCGCAGCGCAGCAGCGCCGAACGAACGACCGTGCCCGGGGTAGGCGCGCCCGACCGCCAGGGCGGCCACCCGCCGCAGGCTGGCGCGCCAGGCGTCCTCGTCGTGCAGCAGGAACGGCAGGACCGGCCGGTCGGCGCGGAGCAGGTGCCCGCCCAGCAGGTCGCCCAGGAGGAGCGACCCGTCGTCCAGCAGCAGCGACAGGTCGTGATCGGTGTGGCCGGGCGTGGCCACGACCGTCGCCGCCAGGCCCAGGCGGTCCAGCCGCCCGCCGTCGCGCAGCAGCTCGTCCGGCTCGAACGGGGCGAACCGGCCCTCGGGCAGCCCCAGGCGCTGGGCCAGGCGCAGGACCGGCGAGGTGAAGCGACCGGGCGCGTTGCGCCCCGACCGCGCCTGCGAGGCGCCACCCTGCGGCCCCAGCAGCGGCGCGCCGAAGCGGTCCGCCAGCGCCCGCGCGCTGCCGACGTGGTCGGCGTGGACGTGCGTCACCACGATCGCGCCCAGCTCGCCGGGGCGCACGCCGTGGCGGTCGAGGGCGCGCGCCAGGCGCGCCTCCTGCCCGGGCAGCCCGGCATCGACCAGCACCGTCCCGGGGCCGCGCACCAGGTAGGCGGCGACGATGCCCAGGTCGATGCGTTCGACCGAGGGGGTGCCGGAGGTCGCGGTCGGCACCGTCCTACGCCTCCTGGGGTCGCCGGGCGCGCTTGGCGGCGTACATGCGGCCGTCCGCGGCGGACAGGAGCGCGTCCAGCGTCGTCCCGTCCCGGGGTGCGCTGGCCAGGCCGATGCTGGCGCCGACGCGCAGCCGCCTTCCGGCGACGACGATCGGCTCGGCCAGCGCGGCCGCGACGCGGTCGGCCACGATCTCCAGGTCGGCCGGCGTGGTGCGACGCACCAGCAGGCCGAACTCGTCGCCGCCCAGGCGGGCGGCGAGGTCGCCGCCGCGCAGCAGCTCGTCGAGCCGACGGGCGATCTCGACCAACGCCGCGTCGCCGGCGGCGTGACCGAAGCGGTCGTTGACCGGCTTGAAGTCGTCGAGGTCGACGAACGCCACGCCGACGCCCTCGACGTCCGCCTCGAGGGCGGCTCGCAGCAACGATTCGAACCCCAGCCGGTTGGTGATGCCCGTCAGCGGATCACGCTGCGCCGCCTCGCGCAGCTCGGTCTCGCGGGCTAGCGCGTCGCGCTGATCGCGCAGCAGCAGGACGCTCGCCAGCAGCGTCTCGCGGTCGTCGCGCAGGTGCGTCACGGCGACGTCGAACCCGGTCAGCGGACCGGCCAGGCGGCGGCGCGCGCTGGTCGAGGTCATCTCGCGACGGGCCCGGTCCAGCTCGGCCGAGGCCCGCACCAGCAACGCGCCCGCGCGCGTCGCCTCGTGCCCCAGCAGCGCGCGCGCCATCGGGTTGGCGTCGCGGATGGCGCCGCCCGGGCCGACGACCAGGGCGGGCTCGAGGATCGATCGGAAGATCGTTCCGTAGGCGACCGTGCGGGGGTCGAACGCCTCGTCGCCGACGACGACGAAGAACAGCACCAGCGCCGACGGCCCCAGCAGGAACCCCGTCAACCCGAAGCCGGGCACCGGGTCCAGGCCCGCCACGGCCAGGACCGTCCCGGTGACCGGGAACGCCAGCGAGGCGCTCAGCAGCAGGGCCGCCCGGAGCGACAGCTTGGGCGAACTCACCCCCAGCCACAGCAGGGTCGCCAGGGCGCCCGCCAGCAGCAGGTAGGCGTAGGGCACCGCGAACCAGCGCATGGCCGGGCCGATGGCCCAGGCGAGCTCCATGCGGTCGCCGACCTGCAGCGCGTCGATCGACGCGAGGAAGGGACCGCCGGTGGGCCAGAGCGCCGTGCCGAGCGCCCCGACGACGGTCGGGGCGGCGAAGGCCAGCAGGTGCGCGCGCCGCAGCCCGCGGGGCGCGGCCAGGCGTAGGGCCAGCACCCACCAGGCCGAGGGCGCCGTGAGGGCGAGGAACAGGATGGACCGCAGCACCGCCTCGCGCGGGCCGGGGTCCTGGAGCAGCGCCTGGACGACGACGAGGGTCGACCAGACGGCGTAGACGATCGCCAGCCAGGCGACGGCCGAGGGCACGAGCCGCTCGCGCCGCCGGAACATGCGGACGAAGAGCGCCCACCACGCCACGGCGACGAGGGTGAGCACGATGAGGGCGAGATCGCCGGCCATGACGCGATGATGGCACGGGCCGCCTTCCGCAGATCGCACGCGGCGTCGCCGGCGCGCCCGGGTAGCATGGCCCATGCGTGACGACGAGCCTGCGATCCGGCGCGGCCATGGCGGGAGCGAGGTCGCCTCGTGGCCGCCGACGCCCAACCCCAACCTGATCTACAACAACCCGGAGAAGTGGCGGATCGGCCGCGAGTTCCTCGAGCGCTACACCGGCACCGCGCCCGAGCGGTTCCAGAAGCAGATCATCCTCACCAACTTCCACTACTACGCCGAGCGCTTCACCGCCCTCGCGGGCGACGCGGTCACGACCCAGGGGTCGGCCATGGCCGCCGCGCACAGCGAGCGCTTGGGCGTGTCGATGATCGACTTCTCG
Organism: uncultured bacterium; assembly: GCA_964545455.1. Classification (GTDB taxonomy): domain Bacteria; phylum Deinococcota; class Deinococci; order Deinococcales; family Trueperaceae; genus SLSQ01. The sequence goes on along the minus strand of CAZJGU010000007.1, from coordinate 7,764 downwards.
ATCGGGAGTCCGGTGGCGGCTTTGATCATCGAGGTGCTGGCGACGGCCGAACCGAAGGCCACGCTGTTCCTCGGCATCTGCGGCGGCCTGCACCGCTCGCTGGTGGTGGGCGACTTCGTGCTGCCGACCGCCGCGATCCGCGACGACGGCGCATCGAAGCACTTCATGCCTGCGCGCGTGCCGGCGCTGCCGACGTTCAAGATCCAGAAGTTCGTCTCGCAGATCGTGGTCGAGGAGGGCCTCGACTACCGCACCGGCGTGGTGCACACCACCGACTACCGCTTCTGGGAGTTCGACGACGCCTTCAAGCAGCAGCTCTACGAGGAGCGCGCCCTGGCGATCGACATGGAAACGGCGACGCTGTTCTCGGTCGGCTTCGCCTCGAAGGTGCCGATCGGCGCGCTGCTGCTGGTGTCGGACCTGCCGCTGCGGGCGGGCGGGATCAAGACGCGGGCGTCGGCGCGAGCGGTCTTCGACGAGCACACCGACCGGCACATCGAGATCGGCATCCGTGCCATGAGCGAGATCGCCGAGCGCGGCGACAGCATCCGGCACTACCGGTGGTAGGCGTCGGGCGGGGGAGGCCTCGATGAACGTTCGGGACCGACGCGTCCTCGTCACCGGCGGTACGCGCGGGATCGGCCGCGCCGTCGCGCACGCCTTCGCCGGTCGCGGCGCCCGCGTCGCGCTGGGGTACCGCGGGGACGACGCCGCGGCGGCCGCCACCCTCGCCGAGCTGCCGGGCGACGGCCACCTGCTCGTGCGCGGCGACCTGGCCGATCCGGACGAGGCTCGCCGCATCGTCGCCGACGCTGCGGATGGCCTGGGCGGCCTGGACGTGGTCGTCCTCAACGCGGGCATCGGCGGACGGCACCGGGTCGACGAGGACGACTACGACGCCTGGCAGGAGGCGTGGCGGCGCATCCTGGCGGTCAACCTGGTCGGCGCCGCCAACGTCGCCCACCAGGCCGGTCGGCGGATGATCGACGGCGGGGGTGGCCGGATGGTGTTCGTGTCCAGTCGCGGCGCGTTCCGGGGCGAGCCGGACCAGCCCGCCTACGGCGCCAGCAAGGCCGGTCTCAACGCGCTCGCGCAGTCGCTGGCGCACCAGCTCGCGCCCTACCGGGTCTTCGTCGGCGTGGTGGCGCCCGGCTTCGTCGAGACCGACCTGGCGCGCGACCGGCTGGCCGGGCCGGGCGGCGACGCGATCCGGGCGCAGAGTCCGCTGGGCCGGGTCGCCCGGCCCGAGGAGGTCGCGCACGCGGTCGTGTTCCTGGCGTCGGAGGGGGCCGAGTTCTCGACCGGCACGATCATCGACGTCAACGGCGCGTCCTACCTGCGCAGCTGAGACGGCGGCCCGTCCGGAGCGCGTCCCTCGCGCCGCATCGCCAGGAACGCATCGACGCAGGCCGGATCGAACAGCCGGCCGGCGTTCTCGCGTAGGTGCGCGAAGGCGGCCTCGTCGCTCCACGCGCCGCGGTAGGGACGATCGCTCGTCAACGCGTCCCAGACGTCCACCACGGCGAAGATGCGGGCCGCCAGCGGGATCCCCTCGCCGGCCAGGCCGTCGGGGTAGCCGCTACCGTCCCAACGCTCATGGTGGTGCACCGGGATCTCCATCGCGTCGCGCAGGTAGGCGATCGGTTCCAGCAGCTCGCGCGCGATGATCGGGTGGCGGCGCATCACCGCCCACTCGGCCTCGTTCAGGGGGCCGGGCTTGTGCAGGATCGCGTCGGGCACGCCGATCTTTCCGATGTCGTGCAGCAGCGCGCCACGGCGCACGTTCACCAGCTCGCCGGGGTCGAGCCCCATCCGCCGCCCCAGCTCCACCGTGGCCCAGGTGACGCGCAGCGAGTGCTGTGCGGTGTCGTCGTCGCGCAGGTCCAGGGCGCGCGCCCAGCCCTCGAGCGTCTCCTCGTAGGCCCGCGTCCGCTCGGAGACGTCCACCATCGAGACCGCCAGCCAGGGCGCTTCGGCCTCGCGCACGACCTCGGCCGACCAGATCATCGTCGCGACCGACCCGTCGGCGCGGATGAACAGGTCGGACGCGTCGAGCACCTGTCCGTGCGCGCGCATCGCACGCCGGGCCGCCTGCAGGTCGTCCGGGTCGGCCCACAGCTCGACCTCGTCGATCGAGCGCCCGATCAGCTCCCGGCGTTCGTAGCCGAACAGCTCCAGCAAGCGGTCGTTGGCCTCGAGGTAGCGGCGCTTCGCCAGGTCCACGATCAGGATGCCGGCCGGGCTGGAGCGGAAGAGCGTCTCGAAGCGCGTGGCGGCCGCCTGCGCCGCCCGCTCGGCGGCGCGCCAGCGCGCCTGCTCGCGCCGCACCAGCACCGCGATCAGCGCACCGCTGGCCAGTACGAAGGCCAGGCCCTTGACCGTCTGGACCCAGGTGAGCCGCGCCGCGTCGCCGAAGAGCGTCAGCGCCGCCCGGTCGCTCCAGAGGATCCAGGCGGTCGCAACCAGCACGTAGATCAGGGCGATCCGGAGCGGCGGGCGCGCGTCCATGCGGCACGCTAGCAGCCGTGCCCCGCTCGGCGCGGTGAGGGCCGTGCGACGATGCGCGCATGAGCGCGCGCCTGGTCGCCCTGGCGGGGGCGATCGTGATCTCCTTCTCGGCCATCCTGTTCCGCCTCGCCGACGTCAGTCCGGCCACCGCGGCCTTCTTCCGGCCCGCCTACGGCCTACCGGTCCTGGCGCTGCTGGCGCTGGCCCAGCGCGGCGGCCCGCACCGCGGCCCGCGGGCGCGCGCGGCCGCGATCGCGGCCGGCGGGCTGATGGGGCTGGCGTTCGTGCTGTGGACCTACGCCATCGACGCGATCGGCGCCGGCCTGTCGACGGTGCTGGGCAACACCCAGGTGGTGATCATCGGCCTGGCCGCCTGGATCCTGCAGGGCGAGCGGCCCAGCCGCGCCGCCGCCGCCGGCGTACCGCTGGTGCTGGTCGGGATCGCCGCCACCGGTGGCCTGGGGGGCGAGGCGGCCTACGGCGACGCGCCCGCCCGCGGCGTGGCGCTGGGGATCGCCAACGCCTTCGCCTACGCCGCCTTCCTGATGGCGTTCCGGACCCTCGGCCGGGGGCGGACGGTGGCGGCCGGCCTGCTGGGCGATGCCAGCTTCGGTGCGGCGCTGGTCGCCGGCCTGGCCGGCTGGATCGGCGATCCGCGCTTCTCGCTGGTGCCCGCCTGGCCGGCGCACGGCTGGCTGCTGGCGTCCGGCTTGGGACCGCAGGTGGTCGGTTGGCTGGCGATCCTCTACGCCCTGCCCCGCCTGCCGGCGCTGGACACCTCGGTGATCCTGTTGATGCAGCCGGTGCTGACGGTCGGCTGGGCCTGGTGGCTGCTGGCCGAGACCCCGTCGGCCGTGCAGCTGACCGGGGTGGGCCTGGTGCTGGCCGGGGTGGCGCTGGTCAACGTCTCGGGGGCGCTCCGGTCGCGCCGGCGGGCATCCGCGCGCCCGACCTGAGCGGGGCTCAGGTCCGGAAGATCACCCCTTCGCGCTGGAACGACCTCAGCGCGAACGCCAGCAGCGCGACCACCAGCAGCGCCATCGTGCCCCACGCCGTCGCCACGTCCGCGACCTGGACCGAGCCGCCCAGCACGTCGTCGATCAGCACCATCACGTTCATCACCGGCACCAGGTAGACGCCCCGGCCCAGGTCCAGCAGGTCGGCGAACTGCAGCGCCAGCGCCGGCACGATCAGCAGGAACGACAGCGGCGCGACGTACGTCTGAGCCTCCTTGAACGAGCGGGCGAACAGCGCGACCGCGATCAGCAGGGCGGCCACCGCGGCGGCCAGCAGCAGGGCGCTTCCCAGCAGGATCCAGAGGGTCTCGGCGCGGAAGGTCGGCACGCCGCCCATGACGGCCACCATCTCGGTCGCCTCCTCGCCCAGGCGGGGCAGGAACACCCGGCGCAGCAGCACCCCGCCGACCAGGACCCCCACGATCGCCATGAACGAGGCGGCCAACCCGCTCGCGAGGGTCGCCAGGAACTTGCCGGCCACGACCTCCGAACGGCGCACCGGCGCGACCAGCAGCGCCTCGAGGGTGCCGCGCTCCTTCTCGCCTGCGGTCGCGTCCAGGGCGACCATCTGCCCACCCGCGAGCGCCCACACGGCGATGAAGAACGGCACGATCCAGGCCAGCTGACCGCTGCTGCGCTCCTCGGGGCGACTCGCGTCCAGGGTCTCGGTCACGACCGGCTCCAGCACGGTAGGGTGCAGACCCGCGGCGTTCAGGGTCTCCGCCACCAGATCCTGGCGGTAGCCGGCGATCGCCTGACCCACCTTGTTGGACGCCAGCTCGCTCTCGAGGTTTCCGACCTTGGCCAGCACCCGCAGGGTCGGCCGGTCGCCCGCCTCCACCGCGGCCGCGAAGTCGGCCGGCACGATCAGCCCGGCCGACGCCTCGTCGTCGCGGACGGCCACCAGGGCGTCCTCGCTGGGCACGATCTCGACCCGTTGCGCGATCAGCGCCTCGCGCAGCGTGGACGGCAGGTTGGACTCCCCTTCGATCGCGATGCGGGTGAGGGACGCCTGCTCGCGTTCGAACAGGCCACCCATCGCCAGCGGTAGGCCCAGCATCACCGTCGGCAGGATCAGCAGCGGGATGAGCAGGTTGCTGATCAGCGCGCGGCGGTCGCGGACGGTCGACAGGAGCTCCTTCGACGCGACGGTTCCGATCCAGCGCAACCTCATGCCGTCACCTCGGCACTCGCGCCGGTGCGTCGCACCAGGGTGAAGAACGCCTGCTCCAGGTCGTGCGCGTCGTCGGCGCGAGCGCGCAACTCCTCGACGGTGCCCTCGTCGATGCGGCGACCTTCGTGCAGGATCGCCACCCGGTCGCACAGCTCTTCGGCCTCGCTCATGACGTGCGTCGACCACACCACCGCCCGGCCGTCGTTCGGGTAGGTCCGCGCGAAGTCCAGCACCGCCCGTCGGGCCAGCACGTCCAGGCCGCTGGTGGCCTCGTCGAAGAACAGCACCTCCGGCTCGTGCAGCACGGCCCTCGCGATCACGATCTTCTGCTTCATGCCGGTCGAGAAGTCGCCGCAGCGGCGCTCCAACGTGCCGCTCAGGTCCAGCAGGTCGTCCAGCGCTGCGATGCGCGCCTCGGTCCGCTCGGGCGCCATGCCGTAGAGGCGACCGAACCAGTGGAGCGTCTCCCGCCCGGTCAGGCGGTCGTACAGGCCCATCCCGCCGTTGACGACGCCGATGCGGCGGCGCACCTCCTCCGGTCGCTTCGCCACGTCGAAGCCCGCGACGCTCGCCGTGCCCCCGTCCGGCCGGATCAGAGTGCCGAGGATGCGCAGGGTCGTGGTCTTGCCGGCACCGTTGGGTCCCAGCAACCCATAGATGGTGCCGGCGCCGACGCTGATGTCGACCCCGTCGACGGCGTGCACGTCGCCGAACCGTTTGGTCAGGCCATGAACCTCGATCATGGCCCGAGCCTACCGTCCGGTAGGCAGGGCACCAGGGTCGAACGTCGTACCCCGCGCGGTAGCATGCCGGCGATGCACCCCGACCTGGTCGCCCTGGACGCGTACGCGCCGCTGCCGCGGGCCCTGCACGGGGTCGAGGAGCCGGCGACGAGCGTCCGCCTGCTCGCTGCCACGCTGCCCGCGCCCCTCGTCCCGGTGGTCGCGGCGGGGCGGGACGTGCCCCCCGCCTGGCCGCTCGCGCGGATCGACGCCGACGCCTGGCCGGGCGACGTGGGGGCCGACGCCGCCGCGTCGCTGCTGGTGCGCCTGCCCGTGGCACGCATGGCGGAGCTGGTGCCGCAGGCGCGCCGCCTGGGCGCGCTGGAGCCGGCCGGCGTGCTGCTGGACCTGACGCCGCTGGCCGATCACGCTCCGTTCGGCGAGGTCGCCTGGCGGCCGCGCCGGCGCGAGGAGCTGGCCGAGCTGCGCGCCGCCATCGGCCGCCCGCTGTGGCTGGACGGCGTCGCCAGCCCCGCCGACGCGGAGGTCGCGGCCGAGGCCGGCCTGGACGGGATCGTGGTGCGCTCGGCGCTGGGGCGCCGGTTGGGCGGGCCGGCGGTGGCCGAGGTCCTTCCGGAGGTGCTCGACACCGTTGCGGGGATGCTGGGGGTGCACGTCGGCGGGCCGATCCGGGACGGCGTCGACGTCTTCCGCTACCTGGCGCTGGGCGCCGAGGCGGTGCTGCCCGACGCCGGCGTCGAGGTCCGGCGCCTCACCGCCGAGCTGGCCTATGCGATGCGCCTGACCGGCTGCGCGACGCTGGAGGACGTCGGTTACGAGGCGCTCTTCGCGCCGCTCTGGGAGGAGGGCGGGTGATCGCCTTCGTCGAGGGCGTCGTCGACGAGGTGCGCGACGGCAGCCTGATCGTGCGCGTCGGCGGGGTCGGGGTCGAGGCCTGGGTGCCCGCCGCCACGACCGGGCGCGCCAAGGTCGGGACGCCGCTGCGGCTGCACACCCACCTGGTCGTGCGCGAGGACGCCTGGACCCTCTACGGCTTCGACGACCGGGACGGGCTGCGCTGGTTCCAGCTGCTGATCGGCGTCAGCGGGGTCGGCCCCAAGCTGGCACTGGCGGTCCTGTCCGCCCTGCCGCGCGGCGTGATCGCGGCCGCGATCGTGAACGACGACCCGCCGCTGCTCGCGGCGGCGCCCGGGGTCGGCAAGCGCACGGCCGAGCGGATCGTCCTGGACCTCTCGTCGCGGGTGCCCGAGGAACTGTTGGCGCCCGCCGGGGAGGCCGGCGCGCCGGCGAAGGCGCAGGGAGCGACGATCCCGGACGAGGCGCGCGACGCGATCGAGGCGCTGATCGCCCTGGGCTACCGCGAGGCCAACGTGCGCGCCACCATCCTGCAGCTGGCCGAGGCGGACGCCGACGCCAGCGCCGAGACGCTCATCCGCGCCGCACTGGCCAAGTTGCGCTGAGCGCTGCGGCCCGTCAGCCGGCCAGCGCCGTGCGCGCGTCGGTCACCGGCAGGTCGAACGCCTCGCCCACCGCCGGGTGGGTCACCTGGCCGTGGTGGGTGTTCAGACCCGCCAGGAAGCCGGCGTCGGCCCGTAGGGCGTCCGCGCCCGCGGCGGCCAGACGTTCGGCGTACGGGAGCGTCTGGTAGCTGAGCGCCCGGGTGCTGGTGTTGGGCACGGCGCCGGGCATGTTGGCGACGCCGTAGTGCACCACGTCGTCGACGACGTAGGTGGGCTCGTCGTGGGTGGTGGGGCGGATCGTCTCGACGCAGCCGCCCTGGTCCACCGCGACGTCGACGATGACCGAGCCCGGCCGCATCGTCGCCAGCAGCGAGCGCGGCACCAACCGCGGGGCCCGCGCGCCCGGGATCAGCACCCCCCCGATCAGCAGGTCGGCGTCCGCCACCGCGTCGGCGATGGTGCCGACGTTGCTCATGACCGTCTCGATCCGGCCGGCGAAGACGTCGTCGAGGTACTGCAGGCGCCGGTGATCGACGTCGAGGATCGTCACGCGTGCCCCCAGGCCCGCCGCCATCTTGGCCGCGTTGGTGCCGACCACCCCGCCCCCCAGGATCGTGACGCGGCCCGCCTCGACCCCCGGCACGCCCCCCAGCAGCACGCCCCGGCCGCCCAGGAACCGTTCGAGGTGGTAGGCGCCCACCTGCGGCGCCATCCGTCCGGCCACCTCGCTCATCGGGGTGAGCAGCGGCAGGCCGCCGGAGCGGCCCTCGACCGTCTCGTAGGCGACGGCGGTCGTGCCGGCGGCCAGCAACGCCTCGGTCAGCGCCCGATCGGCGGCCAGGTGCAGGTAGGTGAACAGCAGC
>CAZJGU010000006.1:16115-59439 GCA_964545455.1 uncultured bacterium | reverse complement strand
GAGGAGGCCCCCACGTCAAGCCATATTGTCTAGCGCCTTGACGACCTGTTCCAGGTCCGTCGCGGGCCATGGCCACGGGCGGGGTGAGCGAACTCGGACGGCTCGTGCCGGTACGCGCCTCTGACTCATCCGGATCGGCGGAGGCGTGCGACGCTGCACGCATGGCCGAACCGATCGCCTCCCCGCTCCCGCCCACGGGGACGGTGACCGCCGTCGCGGTCCACGCCGCGCACGCCTTCTCGAAGACGCCTACGGACGCGATCGAGATCGTCGCCGGCATGGGCGTCCGGGGCGACGCCCACTTCGGCGCCACGGTCCAGCACCGAAGTCGCGTCGCGGCCGATCCGAGCCAACCCAACCTGCGTCAGGTTCACCTGATCCACGACGAGTTTCTCGCCGAGCTTCGCGATCGGGGGTTCGACGTCCGACCCGGCGACCTGGGCGAGAACGTCACGACCCACGGCATCGACCTGCTGAGCCTGCCGGTCGGCGCGATGCTCGCCGTCGGCGAGGCCCTCCTGGCCGTCACCGGGCTGCGGAACCCGTGCAGCCAGATCGATGCGTTCCAGGACGGCCTGTTGCGCGCGGTGGTGGACCGCGCGCCGGATGGAACCCTGGTGCGCAAGTCGGGCGTGATGGCCGTCGTCGTCGCGTCCGGCATCGTTCGCACCGGCGACCGCATCGAGGTGTCGCTGCCTCCGGGACCGCACCGTCGGCTGGACCGGGTGTGACGCCGAGGAGCCACCGACCCGTCAGGTCGCGGCGTACTCCTCGTCGCTGACGTGCTCCAGCCAGGTGACGGCCGTGCCGTCCAGCGCCTCCTGGATGGCGATGTGCGTCATCGCCTTGGTCGGCGTCGCACCGTGCCAGTGCTTCTCGTTCGGGGCGAACCAGACGACGTCGCCCGGTCGGACCTCCTCGATCGGGCCACCTTCACGCTGCACGCGACCGACCCCGGACGTCACGATCAGCGTCTGACCCAGCGGGTGCGTGTGCCATGCCGTCCGCGCACCGGGCTCGAAGGTGATGCTGGCGCCGCCGGCGCGAGCCGGCGCCTCGGCTTGGAAGAGCGGATCGATCCGGACGGTGCCGGTGAACCAATCGGCACCCCCGGGGGCGGAGGGCTGCGCGCCGTTCCTGGTGATCCTCATGCGTTCGTCCTTTCGAGGTACTGGGGGATGGCGTGATGGTACCGGTGCCGGGTCCACGGGCACCGAGGTCGTGGGTGGGACCCTCCCTCCGCGGCGCTGTCGGCCCGGAGGGCGAGGCGAGGTCTTGGCGGGCCCTCCGGGACTCGAACCCGGGACCCAACGATGCTGCGTCGCGAGGAACGGACCGACCCTTCGGGATTCCTGTCGGCGACGGACGTTCCGCGAGCCACCGTCGGCCTGCGGGCCACCTGCCGGCGTGGCGTCGCCTACGCGTCCGTGGGCCACGAAGCCGTGCCGCCAGGTGGCGGGTGATCCGCGGCCTGGCGGCACGTCCAATCGGAGCGCAGTCAGCGGTCCTCGTCGAGAACGAACGAGATCTTGGCGGTGATCCGGTACTCCACGATCCGATCGTCGTCGACGATCGCCTGCATGTCCTTGACGTAGATGCTCTTGATGCCCTTGATCGTCCTGGACGCCTCGGCGAGCGCGACCTTGGCCGCGTCGTCCCAGCTGGTCTCGGACTGGGCAAGAACCTCGATGACCTTCACCATCTGTGCCATGTGCTCCTCCAAATCGGAGCTGAACGGTGGCGGCCCGCACGTCGAGGGTAGGGGAACCTAGGCGTTCCGCACGTAGCGCTCGGATGGGGGCCCGGTCGCGGCGCGTACGCAGTCGATCGCGCTTCGCGTCGACCGGCGGCCTGCCCCAGTGGCCCTCGAGCGTGCTGGAACGCTGGCCCTTCGCGCCAGATCGTCGTTCCCGGTCTCATGGTGCTCGTGATCCTGAGCGTCGTGTCGTAGGTCGTCGCGGTCGCCCTGTGGACAGCGCCTCGCTGGCGGTGAGGCCGATGGATCGGACCTGCGGCCCAGCCGCTAGAGCGTGAGCACGAGCGCCGCGACCGCATGAACCATGATCACGACGTCGGGCACGACGCCCAGAAGAGGCCGTCCAGGGCGTTGGCGACGATGTCCAGCGCCTGCCGCAGAACGACGCCAGCGAGGCCGACCTGGAGGACCTCGCGGCCTCCGATCAGGAGCGCAGCCCAGAGGGTCACGCCGCTCGCGCCAGGTCGCGAGCGGCGCCAGCGCGAACAACCTGGTGACACCGAGAACGAACCAGGTCGGCCCGAACAGGCCTCGAGCGCGGGCGTCGACGCCGTCCGCGACGAGATGCGGGATGCCTGCGCGGCCTGGTACCGGCGTGCGCTCGCACGGGGTGGCGACGTCGACCTGGACCCCGCGCCGGAGCGTGCCGCGGTCTCCATCGACACGCAACTCACTGCCGTCCTGATCCAGCTCGGGGTGGGCGAACCCCCCGAGGCCGTACGAGGCGACGCCGAGCGGGCGTTCCAAGGCCGTCTCGCGAGGTGACGGGCGCTTCCGGATTTCCTCGCCTACGACGGCTTCAGGTCGCGTCGTCCGACGCCACCGCGCAGTTGCCACCTGCCTCCCTGGCGGCGTAGCGGCGCCCTTCGGCGATCGCGAGCAGTGCGTCGCGGGCGAGCTCCGGGGATCCCCTGGCGACGCCGATGCTGACCGTCACGTAGACCCCGCCCGGGAAGGCGTGGCGCTCCACCGCGGCGCGAATTCGCTCGGCAAGGATCCGTGCCCCCTGCTCGCCGGCGCGGGCGATGATCAGGAACTGCTCGCCGCCCCAGCGGCCGAACGCGTCCTCGGCGCGGAGGACCGCCCGCATCACGTGGGCGATGTGCTGCAGCACCCGGTCCTTGAAGTCGCGCCCGAACTCCTGCTCCATGCGCTCGACGGAGTCCACCTCCAGGAGCAGGGCCGAGAAGGTCTCGGGGTGGCGCGCCGCAGCGGCGAAGCGGTCGTCCAGCGTTTCGGTGAGGTGGAGGCGGTTGGGGAGTCCCGTCAACTCGTCGCGGCAGACGATCGCCTTCGTCGGTTCCGCCTGCACGGCGCCCGAGCGACGTTCGAAGCTGGATCGCGTGACCACGTACCCGATCACCACGCTGATGACCAGCAGGACGTGGTGCGCGATGGCGACGGCGACGCGGCCCCCGAGGGTGGCGCCGGTTGGGACCGTGAACAGCCAGAGCACGACGGCGAGGGACGACGCGACGACGATCACGCTGCCGAGGCGGATCGCCGTTCGCCTCGCGAAGACGGCGAACGCCAGGACGCACATCAGGACGAACGTCAGGAAGTAGGTTCCGTCGAAGGCGCGCATCGCGGACACGGCGTCATCGGCTCCGAGTAGGGTCACGGAGAAGGCCGACACCATCAGCACCGTCAGCACGTGATGGGACAGCGACACCAGCCGGTACGCCGGCACCTTCGTGAACAGCAGCGCAGAGAACAGGCCCAACAGGACGAGAACCCCGAGGCCGTGAAGGGCGCGCTCCATGGCTTGCCCGTCCGACGCCCAGCCGTACAGCAGGTAGACGGTCGCGGGCGCGAGCACCCCAACCGACAGCAGGCGCCGCTGCCGCTCGAGCAGCTCCCCCAAGCCGTCGGTCGGGGAGGGTCGCCGCTGCGACGTGACGTCCGGATCCGATCGCGTGTCGCTCATTTCGTGCCGTCCACTATGTCGCCGTCGCCCGCCCGCCAGCGAGAACAATCGCACCGACCCAGCTGCTCTTTGCGCCACGTGTTCGGCCACGGCGCTCACGTGCGCGCCACGCGCAGACCGCGCGGCCTTCCCCGAGTCCCACGTGGGGCGACGCGTCCCGGACATGCCGTCTCAGGAGCGATTCGTGGTGGTGGGCCCTCCGGGACTCGAACCCGGGACCAAACGATTATGAGTCGCGAGGAGCCACGAAGATCTTCAGAAGTACCGTCAGAGACGCGCTTTCGGCGAGCCGGGATGAACCAAGCGAGCGCCTAGCAGCACGTGACCACGACGAGAAGTGTACCCAGCCGAGACTGCCCGCCGCATGACCACGGGCTGCTCACATCGGGTCCAGGTCATCTCGAAGGACTGCATGACCGAAATGCTCCATCGCCCACGGTCGATCGTAGTCGTAGCGGAACTCGTCCATGCCGTAGTCGAACGCTGCACCGTCTTCGTCCCGTGCGATCACGCCGATGTCCTCCTCGCCCGGGACAAGTCGGATGATCGAGCTCACGAGCGCGTAGCCGCTTGGGGTCATGACCTGACCGACGAGGTTGGCGAAGACGTAGGGGTTCATCTCGACCCTCGTCGGCGGGTGTCCGTGCTTGGCGATGAAGCCGTCGATCGCGCTGCAGACGCGCACCCAGTTCTTGTCAGCACCGTTGGGCATGGACTTACCTCCTGCTTTTCCCAGCGATTGGGCCGCTGATCCTCCAAAGGAACATGAGTACGGCGGAGTCGTCTCTCTACAGGTCGTCGAGGTACTCCGATCCCGGCGCGACGCCCGTCACCAGCAACTCATCCCTCGCTCGCGTCAGGGCGACGTACAAGAGGTGACGCTCGAGGTCGTGCGCCTCCTCCATGGCCGCCATGTCCGCCGCACCGGCAAGACGGTCCGGATTCGGGATCACGTCCTCGTCGCATGCCATCACGGCGACGACGCGGAACTCGAGCCCCTTCGCCTGATGCATCGTTGCGACCGTGACGCTCGTCTTAGCCGCGGCCTCTGCATCACCGATTTCGACCGAGGACGCACCGGCATGGGCGATCGCCTTCGCCGCTCGCGCGAGCTGGCCCTCGCCACGCACGAACACCCCGACAGCCGCAGCCGCCACACCGCCTTCGAGGCGCTCATTCAGCCACGCACCGACAGCCTCGACCTCTTCATCCTCGTCCTCGACGCGGCGCACCTCAGGTGCAGGCCCGTCGAACACCGACACGGTTCCCCGCCGGACCTCCGTCTCGCCGTCTACGTCGTCCATGCGATCGTCGAGAAGCCGGTCCGCTAGCTCCCTGATCTGCTGGGAGGTCCGGTAGTTCACCTTCAGCGTGCGTGCCCTGCCGCGCACGTCGACGCCCACGGAACGCCACGAGAAGGGCGCCTGGAAGATTCGCTGACCGAGATCGCCAGCGAAGAACAGGCCATCGGGCCGGTCGCCCGCCAGGCGACCCAGGAAGCGGAGTTGCGCGACGCTCGCGTCTTGCGCTTCGTCCAACACGACGTGATCGAAGGGAGCAGGCGTTCCTGGCTCGAAGACTCTAGCCAACTCGTCGTAGAGCGTCGCGCGGGTCGTCAGGCCTTCCTCGGCGAGCCGTTCACGGACCGTCTCGAACACCTGCCACGCCCGCTGGCGCCGCGACTCGGCCAATCGCGCACGACGCCCGACGCGCGCCACATCCCGGTACGACTCCCAGTCTCGAAGCTGCCAGGCATCGACGACGTCCCGCCACTCCGTGTACAGGAACCCTGCCGCGAAGGATGGTCCCTCGACATCCCGAGACGCTTCGTCGAGCAGGCGGCGGAGCGTCACTTCGTCGACCACCGCGGGATCCCCACCGATGCGGGCGCGGTACAGCCTGTCGGCGACTCCGTCCAGCGTGTCGACACTGATGCGCTCGGCCAGGCGCGGGCGGTCCTTGACCAGGAGCCGCAGCTTCTCGCGCAAATAGCCGGCCAGCGGGTCGGAGAAGGTCGCCAGTAGAACCCGAGCCTCCTCGTCACGACGGGCGAGGTGCACGGCCCGATGCAGGGCGACGACCGACTTGCCCGTCCCTGCCGACCCCGACACGCGTGCTGGGCCGTTGAAGCTTCGCTCGACGAGGTCACGCTGGGTGGGGTGCAGGAACACGATCCAGCGCTCCCACGGCGCGTCCAGGGCGGCCCTGAGCTCCTCCGCTCCTTCGACCGTTCGGAAGCGCCGCTGCGCGTCGGGATGCTCGAACGGATCCTCGTCCGCGCCCACGGGCGCCGGAGGGGTCGGCGTCTCGCCCACAGCGAGCTGGAGCAGCGCCTCGGCCGCCTCAGCAGGCAGGTTCTCCGCGACGTCGGGGAACGTGTCCTCCGTTGCCCCGCGGACGTCGTCGAGCCACTCTGGAGGAACGCCGTACGACAACAGGGCATCGTTCGCCACGCCGTCGAAGAGGAGCTTCTGCGATGCCTGCTGCTCCTCGAAGACCGGCACGACGACACGCTTGACGACCTCCTCGACCCGCTCCCGGATCACGACCAACTGGGCAGCGCCGGTTCGTGGGTGCCGCTCGAGCTTCCGACGTCCGGCCCAGGCGTAGGCATCATCGTGGTGCCCGACGTAGCAGGCCAGAAGGCTGTCGTTCGTGCGGTGCACGATGATCCGCAGGTCGCGGTTCACACGCACCGACCAGAAGCTCGGGTCCTTCGCCTTGTCGACCCGGTGGAACTGCATCCCCGGGTTGGCGGGATCTCGCTGAAGGTCGAACGCGGTGACCTTGGCTGCGTCGCGTTCGTCGGCCGTCAATCGGTCGAGCGCTTCGGTGAACGAGTCGGCGATGCGGAAGGTCATGGGGGATCGTAGGTCGGCATGACGCGCTTCATGAAGCCGTCGAAGAGGGGAACGGTGAACGCCATCTCGCCGTGCGTGGGGCTGTAGATCATGCCCTTGTCGATGAGGTTCCTCCTGATCGTGCTGATGGCCGTGGTCTTGCGGCCGAGCGCTTCGGCCACGTCGCCCGTTCGGTGCGGTCCGCTGCCGAGCTGCGCCATGGCGCGGAGACACTGCTTCTCGGTCGGCGTGAGCCGGTCGAACCGTACGCGGAAGAAGTTGTGATCGAGTCTTCGCACGACCTCATTGGAGGCACGATCGGTCGCCTCTCGCGTGATGGGGCTGGACGTAGCCGTGTTCCAGGCTTGGTAACCCCATTCCTGGAGGAAGTACGGGTAGCCCTCGGTCTTCTCGTGGATCGCCGCGATCGCACCCTCGTCGAACTCCACGCTCTGACGGCGCGCGGGTTCGATCAAGGCGAGAGCCGCGTCGGCGGCCGACAGTGGGCCTACGTCCGGGAACGCGAAGAGCCGCTCAGCGTACGACCTGGCGTCGCCGGCGATGCCGGGTAGAACAGGCAGGCCTGCACCGACGGTCACGAGGGGGAGCTGCCGTTGCTGGACGCGGTGCATGGCCACGATCAATGCGCCGAGCTGGTCGCTAGGGATGTACTGGATCTCGTCGATCAGAATGACCGCCACCTTCGAGCGTTCGCGAGCCGCCTCGCCTATGGCGACGAAGAGGTTCGTGAGGTCGAGGTCGAGATCGCCGCTGTCCGCGGTCCCGCGCTCGGGCTCGATGTCCAGACCGATGTCGATCTCACCTACGCGCACCTGGATTCCGGAGACGAAGCTTCGCAGGACGGCGAGGGCGCGCCGGGCCTTGCTGCCGGCACCTGCGATCCGGTCGAGGTCGAAGAGCAGCTTGCGGAGGCTGGGGGCCAGAAGCTGACCGATGTGACGCCGCTCCTGGGCTTCGACGGAGATGGTCCTCGCTCCGGCCTCGTCGGCACGACGCTCGATCTCGTTAAGGAGGACGGTCTTGCCGACACCGCGGAGGCCCGTGAGCAGCATGCTCTTCTCGGGCCTGCCTCGTGCGACGCGCGCGATGAGGATCGCGGCCTGCTCGAGGATCGGATCGCGGCCGACGAGTTCCGGTGGGGGCGCGCCAGCCCCAGGAGAGAACGGATTCTCGATCGGGTCCATTGACGCCTCCGCCGTCACGCAAGGCCTATCGCAGTTTATAGCTCGATGGGGCTATAAACGCCGATAGTAGCGTCTACGCTTCCGCGACCCGCACGACCTTCATCACCTCGTCACCGAGGTGGTTGATCACCTTCACGGCGATGCGCCCACTCTCGGGGACGGGGAACGGTCGTGACACGTCGCTGTGCAAGGACGACCAGGCGTCCTCGTCGATCTCCGCGCGCAACGTCGTCTTCAGGCTCTTGTACGGGTCGTTCGCGCCGAGGAAGTACGCCTGTCGAACGAAGAACGACTGCTCGTCGTAGTCGGTGTCGACGAACCAACATGCGATGCCGTCGACGTCGTCGCTGCGGACCTCGCCGCTGGTGGGGTCGAACACGTCGACACCAAGGACGCGCACTTGGATCTGGCCGTCACCTGCGTCCTCGATCTCCAGCTCGGGCTCGCCGAAGAGCACGAAGAGGTTGGCCTTGTCCGTCGTCTTGAAGTCGCCGCCCATGTGCAGGTCCGCATTCATGCGGGCCTTGAGCACGGGCATTCTGCCGAGCTTGGTGACCTCGGTAGCGTGCGCGTCGTACCCGAAGGCGCAGGCGACCAGCACGTCGAAGCCAGCGTCCGCAGCCTCTCGAGCAGCGGCGACGAGGTCGGCGCGGCCGACGGTGCCAAACTCTGGACCCACAAACACGCCTGCGCGGCGCTCACTGCCCTCGTCCCCCTCGACATATCGGCCTTCCGCAGCGATGTACTCGCCTGGCCACGGCGTGAGGCTACCGAACGTGATGCGGTCCTCCTTGGAGGACTGCTGCACGCCAGCAACCTTGAGGTTGTCGAGGATCATGCGCACGAACGCGTCCTGTTCGTGCCGCATCCGCGTGGCGGGGTCGAGCGCCTCGTCGTCCGCACCTGCGCCCACAATGCGGTGCGGCGAGAGGCTCTCAACCGTGAAAGGTCCCGCGACGCGAACCACATTCTTGTCCTCGTACGGCTGGTCATAGAGGTACTCGGGGTCGGCCTTCGCGGCGATCGATGCGTCAATCTCCTTCTGCCGCTCGATCCGCTTGGCCCACCAGGCCGCGTGCGCGGACTTGGCCACGTCGCTCCAGTCGTCGTTCGCTTCACGGGGGATCTCCCACTCCTCCCACGACGCGCCGACCTCCGCGTCCAGGCGCTCGCGCAGAGGCTCGAGCTCCTCTTGGAACCGCTCCCAGATCACGTCGATCTCGGCGTTGTTGGCGATCGACTTGAGCGTGATGTGCGGCACGCGCTGGTAGACGAAGCCGTGGCGGATGTCGCCGTTGGTCGGGCCGCTTCGAGGCTCGGTTCGGGTCACCTCGGCCTCCTTGGCGCGCCCTTGGGGCGAGTCGGCGAGCAGGTAGTACGGGTAGCGGGCCCCCATAACGCGACTCCGAGCCAGGATCAACGCCACGCGAGACGTGTCGATAGTGATCCAGCGACGGCCCCATTGTTCAGCAACGTGGGCAGTAGTCCCTGATCCGCACGTCGGATCCAGCACAAGATCACCCGGATCAGTGGCCATGAGGATGCACCGCTGGACGACCTTGTTTGTGGTCTGAACGACGTAGATCTTGGGGTCATTGAACCCTCCGGACTGCGTATCCAGCCAGACATTGTCCAACGTCTTGGCAGAGAACGAGTCCCAGTACAGGCGGTGCGACAACGTCTTCCCTGACTGCACCAATTTCCCGGCACGTGCGAGCCGCTTCATCCCTTCTTCGTGAGTCTTCCAGTGGGCATTCCGGTTCGGCCTGAATCGCTTACCTTGGAACGACACGGCAGGTTGATCACCACTTCGCCCCTCGGACTGAAGAGGACCGTAGCGGAACACGCGCATGTTGGTTGGGAGCGCGACTTCGCGTCGGCGCTCTTCTGGCGTCATTCGACGATAGGTGCCGTCCGCTGCTTCAAGAAGAACGTAGTTCGGGTCGTTCATCGGTGGCTCGGGTTGGAAGAGTTGAACTGCACGATACTTGTGGTGCTCGGCGCTCCGCGAGTACCACAGGATGTAGTCCAAGATGTTCCCGATTTTCGCCTGCGAGAATCCGCCCGTCTTCTGGAACGAGATCTGGCTGACGAAGTTGTCCGCACCTAAGACCTCGTCCATCATGGCGCGAACTCGGTGAACGTTCTCGTCTCCGATCTGCACGAAGATAGATCCAGACTCGGTCAACAGGTCGCGGGCCACCGTCAGACGATCACGAAGGTACGTCAGGTACGAGTGAATCCCATCGCGCCACGTGTCCCGGAACGCCTTCACCTGTTCCGGCTCGCGCGTGATGTGGTCGGCCTTGCCGTCCTTGACGTCGCGCGTCGTGGTCGACCACTGGAAGTTGCTGTTGAACTTGATGCCGTAGGGCGGGTCGATGTAGATGCACTGCACCTTTCCGCACAGTCCTTCACGCTCGGCGAGGGACGCCATGACCTGAAGGCTGTCACCGAGGATCATGCGGTTCTGCCACTTGCCCTCGTGCTCGTAGAACTCGGTCCGCTCGGCGCCTTCCGGTACGGGTGCGAAGTCGGCGAACAGGTCGGGCTGCACCTCGCTGGCCCGCTCGTCCTCGAGGTCCTTGCTGTGCCGCTTCAGGTCGTCGATCAGCACCTTGGGATGGACCTTCTCCTGGATGTACAGCGGTGGTGCCTGCACAACGAGGTCCGACCAGTCGGCTTGGTCCTTGCCGCGCCACACCAGTTGCGGGTCGAGGTCGGGGTCGCGGGCGTCGCGCCCCTCTGTGAACGCCGGATCGCCCCTCTCGTACGTGGCGGCCTTGGCGCCCGCATGTTCCTCGCCCAGCACCGCCTCGTACTCGGCAGTAGGGATGTTGGTGCGCTTCGCTTCGTCGTGGCGGATCGCCTCGACGCGCTTGGGGCTCTTGCTGCGGCGCTTCTTCGCCATGGGTCTCCTAGACTCGCACGCGGTCGCCCGCGTCCGGTGCCGCATCGTAGTGCGGGACCGAGAGCATCTCGTCCACCGCCTTCTCGATCACGGTGGCGAGATCCGATTCGATGTCCCAGAGGTCCTTGAACTCGGCGAACGCCCAGCGACCGAACGATCCCAGCGCGTTCACGCCCGGAACCCAGCGGTCACGCATGGTGGTCGCCTTGTCCTTCGCATCCTCGCCCCGGTAGCCCTTGATCTCGACCACGAGGTTCAGTGGATCGTCCAGGCCTCCACCGTCGTTCAGGCGCACGATGAAGTCTGGGACGTAGACGCGGCGTTCGCCCATGTGGTGGTAGGGCACCTCGAAGCCCAGACCGTGGTTCTTGACGTACGCGAGGGTCCGCGGATGGTTCTCGACCGCCCGACAGAACTCGGCCTCCCAGCCGCTGTCAAGGACGACCCAGTTCACGTGGCACCGGTCCGAGCGCGTCTCCCATCGATCCCGCTTGCTGGTCGTGAAGCTCACCTCAGCCGTGCTGCCGCTCGGCGTGAACGGGTCGGGGATGGCCAGGATGCGCTTCTCACCGTCGTACGAGCCTCGGATGATGCCCTGCATGATCCGCTCGCACGCCTGATCTGCAAGCGCCCGGTACAGGAGTTGCGCTGGGTAGGTCCCTCCACGGCACTCGAGGTGCTCGTCCAGCCACCGTCGCACGATCCGCTTGAGCTGCGGAAACAGCTGTGTGCGCGGCGCCTCGCCCGGATCCCGCCAGCGATCCAGCAGGTGCGCCGTCAGGTGGTACACGATCTCGGACGGACGCACCGAATCGGTGTGGCTCAGGTCCAACTGTGCGCTCTGGCCGATGATGCCCGCCGTCTCGGTTCGCGTCGCGCCCACGTGCTCCGGTGTCAGGACGAACGTGCTGTCCTCGCCGAACTCGGCCTTGAGCGTCTCGTTCGGGATCTCGACCCGGTACCCCTGCACGCGCGGGAACTCGATCTCCAGGGCGTCCCGATCGGGACGTACGGCGTGCACCCGCACCGTCTCTCTCGGCGGTTGCGGAGGGGCGACGACCGGCTTGGCGGTGAAGTCGAACGGGATGCCGAGTACGTCGGCGTACTCGACGTCGAACAGGCCCTCGTCATTCAGCTCGTACGACTGGCGCCGCAGGGCACGGCCGATCACCTGCTCGCACAACAGCTGACTGCCGAACGCACGGACGCCGAGGACGTGCGTGACCGTGTTGGCGTCCCACCCCTCGGTGAGCATCGCCACCGACACGACGCAGCGGACGTCGGCGCCCAGCTCCCCCGGCTTCCCGACCGTGTTCATCACCTCGCGCAGGAGGTTCTGATCGGTGAGGTTGTCGGCAGCGTGCGGATCATTCGTGCGCTCGACCACCGCGCGGCGGAACCGTTCGATCTCGTCCGCCGCGGCCTCGCGGAAGTTGGTGTCCAGCGCCTCGTCCGACTCGAGTTGCTGGCTGTCGATCAGCAACGTGTTCGGTCGGGCAAGCGGCTGGTGATTCTGGTCGTGGTTGCGGAACAGTTCCAGCCGGCCGGGGACGAACTCCTCGGTGCCGTCCTCGTGCTCGCGCGTGTAGCCGGAGATCCAGTCGTAGACAGCCTTCGACGTCGCCGTGTTGTTGCAGACGATGATGAAGCAGGGTGGCACCTTCAGGCCTTCTTGACGCCACGCCTCGAACGTCTCGTCGTAGTGGCCGTACAGGGCTTCCAGCGCCGTGTAGAGCGGCGCGGGCAACTTCTGCGGGTCCAAGTCGCGCTTGCCGCGAGGCTTCTTGGGCATGTCCTTGCCGATGTGCGTCCACAGCTCGCGGTACATGGGCACGTCGTTCATTGGGATGTTGTCCGCCACGGGCACGCGCGGCAGCTTCACGATCCCGCACTCGATCGCGTCCATCAGCGAGAAGTCGACCATCGTCCACGGGAACAAGGTCCCTTCGGCATAGCCGGACCCTCGCAGGAAGAACGGCGTAGCGGAGAGGTCCAGCACCCGCCGGACGCCCAGTTTGCGCTGCGCCGCCTCGAGCCCCGAGATCCACAGTCGCGCCGTCTCGGCGTTCTGCTCGGCTTCCTTGCGTTCGTCGCCCGTGAGTCTCTCGTCCACGTCCGGCTTCTCGCGGTAGCAGTGGTGCGCCTCGTCGTTCAGCACCAGAATGTTGCGCATCCCCATCAGTTCGGGCATGACGCGCCTCAGCATCTGCCCCTCGCTCTCGAGCGTCTCCACCGGCTCACCGGTCTGCCCCTCGAGCAGCTGGCGACCACCCTTCGAGATCTCGAACCGCTCACGGCGCTTGAACGCATGGTAGTTCGTGATCACGACCTTCGCCTTGCCCAGCTCGGGCAGCAGGTCGTGCGGCACGACGCGCTGGTGCCGGTAGTAGTTCAGCGGGTCGCTCGGCAGCAGGACGCGCAAGCGATCCCGGATCGTGATTCCCGGGGTGACCACCAGGAAGCCCTTGGTGAAACGCGGGCTCTGCGGGTGCCGTACGGCGTTGATCGCCTGCCAGGCGATGATCATGGCCATGACCATGGTCTTGCCGGCACCAGTCGCCAGCTTCAGCGCCAGGCGCTCCAGGCCCGGGTTCGCCTCCTCGCTGGCGCTCTTCAGTCGGTCGAGGAACACACGCGCCGCCTTCGCCTTGGCGCTGCTCGTCCCCAGCGCCGGCGCGACCTCGGTCAACCAGATGACCGTCTCGACCGCCTCCAGCTGGCAGAAGAACGGGCGGCGGCCCAGGGCGTGCGGTTCACGCCAGTGGTGCAGGAGGCGGCCCGTCTCGGGCGTGACGCCGGGATAGCCCTCGGTCCTCCAGGCGTCCACGTGCTGTCGCAGGTCGTTGATGTACTGCGACGTCGCCTCGTAGGCCTGCTCGGAGGTCGACAGGCCCTTCCCCTCGTCGAAGACGAGCGACTGCTGCTCGTCGGCGCCCTTCGACCGCTTGCGGGCCTTCGGGATGGGCGTGATGAAGCGCGCTGGACGACGTGACTCCAGGACCTTCTGCGTCGGCTGTCCGTCGTCCGTCAACTCCCAGTGACGCGATGGCCGCTCGTACGGGGAGTTGAGGATCGGCTGCTCGAAGAATGCGTCAGACATGAGGTGTTTCGGGAGTGTAGCGCGCTGCGACCGGAAGCCGGGTACGAGTAGAACGCCTCACCTCACGTGGAGTTGGACTACCGCGATCCCCACTGCGAACACTTGTTCGGCCGCAAATCGAGCGCGTCGACGCCCAGCTGCATGCGAGTCGCCGGGGTGCCCCAAGCCAGTGAGTTTGTGCGCCCGAGCAGTTCATGGGGCTGCTTCGTCTGCACCCTCGATGGACTCGAGCGAGTACTGAACCACCGTCTCGATGAGGCCTCGCACGAGAGGACTGCAGTTCTGGAAGCGAAGCAAGGCGAGAGAGGACTCCCCGTGCACCCGGAGCGGCTGGCTGATCATCGCGTGTACGAAGGATTGAGTCGTGAGCGTGACTCCCTCGAAGTCGATCGTCAGTTCTTCACCTCTGCTCAGAGCGGGCTCCACGTCTTGATCGCGTAGCCTGGCAGCAAGGTCCTTGTCCTCAGCGAAAGGTCCGCTCTCGTCACGCAGCCGGATGTGCTTCATACGAATCTTATGCCCTTGTAGTATTGCTTCCTGCTCTGCCTCACGTCGATTCGGTACGCCTCTCGAATCTGAGAGAGGAGGTCCGCGAACTCGACACCCTCTTCCACGCTCATGTCGATACCGATGACCGTGCCGCTCCATACCGGTAGACCGGTTTCGATGCGGTGGTAGTCAAGAGTGGGATCGCTGTTCAAAGTAGGTCTTCGGTCGCTGGGTCCTGGCAGAAGCTTGAACATGGCGTCTCCGCTGTAGGCGACGAAGTACTTCCTAGCGAGTGCAGCGATGCTCTTCGTGAAGAAGAGTCCCGCACCGGCATTACGTTCATTGCCACCGATCCGGTGGGTCACACCCGAAATACCTGGTCGAAGGGCCTGTAGGATCGCGTCCTTTGACGTGTTCACGGCGTGGCTCCGCTGCATTGAGCGTAGGATCCCGACGCCTCCATCGGCAATGCCCACGGCGATCCGGTCCGAGTTCTTGTAGTACTGAGCACAGACAAACGCACCAACTGGTGAGCCCGAATGCTCGAGAACGTTGCGTACCATCTCGCTGAATACGTAGCGGATCGGGTCAGCTACAGATGGGGGAGCGTGTAGAAGGGGAATCAGATCTGCGAGAGCACTACGGAGGTCCCCGCTTGATCGAATGTTGGTCAGCGGGACGAATCGGCCCGCTTCTTCGTGCTCGTTCACCTGCAGGGGCGACTCAAGCTCGACGTAGTCGAAGAGGCCCATGCGCATGAGATAGCGAACGGGTGCGATAGCCGGAACTGACCCTCTCGTGCTCACTCCTCGTGACTGCGCTAGTTGTCCCGCGCACGCCACCATGGCCAGCGCAGCTGGATGCACTGCAATCCACCTGTCGTGCATCACGACACGCAGGTCTGGTTCTTCCTCCGACGGAGAGTACTTGCGGATGAACCCGCCGAAGTTGTTGAGGAACGCGCTGTTCGGAAGTCCAATGCGCACGTAGCCATCGTACATACACTCGCTTGTACGCCACAGGGTCCGTAGGGACGCCACGAAGCTGGTCAGCGCCAGGCAGGTACTGCGGCGGGGGTGGGCCCGACAAGAGCACTCAGGGATCCAGGTGCCGCCGGGCCTCAGACCGCGGCGGCGGTTCGTCGTCGGCGGTGCGCTTCGTCGCCCGCTGCACCAGTTGGCCTCTACCTCGTCCTGTCGTCGGCGAGGTAGACGCGACCACGACCAGTCCGAAGCGCTCGCCCAAGAATGGCCCGGCTACCGCTCGCACACGTAGTGACGTAATGGAAACGTTCGTTTCGAATCCGTCACGGAGCAGTCCGCTTCGCCCTTGTCCGAGTCGTCAGGTAGAGAACCTGATCGCGCCAGTGCCTACGGTTTCAGCTCTCCGTTGGCCACCAACAACCGCACGTAGTCCTCGCCCGTGAGGGGGCAGTCGAGCAGGTCTTCGAGTAGCTTCTTGTCCAGGCGAAGCTGCCTCTGGTACTTCTTGATCAGCGGGGAGTTGCTGTTCAACTCGCCCTTGTTTCCGTGTGACACCTTCGTCCTGACCGACGACGCCTTGCCCCCGACGAACAAACGGTAGTACTCGTGGTCCGTGCTTCGGTCGAGGCGGAATCCCTTCGCGAGCAAGGCCCTTCGGACGGTCCGCCACTTCCAGGTCGCCATCGCCTAGCGATCGACCGACGCTTCGAATCGATCCGAGAGCATCTGCTTCGTCTCCTGGGCATCCGAGGTCAGTTCCGACTCGTCCGCTTCGCGGTAGAAGCGCAGTTCATGCGCGATCTCGTCCATCATGTCGGCGATTGCTTCGCGCTCGCCACGACCGTGACCGACGAAGGCGGGCGCTCCCACGAGGCACGCGATGACGTCGCCGTTCTCGAAACTCTCGAGCGTGACACGAAGTCGGGCGGTCGACCTCCACGCGACATCCTGACCGCTGATCCGGACGTCGCGGACGATCACGTTGCGCACGCTCGCACGATCGACACTGCGACGCGCCGTCGCGTCCTGAAGAACTGGCCTTTCTCGAACAGGGCTGGAGCGGTAATCGGGCGACACGAACCCAGGTGCCCACGTCGCGTCGGCGGCAGCGAAGGTGCCCCCGTCATCACGTCGAGTCTCGAGCATCAGTTCTCCGCCACTGGCTTCAGTCCTAGGCCGGTCGCGAACTCCATATCGACGGCACTTACCAGCACACCCTCCACCGCCGAGTGCAGCATCGTCAGCGTCCCCTCGAGCTCCTTGGCATCGACGCCGTCGGCATGGGCGTCGATATCGATCGTGAGGCCCTCGTCACCTTCCGCTTCGTAGTGAACCGTGACGTCCACCTCGTGACCGTCCAGGTTGATCGTCGACCTTCCATGGTGACGCGCGACGGACCGCTGCAGCGGCCAGAGAAAACCTGGAGGATCGCTTCGACGCAGGCGACGCTGGAGGTCGGCATCGAAGCGGTTGATGTACCGAAGCCCGACGCGCGTCAACTCCTCCGGCTCGGTCCAACCAGCCAGCATCGACCAGTACCGTAGATACCGCTCGACGAACGCTCGCCACCCTGGGTAGTCCTGAGTGGAGTACGCGAGCATGTTGATCGCCAACGCGACGGTGCGCTTCCCCCCATCGCCGCGATAGACGTGCGGGGCGAGCGCGGGCGCTTCACCCTCGCGAAGCTTCGGAACGAGCAACTGGGGACACTCGTCTCGTACAGCCTGCTGGAACTCACCGCGACGCGCCTCGATGCGCGCATCACCAGGGAAGCGCACCTCGATCGACGCTTCGACCAGGGGTACCTGAATGATGTCGAACGGCTCATGTCCCATCGGACTCCATCATCGCGTGAACGCGAGCAAACACGTGCCGGTCATAGCACAAGGGGCGCGGCGGCCACAGCCCGACTGGGCATGAATGGTGGGCCCTCCGGGACTCGAACCCGGGACCAAACGATTATGAGTCGCCTGCTCTCACCGCTGAGCTAAGGGCCCTTGCGCACGTCCGCCCGCATGCTATCGCTGGCCGCCGGTCGCCTCGCGCAGACGGACACCGGAACCCGGAACCGAACGCCTCAGCCCGGCTCGAGATCCAGGATCGTCAGCTCCGCCGGGCAGTTGACCCGCAGCGGCAGGCTCGTCACCCCCAGCCCCCGCGAGACGTAGCCCCGTGCGGGCCCCTCGACCCACCCCGCCAGGAACCGGTCCCCGTATTGCGACGACGTGACCAGCGCGCCGATGCCCGGCAACACCACCTGGCCGCCGTGGGTGTGCCCGCACAGCGTCAGTCCGACGTCGACCGGAACCTGCGGGAGCACGTCGGGGTTGTGCGAGAGCAGGATCGTGGCGCCCGCCTCCGGCCGATCGCGGAGGGCGGCCCCCAGGTCGGGACGCCCGTTGCGGAGGTCGTCGATGCCGGCGAGGTAGAGGTCGCTGCGCACGGCGACGCCGCGGTTGACGAGCGTTTCGATGCCCGCGTCGCGGAGGCGCGCGACGTACCTGCCGATGCTTCCGTAGCGCCCGTGGTCGTGGTTGCCCGGGACGGCCCAGACGCCCAGCGGCGCCTGCAGCCGCGCGAGTTCGGCGTACGCCTCGGCGTCGGGATCGGGACCGGGCGTCTGATCCACCAGGTCGCCCCCCAGCGCCACCAGGTCGGGCGTCTCGGCCAGCGCGGCGTCCACCCACGCCCGCACCGACGGGGTGCGCACGAACTCGCCGTGGTGGAGGTCGGTCAGCCAGGCCAGGCGGAGAGGCGCCTGGAGCCCTTGGAGCACGGCCCGCTCGCGCACGACCTCGAACTCGTAGCTGCCCCGCGGCTGCGCCGATGACGATCCGACCGCGGCCGTCATGGCGAGGGCGGCGCCCCGGGCGAGGAAGGTGCGGCGGTTCACGGTGATCGATCGTACCGGCGCGAAGTGAGAACGCGTCGTGGTGCGCGGCGCACGGTCGCGGCTCCACGCCCGTCGGCGAACGGAACGGGCTCAGTTTCGTTCCGCGGGGCGCCGAGGCGAGCTCCAAAGGCGGAGGCGGCGCCGCGGCGAGGGCTGCCTACGCTGGAGGCGCCGGCTCGACGAACGGATCGACGATCTCGATGGCCGCCACGCTCTGTCCATCCTGCAGATCCTCCGTCAGGATGCGTTCGCACCCGCGGCTGACGGCCGCGGCGACGATCTGGGAATCGTAGAAGCCGAAGCCGTAGCGAGCGTGGATCTGCAGCGCGTCCTGGTACAGGCTGCGGCTGGGGCCGATCTCCCACAGGGGCACGAGGACGTCGTCCAGGACCCGCTGGGCATCCGTGGCGGCGACGCCAAGCTTCCTCGTGAGCACGCCTAGGACCTCTTGGACGACCTGGAAGCTGATGATCCCGCTCCTGTCGCGGATCGAGCGATCGACGATGTCCCGGGCGATCGCTCGCTTCCGGTGATCCACCTCGTCGAACAGGTAGAGGATGACGTTGCTGTCGAGGAAGTCAGCGTTCATTGCGCTCGTCGCGCGTGAAGCGCCGGCCGCCCGTTCGAATGCGCGTCTGGAGGTCCGTGATCGTCTCCATGGCGCGATCCGCCCGCTCGTCCGAACCGGCGTAGGCCGCGAGCCACCGTCGGAACTCCTCGTTGAGCGTCGAGCGCTCGCGACGAGCGCGTTGGCGAGCGAGCTCGATGAGGTGCTCATCCGCACTGAACGTCACGTTCTTCATGGGGCTCCTCCACCGACATGCTACCACGAGCGTCGTGTGCACGAGCGTCGTGTGCACGAGCCTCGTGTAATCGCGTGTGGGGGTCGGCTGCACGGGGGGCGGACATGCCGTCGATTCTGATCCAAGGCGCCCGGAACCGCTCGGTCATCCCGGTTGTTGCCGCGAACGCCTGGGCGCCTGATGCTGACGCCGTCCTGCCACATCCCCGGCGAACGCGGTCGACGCCGTCCGTGGAGCACGAGCTTCCCTACGTCGGCCCAGCGCTCCGGAACCCCCGCCTCACCGGCACACCACGACGTCCTGCGTCGCCACCGGCTCGTACGTCCAAGCGTCCAGGACCTCGTCCGAGCTGCCATAGACCAGGTACACGGTGTCCCCACCGTTGTTCCAGACGCCCTGGCCCGGGTTCCTCACGACGATCGTGTCGCCGGCGTCGTAGCTGCCGACGGGTAGCGGGAACCGTTCGCCGGACCCCCGGTCGAGGAGCGCCATCCCGCGCGTCTCGACGGGGCCGAGCACCTCGAGCTCCACCCACTCGCCGTCCACGTCGTTGTCGGTGCTGGGGTTGTAGAGGATGCAAGCGATGCGGATCGGGTGCGGACCGAGGTCGCCGGGCTCCGCCGCGCCGCCGGTCACCGCCGCCTCCTCGGCCTCCCCGATCACGGGATCCACGTCCGCGCCGAACATCCCGCGCCCCTCCGCCTGCGCCTCGGCCACCGCCGCCTCGAACAGGTCGGCGTACACGCCGTTGGGCTCGATCGTCAGCACCCGCGCGTAGCCGGCCCGCGCGATCGCCTCGTTGACCATCACGGCGGGTCGGCCGTCGATCCGCCAGTCGCCTTCGGGATCGGGCAGGTAGAGGTAGGCGAGGAGCCGCCCGTAGGCGTCCTCGGACTCCAGGTCCAACTCCGCCCACACCTCCGTCCCGCGGGGCAGGAGCGCCGTAGTGAACGCGCTGG
This sequence comes from uncultured bacterium, assembly GCA_964545455.1. GTDB lineage: Bacteria > Deinococcota > Deinococci > Deinococcales > Trueperaceae > SLSQ01. Next base: position 39,573 of record CAZJGU010000006.1, on the reverse strand, counting down.
CCTCCCGACCGAACGGCTCACGGCCCTTCTCGGGATGCGATACCTCGGGCGTGTCGATCCCGATCAGGCGAACGATTCGCGGACCCAGGTCGGACTCCAGGATCACCGTGTCCCCGTCGATCACCTCCAGGACGGGAACCGGGCCCAACACGGGGTTGACCGGCGTCCGCTGGGCCAGGGCCCATGCCGAGGCGAGAACGACGCAAGCGACGAGGCCGAGACGATGGAACGTCATTTGCGCGAGCCTATCCGGAGCGTGCGACAGCGACCGACGCCCCCGTACCCCGCCTGTCGGAATCCACCCGACCCGCCGGCGCGCGTCGCGCCCCTACCCTGCCGGTACGAGGTCCCGTCCGGGCGGCGCGTTCAGCGCGCCCACGCGGCCGGTCGCTCCGTCGCGACCCGGCCGGTTCGCCCATCACGACCCACGGGACCGCCCTCACGCCGACGAGGAGGCGCCATGAGCCACCCGAACGCCACCGCCCCCACCGCTCTTCCCGTTAGGTCCGAGATCGAGGCGCTCGTCGGGCGCCTGCACGACCATCCGGCCCCGCTCCTCAGCCTCTACCTCGACGTCCACGCGGGCACCGACCCGAACGCGCCGGCCCAACGCGCCGACGCCGCCCTGCGCGCGCTGCCGCTGGAGCGCGACGTGCGCGAGCGGCTGGAGGCCCGCCTGGTCGAGGCGCTGCGCGGCGCGTCCGAGGGCACCTTCGCCTTCTTCGCCGCCGAGGATCCGGACGACCTCCTCGAGACCCGGCTGCTGCGCATCCCCCCGCCCCTCCCGGGCGGTGCCGACCCGGCCGCGGCCCACTGGGGCGAGGCTTGGACCGAGCCGCTGGAGCTGCTCCTCGCGACCGAGCCCCCCGCCGTCGCCGTCTTCGCCGACGAGCGCCGCGCCCGCCTCTTCGTCCACGACCTGGGCGAGGTGATCGAGGCGTCCGCCTACGTCCGCGCGCTGGATCCCAGCGGCTGGCGCCGCTTCCAGGAGGCGTCGACCGGCATGCCGGGCGTTCCCGCCGGGGGCGGTTCCGGTCAGGACGACTTCGAGGCCCGCAAGGAGGCCTGGACGCAGCGCTTCATCGCCTCCGTGATGCAGCAGGTCGAGGCCGCCGTCGCCGCGCGCGAGGGCGCCCGCTTGGTGCTGCTGGGCGAGACGCGACGCCGCAGGCAGCTGGAGGACGAGCTGTCCGCTCCCCTGGAGAAGGCCCTCCTGGCCAGCGCCCCGGCGCCGGTCGATCCCGACCTGGAGGCGGCGCGCTGGAGCGAGCCGCTCTCCGACCTGGTGCGCGCCGCCCTGCACGAGGAGGACGAGCGGCACCTCGACCGGCTCGAGCGGGACGGCGTCCACGGCACGGGCGCGGTGCTGCTCGCCCTGCAGCAGGGCGAGCTGGCCTGGGTGGCCGTGCCGGCCGACGTGGACGTCGACGTCGTCCACTGCCTGGGCACCGACTGGCTGGCCGCGGACGAGGAGGGCGCGCGCGCCGTCTGCCCGGACGGCCCGATCGAGCGGGCGCCGCTGAAGCGCTTCCTGCGCGCCGCCGCCCGCCGAGGTCGCGCGGACCTGCGGGTGCTGCGCGGCCCCGACGCGAACGAGCTGATCGCGCGGGTCGGTCCCTTGGCCGGCCTGCCGCGCCGCGCCTAGGAGGTCCGCGATGCTCTTCGAGAACCGAGCCGAAGCCGGACGGAAGTTGGCCGACGCCGTCCGCACCACGCTGGGCCCGCCCGGCGAGGGCGACCGCCGGCTGGTGCTGGGCCTGCCCCGCGGCGGCGTCCCGGTCGCTGAACCGGTCGCCGAGGCGTTGGACGCGGACCTGGACGTGCTGGTCGTGCGCAAGCTGGGCGCGCCTGGGCATGCGGAGTTCGCCATGGGCGCACTCGCCAGCGGCGGGGTGCGGGTCCTGAACGAGAAGGCCGTGCACGACCTCGGCGTGACGCCCGCGCAGCTGGACCGGATCGAGCAGCGTGAGCAGCACGAGCTGGCCCGGCGCGAGCACCGCCTGCGCGGCGGCCGCCGGCCGATCCCGGTCGAGGGCCGTAGCGTGGTCCTGGTCGACGACGGCATCGCCACCGGCTCCACCATGGAGGCCGCCATCCGCGCCGTGCGTGAGGGCGGCGCGACCGAGGTGATCGTCGCCGTGCCGCTGGCGCCGGAGGACACCCTGGCCCGCTTGGACGCGCTGGCCGACGAGGTGATCTGCCTCGACGTGCCCTCCCCGTTCTACGCCGTCGGGCAGGGCTACCGCGCCTTCCCGCAGGTCTCGGACGAGGAGGTCGCAGCGATCCTCGAGCCCAACCCGGCCTGAACCGCGCAGCGCCCGTCGCTCGTGGGCCGGCCGTCCGGCCGCACGCGGACGGGCGTGTAGACTCGAGGGCCGACACCGCCCGCGCGCGGGCGGGGCACGGGAGGATCCATGGCCGAACGAGAACCGATCTACCTGACGCCCAAGGGACACGCGAAGATCCAGGAGGAGCTCCGCTACCTGAAGGAGGAGAAGCGCCAGGAGATCAGCGACTACATGGGCGCCGCCATCGCCGACGGCGACCTGCGCGAGAGCGCCGCCTACGACGAGGCGCGCATGCTGCAGAGCGAGAACGAGATGCGCATCGCCGACCTCGAGGAGCTCCTGCACCGGGCCGTGGTGGTGGACGCCGAGGAGGGCGCCGACGCGACCGCCCGCCTGGGCGCCAGCCTGGCACTGGTGGACGAGGGCGGCGACGAGGTCGTCTTCCACCTCGTCGGCACGCACGAGGCCGACGTCCTGGAGGGCAAGATCAGCGACGAGTCCCCGCTGGGCCGCACGCTGGTGGGCCGCAAGGCCGGCGACACCGTCCAGCTTGCGCTGGGCGCGGCCGAGGTGACCTACACCGTCAAGGACGTCCGCTTCGAGTGACCTGCGGTCCGCGGACCTGAACGGTCCTTGGCCGGACCGTCATGCTCCTCACGCGGCGCGGCCGGTAGCATGACGGCATGACGCGCCTGGTCGTGATCGCCCTCGCCGTGGTGCTGGTGCTGCTGGCGGCGCTGTCGCTCGCACCCCGACCGGAGCGGGCCGATCCCGTGGAGACGATCGACCTCGAGGCGGCCGAGGTGCGCCTGTTCCCCGCCTCCGACCCGGACGCGACCTGGCGCTTCTCGGCGCCGTCGGCCAGCTACGACCCCGGCCTGCGGGAGACGACGCTGCGCGCGATCGAGGACGGCGAGCGCCGCGTCGGCGACGAGGTCGACTTCACCCTGGCCGCCGAGCGGCTGGTGATCGGCCGCGACGACGACCTGCGCAGCGCGCGGTTGGACGTCCACCTGATCGCCGACGACCTCGACGTCGAGATGGAGGGCGAGGAGGGCCGGTTGGTGCGCGTCGACCAGGAGGCCGGCCGCTTCGAGGTGCCCAACATGCGGATCTTCGGCGACGACTTCGGCGAGAGCCGCTACGAGGAGATGAGCATCAGCTTCGACTTCACCGACTTCCAAGCCGGCGGACCCGACACGATCGGCTACAGCGAGTTCCAACTGGACGAGCGCGACGAGGACGGGGACGGCTCGTGACCCGGCGCCCCCGCCTCCGCGCCGGCCTCATGGCCGCCGCGACCGTCGCCCTGCTGGCCGCCGCCGCGCTGGCGCAGGACGACGCGACCGACGCCGCCCCGCCCGACGCCGCCGTCAGCGAGCGGCGCGTGATCACCATCGACTCCAGCGGCGGCACCCAGAGCGGCAACCTGCGCTACGGCCCGATCCGCTACGAGCACCCCGACCCGCTGGGGATCGTCGCGACCGTCTCGACCCTGACGATCCGCGGTCCGACGGCGGAGCTGTCCGCACCGCCCGACACGCTGCTGGCCCGCGCCAAGGGGGAGCGCACCGCCCGCTTCGAGGGCGGCGTGCAGGTCCAGCGCGGCCGCCTGGACGCGACCGGCCCCGAGCTGGTCTACCGGGAGGCGACCGGCCTGGGCGTCCTCACCGGCGGCGTGGACGTCACCATCGCGCCGGACGACCCCGAGGGCGACCCGACCCGGATCGACGCCGAATCGGCCGAGTTCGACGTCGACACCGACCGCAGCGTCAGCCGCGGCGAGGTGGTCCTCGTCTCCGGCGACCAGCGGGCGGAGGCCGACCGCCTGGACTATTCCGAGGAGCTGGACCTGGGCGTGCTGACCTGCGAGGGCGGGCTGTGCACCATCGTCCGCTCGGACGAGGATGGCGACCTGGTGATCACCGCCGAGGAGATCCGCGTCCTGACCCAGGACGAGCGGCTGTGGGCCCGCGGCGACGTCACCGTGGTCGACGGAGACCTGGTCACGACCGGCGACGAGGTCGTCTACGACGACGCCGAGCAGCTGGCCGAAGTGACCGGATCGCCCGCCCGATCGGTGAACGAGGCGGACGGCGTGACGCTCGAGAGCGACCGCATCCTGCAGGACGTGCAGTTCGACTTCGTCGAGGCGATCGACGCCAGCCAAGTCAGCGACATCGACCTGGACGACTTCCGCTTCCCCGAGGAACGGGGCGACCCGGCGCCGTGACGCGCGGCGGCGGGCGGGGCCCGGCGCGGCGCCGGCCGGCGCGCCGCGCCCGCCTCGCCGTCGCCGCGGCGCTGACCGCGCTGCCCGTCCTCCTGACCGCGACCGCCCTGGCGCAGACGGCGACCCGCTTGCTGCTGGAGCGATCCGACGCGACCATCACGATCGTCAACGCCGGCCGCGCCGACGAGGGCGCCCGCTCGATCCTGGCGCTGGGCGGCTGCCTGGACGAACCGACCCTGCAGAGCAACCTGTTCTACGCACCCGGCGGGGGCGTGTCCGCCCGCATCGAGCAGGACGAGGGCGAACCCGCCGTGGTCGAGGCCCCCCTGGTCGTCGTCGTGCGCCCCGACCGCAGCGGGGACGAGGACGAGGCCGCCGACGAGGAGACCCTCGAGGCCCTCGACGCGACGGTCACCTTCGGCCGGCCGCCCTGCCTGGAGACGGTCGAGGCGGCCGATCCGCCGCGCGTGAGCCTGGTCCAGGGGCGCACCACGGCGGTCGGTGCGCGCTTCTTCCTGGACCGCGGGACCGACGTCGCGTCGATGGACGGTCCCGTCACGCTGCGGCGCGAGGCGCAGGGCGACGGCGACCCGGTCGAGGCGGACGCCGCGGCGCTCGCGTACGACCTGGAGGCCGGCCGCTCGATCCTCACCGGCGGCGTGCAGGTGCGATCGGGCGAGCGCGTGAGCGAGGCCGACCGGCTGGAGCTGGACGAGGAGGCCGGCGTCGCGATCCTGGACGGCGCGCCCGCCGTCAGCCGCGAGGGCACGGACGAGGTTCGCGGCGCGCGGCTGATCTACGATCTCGAGACCAACGACGTCGTCGTCGAGGGGGGTGTCGAGGCGACCTTCGAGATCGAGGGCGAGGAGTGAGGCGCGGGACCGCCGCACCGGGCGATCGGGGCGTGGCCGCCGCATCGTCCGGGTCAGGCCCGGTCCAGCTGCGCGAGCAGGCCCTCGGCCGCCGTCCCCAACCCCTTGTAGCGCCGCACCGCGTCGCTCATCGACCGGATCGAGGCGGCCAGCCGGGCCGCGCGGCCCGGCGCCGCCGCCAGCACCTCGCGCAGCGGCGCGACCCGCACCCGGATCAGGAACAGCGCCAGGCCCGCCTGCGGCAGCGGCACGGTCGTCTGGACCTCGACCCGGAACCAGGCGTCGGCCAGCGTCGCGACCTGGCCGGCCGGCGCGCCGGAGACCCCGTCCGCGTCCGGGTGGCGGTCCAGCGCGGGGGTCGGGTTCAGGCTCCAGACGTGCCGGCGGAACGGACCCTTGCGGACGATCGCACGGGTCAGCGCGACGCTGGCCGCGCGCAGCCGTTCTCCGTCCGCGACCGGCCCGTGCAGCTCCAGCAGCGACGCGCCCGCCCGCCGCTCGGGCGGCCAGTGGCTGGGGAAGGCGACCTGCAACAGCGACGCGCGTCCGGCGCCGCCGTCGTCCCGGATCCAGACCAGGTCCTCGGCGAACGAGAGCGCCGCCGCGTCGGCCAGGCGGCGCCAGGCGGGACCCTCGGCGACGGCGGGGTCGTCGGGCTCCAGGAGCGGGAAGCTCCACGCCCGACCGTCCGGATCGTGCAGCATCGGGGCGTCCGGAGTCGCACCGGGGCGCACGCGGTCGGGCCGTGCGGACGCGAGGGCCGGCAGGGCGGCCGCGACGTCGAGCGCCAGGTCGTCCGGATCGCGCTCGGGGTCGGGCACGCGGACGCGCGCCGCGCGGGTCGCGAGGGCCGCCCGCTTGGCGGCCAGCAACGCTTCCTCGTCCGGCAGCCGCGGCGCGACCGGACCGTCCAGGCGCACCAGGTCGGCGCGCATGCGGTAGGGAACCTCGACGGGGAAGGGGAACGCCGCGGCGGGACCGCCCGGGTCCGACGCGCGCGCCGGGATCGTCATCGGGCCGGCGTCATCGGGCCGGCGTCATGGGGTCGGCGTCATGGGGCTCAGCGCTTGGGCAGGTGCAGGATCAGCAGGCCGGCGACCAGCTGCGCGGTCGCGCCCTCGGGATCGACGTCGGCCGGCAACTCGACGGTGCGCTGGAACGGACCGACCCAGCGTTCGCTGAAGACCGCCTCGCCGTTGCCGTCCGCCTGGCGGTGGCCGGCCACGACCAGCTCGCGGCCCTGCACGCCGACCTCGAGGTCCTCCTGATCCACGCCGGGCACCTCGAGCAGCAGCCGGAAGGCGTCGCCGACGTCGCGCAGCTCGGCCTTGGGTCCGATCGCGTCGCCCGGGATGCGCCGGGCCAGGAGATCCTCGACCTTGTCGCGGACGGCGATCAGGTCCTGGATGTCGACGGCGGTGCCGTAGGTGTCCAGCTCCTCCATGCCGGGAGGATAGCACCGGGCCCACGGGCGGCTGCTAGCGTGACGACGTGAGCGACGATCCGTCCCCCACGGCCTTCCTGCTGGGCGCCCCGACCGCGTCGGGCAAGAGCGCCGCGGCCCTGCGTCTGGCGGAACGGTTCGAGCTGGAGCTCGTCTCGGCGGACGCGATGCAGGTCTACCGCGGCCTGGACGTCGGCACCGCCAAGCCGTCCGCCGCCGACCGCGCCCGCGTGCCGCACCACGGCCTCGACCTGGTGGATCCGGACCAGCCGTTCAGCGTCGCGGAGTGGGTCGCGGTCGCCGAGGACGCCATCCTGGACGCGTACGCCCGCGGCGTCGCCTGCCTGGTGGTGGGCGGCACCGGCTTCTACCTGCACGCGCTGGCCGAGGGCCTACCGACCACGCCCGCGGCGGACCCGGCGGCGCAAGCGCCCCTGTGGGCGCGCCTGGAGGCCGAAGGCGTCGCGGCCCTGGAGGCCGAGGTCGCGGCCGTCGCGCCCGAGGACGCGCGCCGCGCGCAACGCAACCCCCGCCGCCTGGTGCGGACGCTCGAGGTGCTGCACCGCACCGGCCGGCCGCCCTCGTCCTTCCCGCCCCGGCCGCCACGCGTGCGGGTCGACCGCACCTGGCTGCTGCCGGAGATGGCCGCGCTGGAGCCCCGCATCGTCGCCCGCGCCGAAGCCATGCTGGCCGGCGGCCTGATCGAGGAGGCCGCGACCCTGGACCCGGCCGCGCTGGCGACGGCGCGGCAGGCGATCGGTTACGCCGAGGCGGCCGCCGTCGCCCGCGGGGCGATGACGCGCGAGGCCGCGCGGGACGCGATCGTGACCGCCACCCGCCGCTACGCCCGGCGGCAGCGCACCTGGTTCCGCAAGCACGCGGCCGAGCGGCGCTTCGCGATGCTGGCCGGCGAGGCCGAGCCGGAGCTGGTCGCCTGGCTGGAGCGAAGAATCTCCTCGGGCGCGGGCGATGCGACGGCGGACCGTACGGCATGATCGGCGCAAGCGGCTTGAACGGCCGTCGCAAGGACCTGCTGCTGTCCGTCCTCCGCTCCGCCGGCGATGCGACCGACGGGGCGTTGCACGCCTCGCTGCTGCGGACGCTGGAGGGCGTCGACGCGGCCGCCGCGCGTTGGACGCCCGCACCCGACCGCCCCTCGGTGTGGGCGCTGGTGCGGCACGTGACCCTCTGGAAGACGGTGCTCATGGAAGCGATGGACCAGGGCTACGTCGATCCGACGCCGTTCGAGGCGGCCGACTGGGGCGAGCTACCGGCCGACGACGCCGCCTGGGACGCCGACCGGACCGAGCTGGCGCGCGTCACGCGCCTGGTCGAGCAGCGCGTCGCAGCGGCCGACGACCGCCTGCTGGACCGCGAGGTGGACGGCCTGGGCGGGACGCTGGCCGAGCAGATCGCCCAACTGGCGACCCACGACGCCTACCACGCGGGGCAGATCCGAGGGGTGCTGCGGTTGCGGGAGGCGCGATTCGCCCGTACGGATGCCGAACGGCCTGGCTGACGTCGCACGCGCCGATCGATTTCGGTGTGCGCCGATCGGCGAACGCGCCGAACGCGGGTGCTAGGTTCGTCGCCGGAAGGTGAGAACCGATGCCCCACGCTGAACCTACATCCACCATGCGCCTCACGCCGGTGCCGCGCCGCCGACTCCTCAGCCTGCTCGTGCTCCTGCTCGTCGTCCCGGTTCTGACCGCGTGTCCTTCGGCTACCGAAACCAGCGCGCCGGGCGTTGCGACCGATCTCGTGGCCACCCCGCTCGACGCCGCCGCCGAGGTCGTCTTCACCGCCCCCTCCGACGGCGGAAGCCCGATCCTCAACTACGAGGTCAGCATCGACGGCGGCGTCTACCAGCCACTCGATCCCACCGACACTCAGTCGCCCATCCGCGTCGAGAACCTCACGAACGACACGACCCACAACCTTCGGATCCGCGCCGTGAATGCGATAGGGACGGGACCTGCGTCGGATCCGGTCACCGTCACGCCGCGCTCGTCGGCGATGATCCTGACGGTCGAGGTGACCGCGGGCACGCAGATCGCGCTCCCGCTGGGCGGGGCCTACGACGTCACGATCGACTGGGGCGAAGGCCTGTTCTCCGACGCGACCAGCGACGCGCCAGAGCCGGGTGACCGGTCGTACATCTACGACGGAACCGGGACGTTCGACATCCGCATCAGTGGCGACCTCGAACGGTTCGGGAGCGATCTCGAGTACACGGGTGTGGAGAGCATCGTCGCCGTCGAGAGCTGGGGCTTGCTCGGACTCACCAGCCTGAGAGGCGCCTTCAATGGCGCGAACGACCTGGTGTCCGTTCCGACGTGGCTCCCCACGACCGTCACCGACACGAGTTCGATGTTCACGCAGGCCGTCGTCTTCGATCAGGACATCAGCGCCTGGGACACCAGCAACGTCACCGACATGAACGGCATGTTCCGTACCGCCCTCTCGTTCGATCAGGATATCGGCGCCTGGGACACCAGCAGCGTCACAAGCATGCGCAGCATGTTCAGTGAGGCCCGCGCGTTCGATCAGGACATCGGCGCCTGGGACACCAGCAGCGTCACCGACATGAGATCCCTGTTCAGCAACGCGAAGGCGTTCAACCAGGACATCGGCGCCTGGGACACCAGCAACGTCGCCGACATGAGCTTCATGTTCATCGGCGCCGACGCCTTCGACCAGGACATCGGCGCGTGGAACACCAGCAACGTCACCGACATGCGCTACATGTTCAGCCGCGCCCTCGCCTTCGACCAGGACATCGGCGCCTGGGACACCGGGAACGTCACCGACATGAGCTTCATGTTCAATAGCGCCGACACGTTCAACCAGGACATCGGCGGCTGGAACACCAGCAACGTCACCGACATGAGCTTCATGTTCGATCTCGCCCTCGGGTTCGACCAGGACATCAGCGCCTGGGACACGAGCAACGTCACCAGCATGCGTTCGATGTTCGAAGACGCCAGCACCTTCGACCAGGACCTCGGCGCGTGGGACACGAGCAGCGTCACCGATATGCGCAGGATGTTCTACAACGCGACGTCGTTCAACCGGGACCTGAGCGGGTGGTGCGTGGTCAGCGTCGTGGAGGATACGTCGGAGTTCGCGACCAACAGCGGGTTCGCCGGGAACTTCGCCTTCTACCCCGACTGGTCGTCGCCGACCTGCTGAGCTACCTGGGGGCCACGCACCTCCGGCACGACGTGCGCCCGGGACCGCCGATCAGCCCTCTGCGGTTCCGTCCTCCGTGGCCGTCGACTCCGCCCGCTTCCGCCCTCCGAACATCTCCTTGATCCGGTCCATCAGCGTGTGCTTCTCGTGGATCTCCTCGCCCGCCTCCTCGGCGTAGGCGTGCAGAAGGTCCCGCGCCTTCTTCGACAGGCGCTTGGGGACGACGACGCGGACCGCGACCACCTCGTCGCCCACGCCGGAGCGGCGCAGGCGCGGCATGCCCTTGCCGCGCAGGCGCACCTCGGCCCCGGGCTGGGTTCCGGGCGGCAGCTCGACCACCTCGGGTCCGTCCAGGGTGGGGACCTCGAAGCTGGACCCCAGCGCGGCCTGGGCGGGCCCGATCTCGAGCAGGTAGCGCAGGTCGTCGCCGTCGCGGGTGAAGTGCTCGTGCGGGGCGAGGTCGAGGTAGACGTACAGGTCGCCGTCCGGCCCGCCGTCCACGCCGGCGTTCCCCTGGCCGGGCACGCGCAGGCGGTAGCCGCCGTCGATGCCCTTGGGCAGGCTCACCTCGACCGTGTCGGTGCGCAGGTTGCGGCCGCGGCCGGAGCAGCCCGTGCACGGCGTCTCGACGATCTCGCCGGCGCCCTGGCAGCGGGGGCAGGTGCGGGTGGTCATGACGGTGCCGAAGAGCGACTGCGCCTGAGCGCGGACCTGGCCGACGCCGCCGCAGGTGGGGCAGGTCGTCTTGGAGCTGCCCGGCTCGGCGCGGTCGCCGTGGCAGCGCTCGCAGCGCGCCATCCGCTCGACCTCGACCTCGACCGGGGCGCCCTCGCGGGCCTGTTCGAGGGTGATCTCGAGGCGCATCTCGAGGTCCTCGCCCGGCTGGCCGCGCACCGGGCCGCGCGCCTGGGCGAAGCCGCCGCCGAAGACGGAGGCGAAGATGTCGAAGATGTCGCCGCTGAACTGGGCGCCGCTCTCGGCGTCGCCGTAGCGGTCGTAGCGCTGTCGCTTCTCGGAGTCGGAGAGCACCGCGTACGCCTCGTTGACCTGCTTGAAGGTCTCCTCGGCCTCGGCGTCGCCCGGGTTGCGGTCCGGGTGGTACTTCAGGGCCAGCTTCCGGTAGGCGGCCTTGATGGTCGCCCCGTCGGCGTCGCGTGCGATCCCCAGGACCTCGTAGTAGTCGATCGGCATCGGTCGGGCAGTATAGCGGACCGTGCCGAGCCTCCCGTGCCTCGCGGACGTCGGGTCCGGCATACTGTGCGTATGGTCGTTCCTCGCACGGCACCGTTCGCGCCGTCCGCCGTTCCGCGGTGATCGCCGCCCTGGCGATCGTCCTCGTCCTGATCGTCGTCAACGGCCTGCTGGCCATGAGCGAGATGGCGCTCGCCTCGTCCCGCCGTGGTCGCTTGCAGGAGCAGGCCGACGGCGGCGACGCGAGCGCCCGCCGTGCCCTGGAGCTCTACGACGAACCCAACCGCTTCCTCTCGACCGTCCAGATCGGCATCAGCCTGGTGGGCGTGCTGTCCGGCGCGTTCGGCGGCAGCGTCCTTGCCGCGCCGCTGGGCGACCGATTGGAGGCCTGGGGGGTGCCGACCGGGGTGGCGGAGCCCCTGGCCTTCGGAAGCGTCGTGCTCGCGATCACCTACCTGTCGCTGGTGATCGGGGAGCTGGTGCCCAAGCGGCTGGCCCTGTCCGCCCCGGAGCGCGTTGCCGGCCTCGTGTCGACCCCCATGGCGCTTCTGTCGCGCTTGGCCGCGCCGCTGGTCACGCTGCTGTCGTGGTCGACGGAGGCGATCCTGCGTCCGTTCGGCATCGCGGGCCGCCGCGGGGGGGAGCCGTCGCTCGACGAGATCAGCAGCATGCTGGAGCAGTCACGCCGCGTCGGCCACATCGGCCACGCCGAGGTCGAGATGATCGAGAACGTCTTCGACCTCGAGGAGCGCAGCGTCCGTTCGATGGTCACGCCGCGCCGCGAGGTGCACTGGCTGGACGCCGACCAGCCCTGGGAGGAGCTTAGGCAGGAGCTGGTGGATGCGGCGCACTCGCGCCTGCCCGTCGCGCACGGGGAGCTCGATCGCCTGGTCGGCGTCGTGCACGTGCACGAGCTGCTGGACCGGATCCTGACCGATCAGCCGATCGACATCGTCGCGATGGCGCACGAGCCGTTGATCGTGCCGGAGTCCCTGAGCGCCGTGACGCTGCTGGAGCGCTTCCGCGAGGCCGGGACCCGCTTCGCACTGGTGCTGGACGAGTACGGCGGGGTCGAGGGCGTCGTCACCGCGGGCGACGTGCTGGCGGCCCTGCTGGGCGAACTGGCCAGCGGCACCGACGAGGCGGTGCCCTCCGTTCGGCGGCTGGGCGACGACCGCTTCGAGCTCGAGGGCAAGCTGTACGTCGAGGAGCTCAAGGACCTGCTGGAGGTCGCCGACCTGCCGCGCGAGGAGGACCGCGACTACCGCACGCTGGGCGGCTTGGTGACGATGCTGGCCGGGCGCATCCCCGAGGTGGGCGATTCGGTCGTCGCGGCCGGCTGGCGCTTCGAGGTCACAGCGCTGGACGGACCGCGCGTCGACCGGGTCCGGGTCGAGCCGGCCGGCCAGCCGTCCGAGGCCGAGGTCCGCCCCGCCGCCCAGCCGGTCCGCGAAGGACCGCTGGACGCCGCGGATGCGGCTCCGGACGCGGCGGCGAACGACGCGGACGGCGCACAGGCCGACGGCTCCGACGAGGACGAGGACTGGCCGCGCATCCGTTGACGCGCGGCCGGCCGTGGGTCAAGCGCCGCGCAGCTTGGCCAGCAGTTCGGTCGCCGCTTCGGGGTCCAACTCGCCCGACTCCAGCTTGGAGAGGATCTCGTCCGTTCGGGTGTGGGCGTCGTCGTCGCCGGGCGGCGGCTCCTTGACCTCGTAGCCGAGCGCCTGCAGCATCCGCTCGAAGCGGGCGCGGACGGTGGGGTAGGAGACGCCCAACACGCGTTCGGCCTCCTTGAGGTTGCCGCGCACGCGCACGAAGATGCGCAGGAACTCGAGCGCCTCGGGCGGGAGCAACGCGAACTCGTTGGGCTGGAAGCGCCCCTCGATCACCACGCCGCTGGCGGGGCTCGCCAGGCGCGTCACCTCCAGCGGTTCGCCGCTGACGGGGCAGTGGGTGGGCATCGGGTAGCGGGGGGTGTCCATGGATCCTCCAGACGCAGCGCGGGTCACAGGCGGGTCTGGCCGACGTAGACGCGGACGTCGCTGGTTTCGACGTCGACGAACGGGAGGTCGGCCGGGAGCTTCAGCAGGTCGCGGTCGGCTTCGGAGAAGAGACGATCGACGGCGTCCCAGAGGTCGCCGGGGTTCGCCGCGGCGGGACCTCCGGGCACCACCGCGCGTCCGGCGCCGCTCCGCTCCAGGAGGCGCCGGGTGACGCCGGGCGCGACCGCCAACGCGATGCCGAGGGTCCGCAGGAGGAACCGCAGCGGCTCCTCGATCGCCCAGGCGGGCACGGCCCAGCGCAGGTGCACGCGGCCGGTGTCGACACGGAGGGTCAACAGGCGCGGCCGGAGCTCGTCCAGGTAGGCGCGCGCGCCCTCCGCATCGAGGCTCCGAAGCCGCATCTCAGACGACCTCGATGCGGACCTTGACGGTCTTGGTGCCGTCGCCCTCGGTCGCATCGATGTCGACCAGCGGGCCATCCGGCAGCTCGTCGCCCAGGCCCTCGATCAGCTGGACCAGGTCGATGCCCTGCTCCTTCAGCTCGTCGCGCGCCTCCTTGGGCATGAAGTTGGCCGCCATCCGCGCCAGGCCCAAGGGCACGTTGACGTTGACCTTGACGTTCTCGTCCCCGTCCGGGTCCTGCGCGTCGACCACGATGCGGAGCAGCTGGGCGGGTGGGCGCGGCGTGACCGCCTTGGCGGGCGCGGGGCGGGCGCTGGGGGTCGCGCCGGCGCGCGCCGAGGGGCCGGAGCCGCCGACCGCCTCGAGCAGCACGGCGGCCTGGTCGGCGCTGATCTTGCCGGATTCCAACAGGTTCAGGATGCGATCGCGTTCCTCAGCTCCCATGGTCGTCCCTCCTCACGTCGAGGTCGCCGGTCCCGACCTCGAGGCGCAACGTGGCGCGCCCGACGCCGAGGGTGCCGCGCAGCGACTCGGCGACCATGCCGCGCCGTTCGGTGGTCAGCGGTGCGAAGGCGCTCGCATCGCCGATCGACACCTCGCCCTCGACGCGCACGTCGGCCGCGGCCGGCAGGCGCACGTTCAGGTCGCCGACCGACAGCCGCACGCGGTGCGCCCCGGGGGCGGGATCGAGGGCCAGGTCGACGTCGCCGGCGCTGACCGACAGGTCCACCGCCCGCAGCCCACGCGCGTCCAGGTCGCCCGCCGCGAGACGGCCGACCAGCGCGGGGACGCCATGCAGTTCCACGTCGCCCGCCTTGACGTCCAGGTGGACGCCGGTGCGCGGCGGCAGGACGAGGTCCAGGCGCGTGCCCTGGACGCCGTCGACCAGGCGTTCGAGCCAGGTGCCGTGCTCGCCGCGGGCCTGCGTCACGCGCCAACCGTCGTCGCTGGCCTCGAGCTGGACGTCGCCCTTGCGGGCGTCGACGCGGGGTTCCGCCGTGGCTGGGTCGACGCGGACGTCCAGCGCACAGGCGAACAGGTCGACGCGCACCCAGCGATCGACCTCGTCGAGGAGGTCGGCGGCCCTGGGCGCGGTCGCGGTCGCCTCGGCCCCTGCGTCGGTGGCGTCGGCGCTGGACGTGGGCGGCGTCGGCGGGGGCGTCACCGGGTCGGGTGCGGGCTGCGACGGTGCGGGCTCGGTCGGGGCCGGGTCGGTCGCGGCCTCGGCGTGCAACTCCCCCAGGGCGGCGAGCAGGCGCTCGGCCTGCGCGTCGTCGATGCGTCCCTCGTCGCGAAGCGCTCGGATGCGGTCGGCGTCGTTCATGGTCGTCCTTCCTCCGGGCGCGGCCCGGCCTTGGGACGATCGTAGACGCAATGGTGACGATTCGTCAAGTACTCTTTAACAATCTATTAGACTTGGGTTCTCATCTGTCGAGGTTCTCGGGGGCTGCGGAGAGCACGACGGCGCCTCCGAGGTAGCGCACGGCACGGTAGCCGCGCTCCATGTACGCCTCCATCGCCTCGCGCACGGCGTGACGCCAGCCGAGGGCCGCCTCGGGGTCGCGGTGGAGCAGCGCCGGCAGGTCGCGCGGCACGGCGACCCGCACGTGGGGCGCGGCCAGGTCGCGTTGCGGGGCGCCCGGCTGGTCGTCGGCGCCTCCTGCGAGGGCCCACGGAAGGTCGCTCGCCGGCTCGTCGTTCGCGCGCGCCGGGATCGCCGGCGGCAGCAGGCCGGCGTCGCCGGCGAGCCGCTCGACGTGGGGGGCGCGCAGGCGCCACCGCGCCAGCAGCCGGTCGGTCGGGAGCGATCCGAAGCGGACGCCGCCCAGCGTTCCGTAGAAGTCGCGTTCGTAGCGTTCGCCGACCGCACCGAGGACCTCGAGGTTGAGGCGCGTGGTGGCCGCCTGCAGCGGATCGAAGGTCCAGACGACGTGGTCGATGCCGCGCCCCAAGCACCACGCGCGCTGGAACCACTTGAGCCGACGGGCGACGCCGGCGCGCCGGTGCTCGGGGAGGACGCCCATGAGGTGCGAGTGCAGTTCGATCTCGGGATCGCCGTCGTGACGCGCGAGGAAACCGACGAGGAAGCCGACGAGCGCGCCGTCCTGGAACGCGCCGGCGACCAGCCCACCGCCGTGGGCGAGCGCCTTGAGGTGCGAGGCCGGAACGATCTCGCGGTCGTCGACCTGCCAGACCAACTTGGCGACCGCTTCGCAGGCGTGCAGGTCTTCGATGGCGTCGATCGGTCGGATCTCGTACGGGAACGCGCGCTGGGCGTGGCTGGTCATGGCGGACTCCTAGCGGGGGGCGCGGATCGCTCGATCGCGGCGCCGGCGCACGATACCGCGCGGCCGATCGCGACGCGGAGCGGGGCCGCCAACCGAACGTAACTTAGAATAAGGTTTGTTCAAGGTTTGTACGGCTATCCTCCGGACGTCGGTCGAGCTCGGGGAATCCGCCCCGTGCCGACCCTCTCTGGGCGACCCCACGTCGCAACCCTGCCTTTGGAGGCATCGATTCCATGAAGCGTTCCATCACCGCACTGTTCCTCGCCCTCGGCCTGGTCTTCGGCTCCGCCGCCGCCCAGGACGCCATGCCCGCCACCGTCGTCGACATCGCCGTCGAGAACGAAGGCTTCTCGACCCTCGTCGCCGCCGTCACCGAAGCCGAGCTGGTCGAGACCCTGTCGAGCGAAGGTCCGTTCACCGTCTTCGCCCCCACCGATGACGCCTTCGCCGCCGCCCTCGAGGCCCTCGGCCTGACCGCCGAAGAGCTCCTCGCGAGCGACGACCTGGCCGGCATCCTGACCTACCACGTCGTGGCCGGCAAGCTGATGGCCGCCGACGTCCTGGCCGCCGTCGAGGCCGGTAACGGCACCGCGGTCGTCGAAACCGTCAACGGCGCGACCATCGACGTCACCGTCGAGGACGGCATGGTCATGCTCAACGGCACCGCCACCGTCGCGGTCACCGACCTCGAGGCCGGCAACGGCGTCGTCCACGTGATCGACGCGGTCATCCTGCCCCCGAGCGAGTAAGTCCGCGCGCGTCCGCGCGACGCGACCCGAAGTGAACAGCGCCCCGTCTTCGGACGGGGCGCTGTCGCGTGCGGCGCCGGGCCGGACCTCGAGCGGGCGACGCGTCGGACCTGGCGCCTCCGCATCGTGCGTCGCTGCGGCACCTGCCGTCGTGCCGCAGCGTGGCCTCGCACGCACCGCCCCACGAACGAACACGCCCCGCTCTGCGGAGGGGCGTGTAGATCCTGTCGCCGAGAAGGACGGTCCGGGGGTCAGTCGCCGCTGGCGTCGGCGTCGGCGCGATCGGCCTGGGGGGCGCGGCCACGCAGGTGGATCTGCGGCTCGTCGATCTCCCAGCCGGTCGCGGCCTCGACGGTGCGCTTGAGGAAGCGGCCCAGCGGGACGCCGTCGACCGTCGGGGCCGGCACGTCGATGACCTCACCCGTGTCCTTGCAGATGACGTGGTAGTGCGGCGAGACGTTGCTGTCGTACAAGCGCTGGCCCTCGGCGCCCTTGAACTCCCGCACGACGCCCGCATCGGTCAGGACGTTCAGGTTCAGGTAGACGGTCGAGAGGCTCAGGTGCTGACCCCGGCGTTGCAGCTCGAGGTAGAGGTCTTCAGCGCTGACGTGCCGATCCCCTTCGGCGAAGAAGTCGACGATGATCGCGCGCGGCCGGCTGAAGCGCAGGCCGTGCTCACGCAACACCTCTCGCGCGTCGCCACGGTCATGCTGGGACGGATCGCGATTCGGCATGCTTCCCCTTCCGGTGACGTCGTGGCGGGCTGCGCCCACCACGCGTTCTCTACGGGAAGGCTAGCATAGCGATCCGGAATCGGACCGCCTCCGAGAAACACGGTTCGGGCCCGGCTCCCCGGCGCGGGGTCCGTGCCGGGGAGCCGGGCCCACGGGGCAACGCGATCAGATCAGGTGCTCGACGGCGGCGCGCTCCTCGAGCAACTCGGCCGCGCTGGCCTCCATCCGACGGACGACGGCGTCGCTGAGGTCGAGTCCGCCGACGACCGAGATCCGGCCGTCCTCGCAGGTCACGGGGAACGAGTAGATGATCCCTTCCGGTACGCCGTAGTCGCCCTGGCTGGGGATCGCCATGCTGGTCCAGTCGCCCGCCGGCGTGCCCAGCAGCCAGTCGCGCACGTGGTCGGTGGCGGCGTTCGCCGCCGACGCGGCACTGGACGCGCCCCGGGCCGCGATGATGGCCGCGCCGCGCTGTTGCACCGTGGGGATGAACTCCCCGTCGACCCAGGCCGGGTCCACCAGGTCGGTGGCCGGCCCGCCCGCGACGGTCGCGTGCTCGACGTCCGGGACCTGCGTGCTGGAGTGGTTGCCCCAGATGATCATCTTCTGCACGTTCGCGACCTGGGTTCCGGCCTTGGCGGCCAGTTGCGACAGCGCCCGGTTGTGGTCCAGCCGCGTCATCGCCGTGAAGCTCTGGGGGGAAAGGCTGGGAGCGTTCCGCATCGCGATGAGCGCGTTGGTGTTGGCGGGATTCCCGACCACGAGCACCTTGACGTCGCGGCTGGCGACCGCGTCAAGTGCCTTGCCCTGCGCCGTGAAGATCGCGCCGTTGGCCTCGAGCAGGTCCTTGCGCTCCATCCCGGGGCCGCGCGGACGGCTGCCGACCAGCAGGGCGACGTCCGCATCGCGGAAGGCGACGTTCGGGTCGTCGCTCGCCTCGACGCCGTGCAGCAGCGGGAAGGCGCAGTCGGCGAGCTCCATCACGACCCCCTCGAGCGCCTTCATCGCCGGAGGGATCTCGAGAAGCTGGAGGATGACGGGCTGGTCCTTGCCGAGCATGTCGCCGGCGGCGATGCGGAACAGCAGGGCGTATCCGATCTGGCCCGCCGCCCCGGTCACCGCGACGCGCATCGGTTCCTTCATGGGGAGTCCTCGCTTCCAGCGGCCTTCGCGACCATCGCACTCGGACCGCCCTGGGATGCGTCAGGCTACCACCGGCGCGGCGCGCCGGCCCGGGTCCGCGGCGAGGATCGGGCCCGCCGTTTCACGTGAAACGCGAACGTCTACGCCCGCCCAGCGACGGCCCGACCCGTCGAGGTCCTCCGCGCTCCAGGCCCAGCGCCTCAGGCTTGGTAGCCGAGGAGCTCCAAGAGCCGCTCCAGCTCCTCCTCGGATCGGAAGTGCAGCTCCACTCGTCCCTTGCGACCCCCGCGCACGCGTACGATGGTGCCCACGTGCCGCGCGAGATCCTCCTCGAGCGCGTCGTAACGGCCATCGCGGGCGCTGCGCCGCCGGCCCTCCCTCGGCCGCTTCAAGGCCTCGGCCTGCCGAACGCTCAGCCCGCGCACGACGATCTGCTGCAGGGCCCAACTTCGATCCGCTGCCGGTTGCGCGAGGATCGCGCGCGCGTGCCCGGCCTGGATCTCCCCGCCCTCGAGCGCGTCCATCGCGTCGTCCGGCAACTGCAGCAGCCGCAGCGTGTTCGCGACCGCGCTACGGCTCTTGCCCACCGCGCGCCCGACCGCAGCCTGGTCGAGCCCGAACTCCATCAAGCGCGCGTAGGCGCGCGCCTCCTCGAGCGCCGTCAGGTCCTCTCGCTGCAGGTTCTCGACGATCGCGACCTCGAGCGTCTCGCGGTCGTTCAGGTCGCGGACCACCACGGGTACCGACGTGAGCCCCGCCTTCTGCGCAGCTCGGAAACGCCGCTCGCCCGCGACGATCTCGAAGCCCTCGTCGCGGGGTCGGACCACGCCCTTCTCCGCCACCGAGGCCGCCAGCTCCGCCACCTTGGCGTCGTCCAGTCGGACTCGCGGCTGGTACGGCGACGCCACCAACTGGTCGATCGCCACCATCTGGGGAGCGCGGTCGCCCCTCGGAAGCAGCGCGTCAAGTCCGCGCCCCAACCCCCTAGCCTTCGCTGACACGCAACAACACCTCCTCGGCGAGCGCCCGGTAGGCGAGCGCGCCTTGCGACTCGATGGCGTAGTCGAAGATCGACGCTCCGTGCGACGGTGCCTCGGCCAGCCTCACGTTGCGCGGGATGACGGTGTGGAAGACCTGGGGCCCGAAGTGGCTCCGCACGTTGTCCTCGACCTGGCGGGACAGGTTGGTCCGAGCGTCGGCCATGGTGAGAAGGATCCCGAGGATCCGCAGGTCGGCGTTGAGGGATCCGCGAACCCGCTCGACGGTGTCCATCATCCCGGCGATCCCTTCGAGCGCGTAGTACTCGGTCTGCAGCGGGACGATCAACTGATCGGCCGCCGCCAGCGCGTTGAGCGTCAGCGCCCCCATCGAGGGGGGAGCGTCGACGACGATGAAGTCGTAGGCGGGCCGCACGCCGATCAGGGCCTTGTCCAGCAGCATCAGGTCGTCGGTCGAAGCGTCCAGTTCGACCGCCGCGCCGGCCAGGTCGGCCGACGCCGGCAAGAGCGAGAGGTTGGGGGTCTTGGTTCGGACCGCCGCGTGACGTGCCGACACGTCGCCCACCAGCACGTCGTAGATGGTGCGTGCGGGGCGCTCGATCCCGAGACCCGACGTCGCGTTGGCCTGAGGGTCGAGGTCGACCAGCAGAACCCGCCGCTTCCTGGCGAGCGCTGCCGACAGGTTGACGGCCGTCGTCGTCTTGCCGACGCCGCCCTTCTGGTTGATCACGCCGACGATCGGCACGGTCGTCCCCCTCGCACGCGAACGGCGACGAGCGTACCACTTCCCTCCAGCGGCTCCTGGCGCAGCACGTCCGTGGACGACGCTTCCTCGGCTTCGGTCGCGCACCGCGCGAGCTCCTCGACCTCCTCCCGCCACTCGGCTCCCTTGCGGGCCACCAGCACGACGGGGTCGGCCGTCCGGTGGCGCACCAGCCGGTACACCTCGGCCAGGCGCGCGACGGCTTGCGCCGTGACCACGTCGGTCCGCTCCCCCCGCGTCGCCCGCACGTCGGCGTCGCGCACCACGACGTCGGCGCGGCCGACCGCCGCCGCGGCCATGCGTAGGAAGGTCGCGCGCCTACGGCGCCGCTCGACCAGTTCGACGGCGAGCTCGGGCAGCGCTGCAGCGATGACGATCCCGGGCAGGCCCACCCCCGACCCGATGTCCAGCAGCCGCTGCGGCTCGGGATCCAGCGAGGCGACCGCGTCGACGTAGCGGAGCGCGTCGGCCACGTGTCGATCCAGGCGCGCCAACCCCGCATCCGACATCAGGTCCAGGGTCGCGTGGTAGCGATGGGCCAGGGCGACGTAGCGGTCGAGCGCCGCGTCCAGCTCAGCCGAGGACCGGTGTTTCACGTGAAACACCACCCCGCCGCTTCAGGTGGACCAGCAACGCCGTGACGTCGCTGTCGCGCACCCCACGCAGACGCTGGGCCGCCCCGAGCGTCGCCGGACGCCCCCGCTCGAGCATCTCGCGCCCTTCGTTCGAGAGGCTGGGCACCTCGCCGTAGCGCACGTCGCGGAGGCTCATCCGCTCGTACGTCGCCCGCGCCTCGAGGTGCTTGCGGCTGCGCTCGATGTAGGCGTCGTAGCGGACGTGGATCTCGACGCGCCGCACCTCGTCGGGGCGCAGCGGCACCTCGGGGGCGCCGACCCGTGCGATCACCGAGGCGTAGTCCCCGTCGGGGCGTCGCAGCAGCTTGGCCCCCGTCTCCACCCCGTTCCGCACGCGCTCCAGCCGCGCGACCTCGGCGTGCACCCGCTCGGCCGAGGCGCGCACGCGCGCCTCGCGCTCGGCGTCGATCAGGCCCCAGGCCAGGCCGACCGCACTCAGGCGCTCTCCGGCGTTGTCCTGCCGGTGGAGCAGGCGGTACTCGTTGCGACTGGTGAGCATGCGGTACGGCTCGTCGATCCCCCAGCGCACCAGGTCGTCGAGCAGCACCCCCAGGTACCCCTGGTCGCGGCGAACCGTGACCAGGTCCTCGCCGTGTGCCCAGCGCGCCGCGTTCACCCCCGCGACCAGGCCCTGGGCCGCCGCCTCCTCGTAGCCGCTCGTGCCGTTGATCTGGCCGGCGCTGAAGAGGCCGGGCAGCCGCTTCGACATCAGCGTCACGTCCAGCTGCGTCGGGTCGAGGGCGTCGTACTCGACCGCGTAGGCGTAGCGCTGGATCACGGCACGCTCGAAGCCGGGCAGCGTGCGGATCATGTCGTCCTGCAGGATCGGCGGCATCGACGAGGAGAAGCCCTGCAGGTAGACCTCGCTGGTGCGCACCCCGTCCGGCTCGACGAAGAGCAGGTGGCGATCCTTGTCACGGAACTTGACGACCTTGTCCTCGATCGAAGGGCAGTAGCGCGGGCCCTGGCCGTCGATCTCGCCTCCGTACATCGCCGACTCGGTCAGGTTGGCGTCGATCAGCTCGTGCGTCGCCGGCGTGGTGTGCGTGAGCCAGGTCGGGCTCTCCGCCGCCCGCGGCCCAGGCCGTCCGCTGAAGGAGCCGGGCGGATCGTCCGCCGGCACGACGTCCAGCACCGAGAAGTCCACCGAGTCGGCCCGAACCCGGGGCGGCGTCCCGGTCTTGAAGCGCAGCAGATCGTGTCCCGTACTACGAAGGCTGTGCGACAGGTGGCGCGCCGGCGCCTCGCCCTGCCGACCGGCCTCGCGCCGCTTCTTGCCGTACCAGACGACCCCCGCGAGGAAGGTCCCGGTGCACAGCACCACCGCCCGCGCCGCGACCCGCCGGCCGTCGCTCATCGTCACACCGGCGATGCGGCCGTCCAGCACGTCCAGCTGCGCCACCTCGCCCCGCACCAGCTCCACCCCGGACGTTCCCTCGATCCTCTCTCGGGCGGCGGTGGCGTAGGCGTCGCGCTCGTTCTGGACCCGCAGCGACTGCACCGCCGGCCCCTTGCTGGCGTTCAGCGTTCGGGCGTGGATCGCGGTGGCGTCCGCCAGCTCCCCCATCACGCCGCCCAGCGCGTGGATCTCGAAGACCAGCTGCGATTTGCCCGGCCCCCCGATCGCCGGGTTGCACGGCATCAGGCCGATCCGGTCCGGCTGGGGCAGGGCCAGCGCCACCCGGGCGCCGGTCCGCGCGGCGGCGATCGAGGCTTCGATGCCCGCGTGTCCTCCACCCACGACGACGACGTCGTAGTCCATGGCGTGCTCCTCCTCCCTGCCGGCGTCCGCCGGTCGACGGACCGCGCCGGCGATCCGCTCCGCGAGCCCGGAGTATAGCGTGCTTCCTGCGTCCCTCACGCGTCGTGAGATCGACCGCCGACCATCTGGTATTCTTCTCGCCCTGCCGGACCCACGTCACGGCGGCCGACGGAGGACCCGACCACCATGAGCCAGGATCACGCCATCTGGGACGACATCCTCGCGCACGTACAGAAGGAGATCCCGGACGTCGAGTTCCGCACCTGGTTCCAACAGGTCCGCCCCCTCGGCATCGAGAACGGCGCCTACACCATCGGCGTGCCGCACTCGTTCGCCCGCGACTGGCTCAAGAGCCACTACGCCGGGATCGTCGAACACGCCCTGTCCGAGCTCGGGGCGCCGTCGCCCCGCGTCGCCTTCCAGGTCGTCGCCTTCCAGCGCAGCGAGCAGCAGGACATGTTCCAGCACGCCGCCGAGGGCGCGGCGTCCACGACGCCCCGGCGCACACGCGTCGCGCTCAACCCGAAGTACGTGTTCTCGAACTTCGTGGTCGGACCGAACAACAACCTCGCCCACGCCGCGGCCCTGGCCGTCGCCGAGTCGCCCGGCCGCGCCTACAACCCGCTGTTCGTGTACGGCGACGCCGGCCTGGGCAAGACGCACCTGATGCACGCCGTCGGTCACGCCGTCGTCGACCACTACGCCGAGCTCCAGGTCGAGTACGTCACCACCGAGGCGTTCACCAACGACCTGATCACGGC
>CAZJGU010000006.1:0-16105 GCA_964545455.1 uncultured bacterium | reverse complement strand
CGCTACCGCTCGATCGACGTGCTCCTCGTCGACGACATCCAGTTCATCGCCGGCAAGGAGAGCACGCAGGAGGAGTTCTTCCACACCTTCAACGCGCTCTACGAGTCGGGCAAGCAGATCATCGTCAGCTCCGACCGGCCGCCCAAGGACATCCCGACGCTCGAGAACCGCCTGCGCAGCCGCTTCGAGTGGGGCCTGATCACCGACATCCAGGCGCCCGAGCTCGAGACCCGGATCGCGATCTTGACGATGAACGCCGAGTACCGCGGCGTCGACGTCCCCAGCGAGGTCGTCGACTACATCGCCCGGCACGCGACCAGCAACATCCGCGAACTCGAGGGTGCACTGGTCCGCGTGATCGTCTTCGCGAGCATGAACAACGTGCCGATGTCGCGCGAGGTGGCCGCCAAGGCGCTCTCCGACGTGTTCGCTCCGGCCGACGTCGTGCCCACCATGGCCGACGTGCTGCGGGCGACCGCCCGCTACTTCGGTCTCGACGGCAGCGACCTGACCTCCAAGGGCCGCCGCCAGGAGCTGGTCGCGCCGCGCCAGATCGCGATGTACCTGATCCGCGACCTGACGTCGCACTCGTTCCCGGAGATCGGTGACTTCTTCGGAGGACGCGATCACTCGACCGTGCTGTACGCGGTGAAGAAGATCCACGAGCGCCTCGACGACGACGCCGAGCTGGCCAAGACCGTCGCCGAGGTGCGCGCCAGCCTCTCCTGACGCGTCCTGCCGCCGCATCTCCCCGCCCTCGTTGTCCACAGCGAGGGCCCGCTTGTCCACAACGTCACGAAGGCGCCGATTCGCGTCCTGTGGGGCGTTCGCGCCCGCTCGCGCGCGTGGCGCCGAACGCGGCGACGACGCTCGGCGCGCCGCCTGGACGTCCCCCGCAACGATCTCTAGAACCGGCGTCCAGGACGGCGTTTCCCCCTCCTCACCGCGACTCGTGTGGAGAACCCTGTGCAGGAGGTGTGGAGAAGGTGTGGGCGCCCATGTGGAGATCCGACGCCCGCGCACGCCTGTGGATTCGTGTGGACGACGACCCCCGGTTGTCCACAGGCGAGAGCGGCTTGTCCACATCGCCCTCCACACGCCGATCGCCGTCCAGGACGAAGCATCGTGAGCTTTTCCACACCGTCCACAGACCCTACGAGTACGTCGTTCCCTTGGAATCTCGAGGAGGCTGTCCCGACCCCGTCGGTGCGCCCCATCCCGAGCCTCGACATGGACCGTGCCGGATGCGGTCCGAGCGCGTCAGGGAGGTGCGGTATGCTCGCGCAACACTCAGTGCGTCAGGAGACGTCCATGAAGGTCCAGGTTCCGAAGACATCGCTCGCAGACGCCCTCCACAACGTCGAACGCATCATTCCCACCCGGAGCAGCAACCCAGGACTCAACCTGCTCACGATCGACCTGCTGGGCGACGCGTTGCGGTTCAGCGGCACCAACCTCGACCTCGATGTCGAGACGACGGTCACAGCCGACGTTCGCGGTGAGGGTTCCCTGGCGCTCCCCGCCCAGGTGTTTGGCCAGGTCGTCCGCGCGCTCCCCGGCGACGTGGTCGACATGGAGGTCGACGACACCGAGCTTCGTATCGCCTCCGCCAGCTTCGCCACGCGCCTGCAGCTCGTCGATCCCGCCAACGCGCCAAAGGTCTCGTTCCCGGAGACGTACGAAGGACGGCTGCCCGCCTCGGCACTGGTCGAGGCCCTGTCCGCCGTGCGCTACTCCGCCGCGGTCGCCGAGTACCAGGCGATCTTCCGAGGCGTCAAGCTGGAACTCGCCGACCAGGGCAGCCGCGCCGTCGCGACCGACGGCTTCCGCCTCGCCTACCACGACCTCGACGCGCCCAGCGGCCTCGAGGCCGACCTGATCGTGCCGGCCCGCAGCGTCGACGAGATCGTCCGCCTGCTCGCCGGGGATGGCGACGTCGATCTGGTCTCCGACGGCGCGCAGCTCTCGCTTCGCAGCGACGACGTGAGGCTGAACGTCAAGTTGATGGAGGGCTCGTTCCCCGACTACCGCCGGGTGATCCCCTCGGCCTTCCCGGTCGCGATCACCCTGGACGCCGCCACGCTCCGGGAGGCGGTCACACGCGTCGCGGTCATGGCCGACAAGACCGCCAACAACCGCGTCGACCTGTTCGTCAAGGACGGCACCCTGCAGATCACCGCCGAGGGCTCCTACGGCCGTTCGCAGGAGGCGATCGACGTCCAGCAGGAGGGCAGCGACGCCGAGATCGCGCTGGCCTACAACGCCAAGTACCTGACCGACGCGCTCGCGCCGCTCGGGGGCCAGCTCCGCGCTTCGTTCTCCGGTCCCACCAGCCCCAGCGTGCTGGGCGACCCCGACGACCCGCGCTACCTGGCGATGGTGGTCCCGCTGCGCACGGGCTGAAGCGGGGACTCCCCCGGGCAGGTAGGTACAACGCTGTCCAGGACGGGGTTTCCAGACTCGGTGTACACCATTCGGCCACGCGCCGCCGGGTGCGGCGGTAGGATGGCCCCGATGCAGCGACGGACGCAGCCAAGGCTGCACCGCCGTCCGCTTCCTTACGCGCGCCGCGGCATCGCGGTGCCGGCTCATGCACGACCGCACGCCCGGTCGTGACGAGGAGGGGCCATGACCCACATCGAAGACGTCCGCGCGATCGAGCTGCTCGACTCGCGGGGCAACCCGACCGTCGCCGCCACCGTCCGACTCGTCAGCGGCGTCGAAGCCCGCGCCGCCGTGCCGTCCGGTGCTTCGACGGGGGCCCACGAGGCGGTCGAGCTGCGCGACGGCGGCGATCGCTTCCTCGGCAAGGGCGTTCAGCAGGCCGTCCGCAACGTCCACGAGCGCATCGCCCCGGCGATCCTCGGGATGGACGCCGCCGACCAGCTGGCGCTCGACCGCACCATGATCGAGCTGGACGGCACGCCCAACAAGGGCGAGCTGGGCGCCAACGCCATCCTGGCCGTCTCCCTCGCCGCCGCCCGCGCGGCCGCCGCGACCTTCGAGATGCCGCTCTACCGCTACCTCGGGGGCGTCGGAGCGCGCGCCCTTCCGGTGCCGATGATGAACGTGATCAACGGCGGCGAGCACGCCGACAACAACGTCGACATGCAGGAGTTCATGCTCGCGCCGGTCGGGTTCTCGACCTTCTCGGACGCCCTGCGTGCCGGGGTCGAGTCCTTCCACCACCTCAAGAAGGTGCTCTCCGCGCGCGGGTACGCCACCGCCGTCGGTGACGAGGGCGGCTTCGCGCCCGACCTGAAGAGCAACGAGGAAGCGATCGAGGTCATCCTCGAAGCGATCCAGAAGGCGGGCTACACCCCCGGCGACCAGATCGCGATCGGCCTCGATCCCGCCTCGACCGAGTTCTTCCAGGACGGCCAGTACCACCTGAAGGCCGAGGGGAAGACCCTCGACGCGGCCGGCATGATCGACTACTGGGCCGACTGGGTCGAGCGCTACCCGATCATCTCGATCGAGGACGGCCTGGCCGAGGACGATTGGAAGGCCTGGGCGGACCTCACCAAGGCCGTCGGCCCGCACGTCCAGCTGGTGGGCGACGACCTGTTCGTCACCAACACCGAGCGGCTGCAACGCGGCATCGACGAGGACGTCGCCAACGCCATCCTCGTCAAGGTCAACCAGATCGGCAGCCTGTCCGAGTCGATGGCCGCCATCGACCTGGCGATGCGCAACGGCTACGCCGCCATGATCAGCCACCGCTCGGGCGAGACCGAGGACGCCTTCATCGCCGACCTGGCCGTCGCGGTGAACGCCGGCCAGATCAAGACCGGGTCGGCCTCGCGCAGCGACCGCCTCGCCAAGTACAACCGGCTTCTCGAGATCGAGGCCGAGCTCGGCTCCGACGCCGTCTTCCTCGGACGGAGCGCGTTCCGGCAGTGAGACCCGCTCGCCGCACCAAGATCGTCGCCACGCTGGGTCCCTCGACCAGCACGCGCGAAGCGATCGAACAGCTCGTCGACGCCGGCGTCAACGTGTTCCGCGTGAACTTCTCGCACGGCACGCGCGAGATCCACCAGAGCAACGTCGCCATCATCCGCGACGTGGCCGAGAAGGCCGGACGCGCGATCGGCATCCTGCAGGATCTGCAGGGACCCAAGATCCGCGTCGCGACCTTCGCCGAGGGCAAGGTCGTCCTCGAGGTCGGTCAGCCGTTCGCGCTCACCTGCGACGACGATTCGCCGGGCGACGCGACGCGGGTCGGGGTGACGTACGCCAACCTGTGCCGCGACGTCGCCGCCGGCGACGCGCTGCTGCTGGACGACGGTCGCCTGGCGCTCGAGGTGGACCGGGTCGAGGACCAGACGATCCACACCCACGTCACCCTGGGCGGCACGCTCAGCAACAACAAGGGGATCAACATCCCCGGGGCCGACCTGTCGATTCCCGCGCTCACGGACAAGGACGTCGACGACCTGCACTTCGGCGCCGAGCTGGACGTCGACTGGGTCGCGATGAGCTTCGTGCGCAGCCGCGACGACCTGCTGCTCGCCCGGCACTACCTGGCGCGCGCCGGCTCGCAGGCCAAGCTCATGGCCAAGGTCGAGAAGCCCGGAGCGGTCGAACGCTTCGCGGAGATCCTGCACGAGGTCGACGGCGTGATGGTCGCGCGCGGCGACCTGGGTGTCGAGATGGCGCCCGAACGGGTGCCGCTGATCCAGAAGCGCCTGATCCGCGCCTGCCTCGAGGCCGGCAAGCCGGTCATCACCGCCACGCAGATGCTGGAGTCGATGATCGACGCGCCCACCCCCACGCGGGCCGAAGCGTCCGACGTCGCGAACGCCATCTACGACGGGACCGACGCGGTCATGCTCTCGGGCGAGACCGCCGTCGGCGCCTACCCGATCGACGCTGTCCGGATCATGGACCGCATCGCCCGCACGGTCGAAGCGGACGCCGCCTACCGCATGGGCATGCGCGAGCACGTGCCCAAGCCCGACGACACGACGGCGGACGCGGTGTCGTTCGGCGCCTGCGAGATGGCCTACAGCCTGAACGCGCACCTGATCATCAGCTTCACCTCCAGCGGCGCGACCGCGCTACGGGTCTCGCGCAACCGCCCCAATGCGCCGATCCTGGCGATCACGCCGACTCAGCGCGCCTACCGCTACCTGACGGTCGCCTGGGGCGTGGTGCCCTACCTGAGCGACGACATCGGATCGTCGGACGAGATGGTGCAGCGGTCGAGCGTCGCGATCGACGACACGCAGCTCGTCGAGCCCGGCGGGCGCTTCGTCATCACCGCCGGCGTGCCGTTCGGGATGAAGGGATCGACCAACCTGATCCGGGTGGAGCGCTACCGGGCGTAGAGGTCTCCGGGCTTCGCGCCCTGCTCCGTTCGGAGCCAGCCCCTCGTCACCAGTTCCGCGCGCTCACCTCGCTGTGATGCCGCGGTCGCCGGGTTCGCTGCGAGGAGACGGTCGATCACCCCGCGGGCGACGCGCGGTCGCCGCCGGCGATCAACCCGGCGAACGCCAGCCGCGCCTGAGCGCGCACCTGCTCGGGATCGGTGCCCGCGGCCATCTGCACGAGCAGCATGGTGAACTGGGTGTCGATGAAGGCCGCGGCGACGTTCGTGGGGACGCTGGGCGCGATCTCGCCGCGCCCCTTGGCGAGCTCCACCCAGTCGGCGTAGCGCGCGCGGGCGTCGGCGCCCAGGGCGTCGGCCCGTGCCCGGGTGGCCGGGCCGAGGTGGGACGACACCACGCGCATCTTCGCGAGCAGGCAGCCGGCGGGCATGTCGCGGTCCGTGTCGGTCATGAACTCGATCAGCGCCTCGAGGACCTCGGCGAAGGGCCGGTCGCCGTCGATCCGCTCGAACAGCTGCGCCAGCACCGTCTCCGCGTAGCGCGCGAGCGCGGCGTCCATCAGGCCGTCCTCGCCACCGAACTCGCGGTACACGCCCGGCTTCGCGACGTGCGCACGACGGCAGACCTCGTTCAGGGGGACATCGTCCGTGCCCTCGCGCCAGTAGGCCTCCATGGCCACGTCGATCGCGCGGTCCCGCGCGAACGTCTTCGGCCGCCCCCGCTTGGGCGCTTCGCTCGCTTCGTCCACCATGCTCGAACCCCTCATCGACGTCGCCCCGCCGCGTCGGCGCATCCAGGCTACCAGACTGCGCGGTACGAAACTCCGGGCGGGAGGCGAACCGCGGCCGGACCGAAGGCCGCGCC
Organism: uncultured bacterium; assembly: GCA_964545455.1. GTDB lineage: Bacteria > Deinococcota > Deinococci > Deinococcales > Trueperaceae > SLSQ01. Next base: position 9,911 of record CAZJGU010000006.1, on the reverse strand, counting down.
GAGCGCAGGAGCCCCATCGGCGGGCCGCCTCCGCAACCACCCTCGCCATTTTCGTACCTACCGGTACGCCGGCCTTGACACCCGCGGCGGGCCGGGGTACCTTGCGTTCCGTACCGCTTGGTACATAATCCTTCGGGAGGCCCAGATGCCCCTCAAGTTCCTCGCCGCCCCGATCCTCGCCGCACTGCTCGTCGCAGGTGGCGTCGTCACCGCCTCCAGCCATTCGACGCCAACGACCCCAGAAGGAGCTGCCCCGATGACCCCCACCGAGCTCGTCCTCGCCGGTTTCGCCGCGCTCTTCACGGACTTCGACGTGGAGGCGCTCCCCGACCTCTTCGCCGAGGACTACATCCAGCACAACCCCGGCGTTCCGACCGGACTCGCCCCCGTGATGGGCGTCCTGCCCGCGATCGAGGCCAGCGGCCTTCGCGTGACGACCCATCGCGTGTTCGCGGACGGTGACCTGGTCGTGCTGCACAGCACGTACGAGAACGCGCAGTTCTTCGGCGCCCCGACGCTCGTGGGCTTCGACGTCTTCCGCGTGGCGGACGGCAAGATCGTCGAGCACTGGGACAACCTCCAGCCACCCGCGGCGCCGAACGCTTCGGGCCGGACGATGACGGATGGTCCGACCGAGGTCACCGACCTCGACCGGACGGAGGCCAACAAGGCCCGGGTGGCCGAGTTCGCCCAGGCGGTCCTGATCGAGGGCGACTTCGCCCGCATCACGGACTTCATCGTCGGCGGCGAAGCGTACGCGCAGCACAACCCGCTGTTCGGCGACGGCATCACCGCGCTCGGCGCGGCGTTCGACGAGCTCGCCCAGCAGGGCAACGCGATTCGCTACAGCACCGTCCATCAGGTCCTGGGCGAGGGCAACTTCGTGTTGATGATGGCCGAGGGCACCTTCGGCACCACCCCGACGGCGTACTACGACCTGTTCCGGCTCGAGGACGGCATGATCGTCGAGCACTGGGACCTGATCCAAGAGATCCCGGAGGAGATGGCCCACACCAACGGCAAGTTCTGACGTTCCCGCGCGCCAACGCGTTCGGGCCGTCCGGCTCGTGACGGCGACGCGCTCCTCCCCCCGAACGACCCACACGACTCCGATCCGAAAGGACCCTTCCCATGTTCAAGACCTTGCTCGCCACAGCCGCGGCCATTCTGATCTCGACCACCGTGTTCGCCGAGAACCACGGCCACGAGGGAACCCACGTTGCGCTCGAGAACGTGGAGTGGTTCGACGCACCGCTCCCCGGTGTGCAGTTGGCACTCGCCTGGGGCGATGACGCGACCGGCGCGGCGTGGTTCTTCAAGATGGACCCGGGCGTCGCGCTCCCCATGCACACGCATACCCATGACTACTGGGGGCTCACCATCGCTGGCAACTGGGTGCACATCGAGGCCGATGGCACCGAGATCGCGACGGGCCCCGGCGACTACTCCCTGGTCGTGGGCGGCGTCGCGCACGCCGACCGCTGCGACAGCGACATCCCCTGCATCGGCTTGCTCGACTTCACCGGCCCCCGCGACGTCGCGCTGGTCGAGTAGACGGCCCATGCGAGGCTCGGCGCTGATCGACGTTGGCGCCGGGCAGGACCTCGGCGGCTCGGCCATCGCGTCGAACTCGAGGACCGAGACACCATGAGCACGACTCTCTGGCGGAGGCCGCACCGAGAGGAGCCCCGTCGCCGACGGGGCTCCTCTCGGCTGGACCGCTCCATCCGAACCTCAGGTCACGGCCCCACCTCGCCAACGGCCGTCGTTCCTCATGCGCCGACGTAGCGATGGATCGGCGGGCCGCGGGACGTACAGGTCGCGCGACCGCCGCGTGCTGGCCACGTCACGACGTGGGTTCGGCGAGATCGAGGATCCGCTCCACGACCCCGCGCCACGACCCCGCGTCATCCCATGGGATGGTGTCACGATCGTATGGGGGGGTCGCGAGTTCCCTGACGTTCTGCCCCGTGCACATGCCGGCCCCGACCCTGCATCGGTGCCGACCGGCGTCACCCTGCACCAGTCGGGGGCAAGCGCGAGCGAGCGCGGGCCGCTTCGACGCGCTGTTCGACCGGCCCAAACTTTTCCGTCGCGGACGTGCAAGCTTGGACGGGCACGGCCTACGCCGCCGCGAAGGTCATGGTGCCGCGCCCGCTGCGACGCGCGGCCGGGTTTGTGGACGATGCGCCCCCTCCCCCGTACCCCGACGGGCGGGACGGCCACCACCTCCTGAACGCGATGGCGCAGGTCGTCGGCAGGCTCCGCCCTGGCGCTCGATCCACACGCGTCGCGCAGCGGTCGGCGCGGTCGGCGGTGCGACGCCCCGGGCTACGACGTTCCGGCGGCCGGTCGCTCCGCGTCGAGGCGCGGGCGGTCGACGTGCGCGAGCCAGGCGAGCAACGCCTCGGCGAAGACCGTCGGCGCGTCGAGCGGCACGACGTGCCCCGCCCCAGGGACGATCGTGAGGCGCGTGGCGGGATCGGCTTCGTGCCAACGACGCGACGCCGCGTGGACCACCGGCAGGTCGTGCTCGCCCACCACGATCCAGACGGGGCAGGCGGGGGGGCGGGGACGCCTGGCTGGGCGACGGAAGCCCACGCATGGCTCGGAAGCCGGCGCGCGTGAACCCCTGCGCGGCGGCCAGGAAGCGCTGGCGACCGTGCTCGGTGGCCGTCGAGACGCGCGCCACGTAGCGGTGAAAGCGCCCCATCGCGAACAGGACCATCGGAAGCCAACGGAGCATCTCGAACCGCTGAGCGCGCGCGGGGATCGGATCGTCGATCCGGTAGGAGCCGACGGCCGTGAGCGAGCGCACCCGCTCCGGTCGGCGCTGCGCCACGTCCTGAGCGACCAGCCCGCCCAGCGACGCGCCGACGAGGTGCACGGCGTCCAGCCCCTCGTGGTCGAGGATCTCCGCGAGGATGGGCGGCAGGTCGCCGAGGGAGGGTCCGTGCGCGCCGGCGGGGACGGCGGCGCTGGCGCCGTGACCGGGAAGATCGATCGCCACCACGCGGTAGCGATCCTGGAGCGCTGCGACCAGGTCGTCGAAGACGCGGGCGTCGGCGAAGGCGGGGTGGAGGACGACGACGCCGACCTCGCCCGATCCGTGGGTGCGGTAGTGGACGCCGCGAACGTCGGACGCGGCTGCGGCGGACGCGTCGGCGGTCATGCGACCCCCGCTGCGAAGATCGCGGTGAAGATGACGACGTCCTGCAGGGCGTGCAGGAACCAGGCCCAGCCGAGGCCGCCGGTCTCGCCGACGCTCTTGGCCAGCAGCCAGCCGAGGAAGCCGGCGACGAGCACGCCGACCGGACCGCCGGGGACGCCGACGTAGTGGGCGATCCCGAAGACGGCGCCCGAGGCGAGGTAGGCGGCGTTCGGTCCGACGCGGTCGATCAGCGTGGCGACCACGCCGAAGCGCGTGATCGTCTCCTCGACGAAGGCGTTGCTGGCCGCCAGCAGCACGATCCAGGGCAGCATGCGGGCGGCGCGGGCCACGTCCACGTCGGCACCCGGGAGGAGCTGCAGCCCCACGACGATCGCGGTGACGGCCGTGACGACGACGGCGAAGTTGCGGCCCACCTGACGCCAGCTCTCGGTCGGGCCGGGGGTCAGGCCGATCGCGCGAACCGGGGTCACCGGCGCGTCCAAGCGACCGATGCGGAAGAAGCGGACGCCGGCCGGCACCCATGCCCGTACGGCCAGCAGGACCAGGAGCGCCAGCGGCAGCATGAGCAGCTGGTGGCGCACGCGCAGGTCGAGCGCCGCGTCGCTCGCGATCAGTTCGGGGAGGAGCGGGTGTAGCAAGCGGGGCGCCAACGCCAGCAGCAGCGTCGCGGCGAGGACGACGCCGAGCGCCGCGGCCCGGCGCGCCGTGTCGGCGGCCGACGCGGCAGGCGCGGCGGGCCGCGCGGCGGGCGGGGCGGCCGCGGTGTCCGCTGCCTGCGTGGCGGAGGGTCCCGACGGCCGGGTCATGCCCGCGCCTCCGCGCTGCCCGCGGCGTCCCGCTCGCCCAACGCGTCGAGCGCAGCGAGGGCCCACGCCTCGGCCGCGTCGGCGTTGCGAAGCCCCAGGTCGACGGTGAGCGACCAGCAGAAGCGCTCGTGATCGCTGGCCGGCTCGTTCGCGATGCCGTCCCGAATCGCGCCGAGCACGTGCCGCTGCTCGCGGGCGCGCGCCAGTGCGGTCTCCAGGTGCGGGCGGAGGGCGTCGGGACCGGCGTGGGAGGCGAAGAAGACCTTGAGCAGCAGCTCGTTGCGGACGGGCGTGGGGCGCGGATCCTCCGCGAGCCAGTCCAGGACGGCGGCGCGGCCCTCGTCCGTGATGGCGTAGACGTTGCGGGCCCGTCCGCCGTCGGCCTCGTGGGTCATGGTGACCAGGCCGTCGTCGCGCAGGGCGTGCAGGGTCGGGTAGAGCTGGCCGTAGCTCTCCTGCCAGAAGTGGCCGACGGTGGCCTGGATGGCCGCCTTGAGGTCGTAGCCGGTCATCGGTTCGTAGGCGAGGAGGCCGAGGACCACCCAGGGCGTGCGCGAGGCGCGGCGCGAGGAGGTCGCGAACGAAGGGGCGCTGGAGGCAGACATATCAAGAAGATATATCTGTGCGATGGGGCATGTCAACGAAGCGAGGCCCGGAGCAGAGCTTGGACCGATCCGGTTGCTGGAACGGTCACGGTCGCATCGGCCCGCCCCCCATCCCGACCGCAGCGAAGGGAAGGGCGTTCCGATCCTCGCGCCCTGCAACGACGACCGGAACCCGCGAACACGGCCCGTCGGACGCTTGACGGCGTTCGGGCGCACGACCCTCTACGGTTCTCCTACGACCGAAACGGAGGGGTCTCCATGACGCCAGACGGGAAGAACCGGAGTGGGCGACGATCCGCACGCACGCGCACGCTGCGCTGGGGAGGCATCGTCTCGCTCCTGCTCGCCGCCGCGATCGTCACCTGGGGCCTGAGCCAACGGGGGCCCGAGCTCCCGCCCGACTTCACCCTGGTCGCCTACGACGGTCAGGAACGGCTCGGAGGGGACGAGGTTCGTTTCCACCAGATCGTCGGCCAGGGGACGCCGGTCGTGCTGAACTTCTGGGCCGCGTCGTGCCCCCCCTGTCGCGAGGAGATGCCGGGCTTCCAGCAGGTCGCCGACCTCTACGGCGACGAGTTGCTGATCCTCGGCGTCGACGTCGGCACCTTCACCTTCCTGGGCACGCACGACGAGGCACGCGCGTTCCTCGAAGCGTACGAGATCCACTACCCGACGGCGTACGCGGTCGACGGATCGGTCGTGCGCGACTACGAGGTACGGGGCATGCCGACGACCGTGTTCTTCGACGCGAACGGTCGCACGGTGGCGAAGCACACCGGCTTCCTGCCGATGCAGCAGTTCCGCGCCGAAGTCGACGCCCTCGTCCGCGGCGGGAACTGAGCCGTGACCGGCGCGACGCCGACGCGGCTGGCGGCGGGGCTCGCGCTGGCCCTGGCGACGGTCGCCGTCGCCACCCTCGGTGCGTGGCTCACGCCCGGATCCGTGGGAGCGCTGAACCAGGGGGTGGAAGCCCTCTCGTCGTCGTCCGCCGGCCTCCTCGACCGCGTGGCGACGTTGCTTCCCCTCGGGTTCGCGTTCGGCGCGGGACTCGTCTCCGCCGTCAACCCGTGCGGATTCGCGATGCTTCCGGCCTACCTCGGCCTCTACCTGCAGCGTGGCATGGACGGTGCAGCCTCGCGGGGCGCACGACTCGGACGCGCCCTTCAGGTGGGAGCGGCCGTCACGCTGGGCTTCGTGGCGCTGTTCGGCGTCGTGGGCACCGCGATCGGCCTGGGAGCCCGCTCGCTGGCCGCGCTGTTCCCCTGGATCGGCCTGGGGACCGGCGTGCTGCTGGTGTTGGCCGGCGCGTGGAGCTGGTTCGGCGGAACGCTGTACGCCCGCGCAGGCGAACGCATGTCGCAGCGGCTCGCCTCCGGCACCTCCGACGGCCTGCGCGGCTGGTTCGCGTTCGGTCTGGCCTACGGGATCGCCTCGTTGAGCTGCACGCTGCCGATCTTCCTGGCGGTCCTCGGTAGCAGCCTGACCGTCGCCAGCCTGCCCCAGGTGGGCCTGCAGTTGCTGCTCTACGGTCTGGGGATGGGCGCGGTCATCACGGCGCTCACCCTGGGCTTGGCGCTGTTCCAGCAGGTTCTGGTGGATCGCATGCGTCGTGCCGTGCGCTTCGTCGCTCCGGCCAGCGCCGGGCTGATGCTGCTGGCGGGTGCGTACGTCATCTACTACTGGTTGACGCTGGGAGGCCTGCTGCCGCGGGTGTGACGCGCTCTGGCCGTCGTGGAGGCGCCCTAGGGGTGCACGCGCCGCGGCGTGAGGTGCCGGTCCGCCTCCGCCGCCGTGCGATGAACGAGGGGGCGGACGCTTCGGCGCCCGCCCCCTTCCGGCGGTCGACCTCGACGTCGTACGCCTGCTCGAGGGCGTCGGCGACGTCCTTGTTGCCGACCGAGCCGTAGATGCGCTCCTCGCCGGCCTGACCGTGAAGGCGGCACGACGCCTCGCAGGTCGGGATCGGGCGACGGACGCCCCGCCATGGCCCGCTCTGACGGGGCCGGACGTTGCGGCGCGCGGTGGTGCCGCGCCACCGGTGGAGTACCGGCCGTTCCGTGATGACCTCGGTGGTGGCGATCCTCTTCGTGGGCGCGGTCGTGGGCTCCGGGCGTCTGTTTCCCTCCGCGCCAGGAAGGGACGTCCCGAAGGAGGTGCGTGGATCAGGCATCGGACGCTGGGCCGGTTCCCGGGGCGGGCGGCCCACCTCCGCGGCCAGGACCGTCGCCGTCGCATGCGACGGATGCGCATGCGACCCGGAGCATCGCGCCGTACGCTCCCTGCACGCGGAGTTCACGACAGGGGAGGTCGACGCATGGGAACGAGGCAGGAGCACGTCGAACGCGTAGGTCGGGGTCGGGCGATCGTGCTGGCGCTGCTGGTCCTGGCCACGGCGATCACAGCCCAAGCGCAGGGCGACGAGCGCGACGTCCACGTCGCGCTCGTCCTGGACGCGTCGGGCTCGATGTACAACCGGCTCGACGACGGCCGGTATCGCATCGACGCGGCCAAGAGCGTGCTGCAGCGGCTGGTGACGGGGCTCCCAGCCGACGCTCGCTTGAACGTCGGCCTGCGCGTCTACGGCGCGCGGCTCGGGGCGCTGGAGGACGGCGCGTGCGAGGACAGCCACCTGGAGGTGCCGATCGACGGGCTGCGTCGAGACGCCCTCCTGGACGTGCTGGACGCCACCGTGGCCCGGGGCGCCACGCCGATCGTCTACTCGCTCGAGCGGACACTCGACGATCTCCCCGCCGATGGGGACCGAAGGGTCGTCCTGGTGACCGACGGCCTGGAGAGCTGCGGAGGCGATCTCGAGCGGGTCGCAGAACGCTACCGCGCGCTCGGCATCGATCTGCGCATCGTCGGACTGGATCTCGACGACGCCGCGTCCGCGTCGTTCGCGGGCGTCGCCGAGTTCACCAACGCCGAAGGTGCGATCGAGCTCGACTCCGCGCTCGAGGAGGCCGTCGGAATCGCGGGCGGGGACGCGAGCGTCGCGGTCGAGGCGGTCGTGACGCGCTCCGGCGTGCCCGCGAGCGAAGGCGTCTCGATCACGTTCGTCGATCCCTTGAACGGCGAGCGGGTGCGCCTCGAGCGGCAGACCGCGGGTCGCTACGGCGCGGATCTCGTGCCGGGAACCTACACCGCGGAGCTGGTCGACGCCTTCGCCGACGACCGCACGAGCGTCGTCACCGACCTCGTCGTCGCACCCGACCACGCGGGCGTCTTCACCTTCGAGCTGGCCCCCGAGGCGGAGGTCGCGATCGAGGTGCGGCCGGCCGAGCCCATGGCCGGCACGACCGTGACGGTCGACTTCGGCGGTGGCCCCGACGACGCGACGGGGCTGGTGGTTCTCGCGCCCGCGGAAGCAGGCGACGCGACGCGGCTGGACTTGGCCTACGTCGGTGGCGGCGAGGGGGTCGTCGCGCTGATCACGCCGGACGTCCCCGGAACCTTCGAGGCCCGCTTCCTGCTCGATCTTCCCGAGGGCGGCTACCGGGTCGTCGGCCGCAGCGCGCCGTTCGCCACCACGGAGCCGACGGCGGGCTTGCAGGTGGCAGCGCAGGTTCCTGCCGGCACCACCGTCGAGGTCGACTGGCAGGGGCCCGGCGGATCAGGAGACCGCATCGAGATCCATGCCGCGGGGGCACCGGCGTCGGCCGCTCCCCTCGGCACGGCGCGGACGTTCACGCGGCCCGCTGCCCTCCGGGCGCCGGACGAGCCGGGCCGCTACGAGCTCCGCTACGTCACGGGCGGGAGCGGAACCGTGCTCGCGTCGGTCCGGTTCGAAGTGATCGAGGCCGTCGTCACGTTGGACGTCCCGGCCGAAGCGATGGCCGGTTCCATCGTGACGATCGGCGTGGCTGGGGCGGTGGGCCCCAGGGACAGCATCGTGCTCGTCCGGGAGGGCGCTCCGGACGAGGGCGCCGAGACCATCGGCCCCGCGAACCGCATCTACGGCACCAGCGTGGGGCTTCGCGCGCCGGAGGAGCCGGGCGCGTACGAGATTCGCTACCTGGTGGGGGCGGACGGGACGATCGCGCAGCGGTTCCCACTCACCGTGCGGTGACGGCGCCCCCCGTCGGTCCGGCGTCGGCATCGACGATGACCGGCATCGTGCCGCGCCTTCGGCGAGCGTGTCGGGCCGGACGACGACGCCGACGGCGTTCGATCCGGCGTCGCGGCTGGCCGTGGCGATCAGATCGGCAACCCGCTGGTTGTCGCCTGCCGGCGGAACTCGAGATCACCCACGAGGCACGCCTCGGCATCCGTCCGGGTCCATGGGATGTGCCTTCGTCGTCCCCATCATCACGCCGACGCGGCGATGCGGAAGAGATGGGCGTGCCGTGGGCCGCAACAACGGGAGCGACCACGAGGACGCACCCCCCTCGTGCCCGCCGTCCTCCGCGAAGCCGAACGCTTCGTCCAAGCGAACGCCCAGGGCCCGGGCGATCTTGAAGGCCGCTTGAAGCGATGGCGAGTAGCGGCCGGCCTCGATGGCGATGACGCTTTGGCGCGTCATCCCGATACGCTCGGCGAGCTCGGCTTGGGTCATCTCGTCGGCGACGACGAGGCCTACGAAGATCGCGTTGGCGATCCAGAAGCAGGGCAGTTCGAGCACCGTCAACATGAACGCCATCACCAGCACGACCGAGGACACGTACGCACCGGCGACGTCGCCACGCTGGGCGATGTGACGATCGCGCCGATGACGCTCAGCATGACGATCGCGACCGTGGCGCCGCCCAGCGGACCGATGTAGGCGACGTCCGACGCGGCCACGTCGCCGAGCCGGCCGACGATCTGAAGGACGTACCGGGTCGTGACCAGGACGGTCACGACGACGCAGACCCACACAAGACGCTCTTGAAACACCATGATGGCCTCTTCGATGGCATCGATTGGAGTCGATGCCGATCACTCGTTCCACCACGAGCGCCAAGGAGCCTTCACTCCGTGTCGAGCGGACCTTACGAAACGTAGCGTCCTTCTGACATTGCAGTCGCGCCGACGCGGGCGATGCGATCCCCGCGGCCGCACGGCGAAGAAGGGCGGACGCCGAAGCGCCCGCCCTCGCGGTTCCTATGCGTTCACGTCACGGTCGGCGTGACGTCACGGGGTCGGTCCCGTCAGTCCTCCGCCACCACCACGACCTTCAGGTCGATCTGCACCTCGGGGTGCGGGCGGTAGGGCAGGACGTACTCGCCGAGCGTCTTGATGGGCTCGGCCAGCTCGATCTTGCGGCGGTCGACCTCGACGTCGTACGCCTGCTTGAGGGCGTCGGCGACGTCCTTGTTGCCGACCGAGCCGTAGATGCGCTCCTCGCCG
>CAZJGU010000005.1:29449-59445 GCA_964545455.1 uncultured bacterium | reverse complement strand
CGAGGACGCCCTCAGCACCGCCCGCTCGGCGGTCGAGGAAGGCGTCGTCGCCGGCGGCGGGGTCACGCTGATCCACGCCGTCGGGGCCGTCCACAAGGTCATCGAGGAGCTCGAGGGCGACGAGCGCACCGGCGCCAAGATCCTCGTGCGCGCCCTCGAGGAGCCGGCCCGCCAGATCGCGCAGAACGCCGGCGCCGAAGGCTCCGTCGTCGCCAACGCGATCAAGAACCGCAACGACGGCCGCTACGGCTTCAACGCCGCGACCGGCGAGTTCGTCGACGACATGTTCGCCGCCGGGATCGTCGACCCGACCAAGGTCACCCGCACGGCGCTGCAGAACGCCGCGTCGATCGGCGGCCTGCTGCTGACCACCGAGGCCGTCATCGCCGACGAGCCCGAGGACGACAAGGCCCCCGCCGGCGGCGCCCCGGACATGGGCGGCATGGGCGGCATGGGCGGGATGGACTTCTGATCCACCCGCACCGTCCGACGTCCGTCGGACCCTGAACGTTCGCGGCGCCCCGGATCCGATCCGGGGCGCCGCTTCGTGGTGGTGGGGGAGGGCGAACGCTCAGTCGTGCTCGATCAGCGAGCGACCGGTCATCACGGCCGGCTGCGGCACGCCCATCAGGTCCAGCACCGTCGGTGCCACGTCGCCCAGCACGCCACCCTCGCGCAAGCGCAGCTCGCCCGCGCCGACGACGACGAACGGCACCGGGTTGGTGGTGTGCGCCGTGTGGGGTCCGCCGCCCTCGGCCTGCATCTGCTCGGCGTTGCCGTGGTCGGCCAGCACCAGCGTCGCGCCGCCGCGCTCGGCGACCGCCTCCATCAGCCGTCCCAGGCCCTCGTCCACCGTCTCGCAGGCGCGGATCGCCGCGTGCAGGTCGCCGGTATGGCCGACCATGTCCGGGTTGGCGTAGTTGATCAGCACGAAGTCGTCGTCCGCCTCGCGCAGGCGCCTCAGCGTGGCCTCGGTCAGCTGCGGGGCGCTCATCTCGGGCTGGAGGTCGTAGGTCGCCACCTTCGGCGACGGCACGATGTGGCGCTCCTCGCCCGGGAAGGGCGTCTCGATCTTGGCGTTGAAGAAGTAGGTCACGTGCGGGTACTTCTCGGTCTCGGCGGTGTGGTACTGGCGCAGGCCGGCCTCGGACAGGACCTCCGCCAGACAGCCCTCGACCCGAGGAAGCTCCAGCAGGTACGGCGCGTCGAGGGTGGCGTCGTACGGCATCAGACTGGCGAAGCTCAGCTCGGGGGTCGCGCAGCGGTCGAAGCCGTCGAAGCCCTCGTCCACCAGCGCGTGGCTCAGCTGGCGGGCGCGGTCGGCGCGGAAGTTGAAGAACAGCGCGGCGTCGCCGTCGCGCATCGCGCCCACCGCCGCGCCCCCCTCCTCGATCACCGTCGCCCGCACGAACTCGTCGGTCTCGCCGCGGTCGTAGGCGGCCCGGATCGCGTCGGCGGCGCGGGCGGCACGGTGGGTCGCCTCGCCGCAGACGATCGCGCGGAAGGCCTCCTCGGTCCGCTCCCAGCGCCGGTCGCGATCCATGGCGTAGTAGCGACCGATCACCGTCGCGATCCGCGCGTCGGCGCCCTTGATGCCGTCGAGGTGCCGTCGCAGCTCGGCCAGGTAGCCGGCGCCGCTGTCCGGCGCGGTGTCGCGCCCGTCGGTGAAGGCGTGGATCCGGATGCGCTCGACGCCGTGCGCGACCGCGAGGTCGATCAGGCCCATGAGGTGGACCAGGTCGCTGTGCACGCCACCGCGGCTCACCAAGCCCAGCAGGTGCAGGGTCCCGTCCGCGGCGGCGTCCAGCAGGCTGCCGAACGTCGCGTTCCGCGCCAGCGAGCCGTCGTCGATCGCGTCCTGCACGAAGCTCAGGCTCTGCTGCACGATGCGTCCGGCACCCAGGTTCATGTGCCCGACCTCGCTGTTGCCCATCTGGCCGGGGGGCAGGCCCACCGCGCGGCCCGACGCGTCGAGGGTCGTGTGCGGCGCCTCGCGCCAGATCCGGTCGAAGACCGGCGTCCGCGCCTGCGCCACGGCGTTCCCCGGTCCATCCGGCGCCAGGCCGAAGCCGTCCAGGACCACCAGCATCACGGGTCGGAGGGTGCTCGATTCGGTCATGGCTCGCTTCCTTCCTCGGGGCGGGGGCCGCCCCAGCGCCCCAGCACGCGCGCGACGCGCGCGTCGTAGCGCTCCAGATCCAGGTCGTCGATCGTCGCCGCCGGCCGTTCCTCGGCCAGCGCGATGCGGATGCGGGCCGCCCGCTCGAGCTGCGGGCGCAGCTCCGGCGAGGCCAGCACCTGCGGCAGCAACTCGGCCACGCGCTCGTCCAGCCGTTCGACCGCCAGTGCACGCGCCATGGTCCGCTCGTCGTCGCTCGCGTCCGCGAGCGACGCGTCCGGGTCGACCGTCAGCCGGCGTGCCAGCCGTCGCACGCGCGGCGTCCCTCGCAACCGGGCGCAGACGCCGCACGGGCCCGGATCGACGGTCAGGGCGCCGCAGTGCGGGCAGGGCGTCCAGCCGGCCAGCCGCGCCCGCCGCCGGTGCCGCAGCATCGCACGGGCCGCCTCCAGCGCCGGTCCGGCCACCGACGGCGGCAGCTCGAGCGGCGCCAGCGCGGCGGTCAGGGCCTGCCACTCGGCCGGGTCCGGGTCGGGCAGGTCGGGCGCTCGGGGCTCGGGCGCCGGCGGCGTCGGTCGTCCCGCGGCGAAGCGCACGTCGCGGACCTCGCGCCGACCGAGCCAACGCTCGTAGGCGTCGAGGATGCGGGCCCGTTGCAGCGACAGGTGCATCGCCGTCTCGCTGTCGGGAACGTCGACGAACAGCACGCCGTTCTTCAGGGCACGCGCCTGCGCGAAGCGGGCCACCTCCGGTCCGACGATCCGCGGCCAGGCGACGACCGCCTCGGCGCGGCGAACGGCGCGCAGCATGCCGCCACGCCGGAAGAACTCCCCGAGCAGCTCGCCGACGTGGCGCTCAGCCATCCTCGCGCACCTCGCCTCCGGCGATCCGCAGCACCCGTTCGGCGTGCGGGGGCGCTTCGGTGCCCGACACCAACGCCTGCGGGTGGCGACCGCTCAGGTCCAGCAGGTAGGCCCGCCGGTCGGCGTCCAGCTCGGCCGAGAAGTCGTCGAGCAGCACGATCGGCGCCTCGCCGTGCTTCTCCTCGAGCAGCCGCAGCTCGGCCACCCGCAGCGCCAGCGACGCCGTGCGTGCCTCCCCGCGGGAGCCGTAGGTCTGCACGCTGCGTCCCCCGAGCTCCAGCGCCAGCTCGTCGCGGTGCGGTCCCACCACCGTCATTCCGCGGGCGCGCTCCTCGGCCGCCCGCGCGGCCAGGGCCTCGCGCAGCGGCGCCTCGCCCTGCGAGCGTTCGAGCCGCAGACCGAACGCCGCGCCGCCACTCGCGATGTCGGCGTAGGCGGCGGACGCCAGTTCGGCGGCACGGGCGACCGCGCGGGCGCGCAGCTCCCCGATCTCGTCGCCCAGCTGCGCCAGCCGGTCGGCGAACACGTCCAGCAACGCGTCGGCAGCGCCGGAGCGGAGGCCGGCGTTGCGTTGCTCGAGCACCTTGCCGTACTCGCGCTGCAGCGCCGCGTAGCGCGCCGACAGGCGACCGAGCAGGTCGTCCAGCCATGCCCGCCGCTGCGAGGGGCCGCCGTGCACCAGCTCGGCGTCCTGCGGTGTGATGCGGACCGCGGCGGCGACGCGCGCGACGTCGGAGCGGCGGGCGCTCTGACCGTCGAGGCGCACCACCTTGCGGCCGGCGGCCAGCCCCACGTGGACCTCGACGGAGGCGTCGCGTCGCTCGATCCGCGCGGCCACGAACCCCTCCTCCTCGCCCCAGCGCAGCGCGTCGCGGATGCGCCCCTCGGGCAGGTCGGCGCTGCTGGCCAGGTAGCAGGCGTCCAGCAGGTTGGACTTGCCGGCGGCGTTGGGACCGACGATCGCCGTGACCCCCGGGCCGAAGCTCAGCTCGCTGTCGCGCAGGTTGCGGAAGGCGTACTGACGGAGGGCCTGCAGGATCACGCCCGCGAGCATACCGTCGCCCCCGGCCGGCCCGGCCGTCCACGTCGGCGGGACGCGGGCGATGCGCACGCGCGACTGCTAGGCTGCCTGCATGCCCGCTCTCGACCCCCGCCGCCTGCGGGCCGACTTCCCGATCCTCCAGCGGACCGTCCACGACCGGCCGCTGATCTACCTGGACCACGCCGCCTCGTCGCAGCGCCCCCGTGCCGTCCTGGACGCCGTCACCCGGCACCACGAGACGCGCCACGCCAACGTGCACCGTGGCGCGCACGAGCTGTCGGCCGAATCCACCGACGCCTACGAGGACGCCCGGGTCACCGTCGCCCGCTTCCTGGGCGCGCCCAGCCCGCGCTCGCTGGTGTTCGTGCGCAACGCGACCGAGGCGATCAACCTGCTGGCGCGCAGTTGGGGCGACGAGCACCTCGGCCCCGGCGACGAGATCCTCGTCTCCGTCGCCGAGCACCACGCCAACCTGGTGCCCTGGCAGCAGGCCGCCCAGCGGACCGGCGCTCGGATCCGGGCCATCCCGTTGGACGCCGACCATCGGCTGGACCTGGACGCCTTCCGTTCGCTGCTGGGGCCGCGCACGAAGCTGCTGGCGGTCCAGCACATGTCGAACGTGCTGGGGACGGTGCAGCCGGTGGCCGAGATGGCCGAGGCCGCCCGCGCGGTCGGCGCCGTGACCTTCGTCGACGGGGCGCAGGCCGCGCCGCACGTGGCGGTCGACGTCGCGGCGTTGGGCATCGACGCCTACGCCGTGTCGGGCCACAAGATGCTCGGACCGACCGGTATCGGCGCGCTCTGGGTTCGCGAGGAGCTGCTGGCGTCGCTGCCGCCCTTCCTGGGCGGGGGCGAGATGATCCGTACCGTCGAGATCGAACGCTCGACGTACGCCGACATCCCGATGCGCTTCGAGGCCGGCACCCCCGCCATCGCCGAGGCGATCGGCCTGGCCGAGGCGGTGCGCTACCTGCAGGCGGTCGGCATGGAGGCGATCTGGCGGCACGACCGCGCCTCGGCCGAGGCGATGCTGGCCCGCTTCGACGGCATCGAAGGGGTGCGCACCTTCGGCCCGCGCGGCGAGGACCGCGGCGGCATCCTGCCGTTCGTGGTCGAGGGGGTGCACCCGCACGACGTGGCGAGCGCCCTGGACGCCGAGGGCATCGCGGTGCGCGCCGGTCACCACTGCGCCCAGCCGCTGATGCGCGCCCTGGGCGTGCCCTCCACCGTGCGCGCGAGCGCCTACCTGACCACCACCGAGGACGAGATCGACGCGCTCGCGCGTGCGGTCGCGTCGGCCCGCGACTTCTTCGCGGCGTACGCTTGAGGTCGTCATGTCGCTGATGGAGCAGATCTACAAGCAGGTGATCCTCGAGCGGAGCCGGCGCCCGCGCCACCAGGGCACGATCGCGGACGCCGACGTCCGCCAGGAAGGGGTCAACCCCTCCTGCGGGGACGAGCTGACGCTGACGCTGAAGGTGGACGGGGACCGCATCGTCGAGGCGGCCTTCGAGGGGCACGGCTGCGCCATCAGCCAGGCCTCGGCCGACCTGATGGCCGAGGCGCTGCGCGGCCGCAGCCGCGCCGAGGCGCGCCAGCTTGCCGACGCCTTCAAGGGCATGATCCGCGGCGAACCGGTCCCGGAGGGGATCGAGCTCGGCGACCTCAAGGCGCTCGAGGGGATCCGGCGGCTGCACGCGCGGGTCAAGTGCGCCACGCTGCCGTGGACGACGCTCGAGACCGCCCTGGCCGGTGGGGGCGGCGTCGCCAGCGACGAGTCCGACGCCTGAACCCCCGACGCGGTCGGTCGCGGCTGCGGTTCAGCCCGCGCCGTCCTCCTCGTGCAGGTCGTCCTCGCTGAGCGCGGGGTCGTTCGCGCCGCCGTCCAGGACGGCGCCGGTCGCGTCCAGCGAGCGGTCGTAGGCGGACAGCATCGCCCGGAAGCGCTCGCGGAAGTCGTCGCGCACGGCTCGCAGCCGGCCGATCTCGGCATCGACCGTGCGGCGCTCGGCGCGCGCCTGCTCGACGAGCAGACGGGCCTCCTCGCGTGCGTTGTCCTTCATCTGGTTGCCGATGCGTTCGGCCGCGATGACCGCCTGGCGCAGGTCGGCCTCGGCCGCTTCGAGCGCCTCGATCCGGCGCTGCTGCTCGGCGACCTGGTCGCGCGCCGCCTGCAGCTCCTTGAGCAGCTCCTCGCGCTCGGCGGCGATCCGCTCCAGGAAGGCCCGGACCTGGGCCTTCCGGTAGCCGGAGACGCCGCGTTCGAACTCCATGTGCTGGATGTCCAGCGGGCTCAACCTCATCGCGTCGCTCCCTCCTCTGGGTCCGCGTCGGCGTCGAACAGCGCCGTCCCGACCCGGATCAACGTCGCTCCCTCCTCGATCGCCACCTCGAAGTCGCCGCTCATGCCCATCGAGCGTTCCGGCAGGCCGTGCGCGTCGGCGAGCTCCCTCAGGCGTCGGAAGCTCGGCCGGGCGTTCTCGGGATCGTCGGAGAACGGCGCCATCGCCATCAGGCCCACCACCTCGACGTGGTCGAGCGGTCGGCAGTGCTCGAGCAGCGCCTCGACCTCCTCCGGCACGATCCCCTGCTTGGCGTCCTCGCCCGCGACGTCGACCTCGATCAGGGCGCGGAAGCGATGGCCGCGTCGCTCGCCCTGGGCCTGCATCGCGTCCGCCAGCCGAGCCGAGTTGAGCGAGTGCACCAGCGCCACGCCGCCGTCGGCCAGGTACTTGACCTTGTTGCGCTGGAGCGATCCGACGAAGTGCCAGCGCACCTCCGCCGGCAGTGCCGATGCCTTGTCGCGCCACTCCTGCACGCGGTTCTCGCCCAGGTCCAGCAGGCCCGCGTCGACCAGCCGGCGGCGCACCTCGTCGGCGTCGTGACCCTTCGTGACCCCGACCAGGGTGACCGACGACGGCGGTCGACCGGCGCGGGCGCAGGCCGCCGCCATGCGGGCGCGGACCGACCCGACGCTCACAGCTGCGGCACGACCGCCCGCACCAGCCGCCGGAAGGTGGCGCCCGACGCGGCCGCGACCCGGAGCACCTCGTCGCCGTCGGCGTGGTGGTCGCGGTCGGCGATCGCCAGGTCGGTGACCGTCGAGAGGCCCACGACGCGCATGCCCTCGTGCCGTGCGGCGAGCACCTCGAACACCGTCGACATGCCGATCGCGTCGGCGCCCCAGGAGCGGAACATGCGCAGCTCGGCGCGGCTCGCGTAGCTGGGGCCGCTGACGGCCAGGTAGACCCCCTCGCGGAGCGGCACGTCGAGGTGGCGGGCGGTGCGCCGCACCAGCTCGAGGTAGGCGGGGTCGTAGGCGTCGAACATCACCGGGAACCGCGGCCCCACCTCGGGATCGTTGGGTCCGATCAGGGGGTTCTGGAAGGTGAAGTTGATCAGGTCGAGCTGCAGCATCAGGTCGCCCGCTCGCCAGTGCGGGTCGAGCCCGCCGCAGGCGTTGGAGACCAACAGGCGCTCGGCGCCGAGCGCGTGCATCACGCGCACCGGGAAGGCCACCTGGGCGGCCGGGATGCCGTCGTAGGGGTGCAGCCGGCCGCGCATCGCCACCACAGGCCGGCCGTCCAGCGTCCCCAGCACCAGCCTGCCGGCATGGCCTGGTGCGCTGCTCGTGGCGAAGCCGGGGATGTCGTCGTAGCCGAGCTCGGCCTCGACCTCGATCTCGTCGGCCAACGGGCCGAGGCCGGATCCGAGGATCAGGGCCACCTCGGGGGTCAGGGAGGTCGCATCGCGGATGGCGGCGACCGCCTCGGTCCGCAGGCCTCCGCTCGTCTGGTAGGGCACGGCCTCGTTCATGCCGCATGCTACCCGGTCGAGCTCGCGCGGCCGGGGGCGACAAGCCCGGGACCGCTCGGCAGCGGCCTGAGGCGGCCCATACCGCTCTCATGGCGGGCGGTACACTACGCCCATGTCGTTTCGGCGCCGTCTTCGCCCGCTCCGTCGCCGCCTCGCGGCGCTCTTCGTCCTCCTGCTCTTCGCCCCGCCGGTCGCCGTCGCGCAAGCGCCGGAGGTCCGCGGCGCGCTGAGCGAGGTGCGCGTCGAGGGCAGCGACGTCTACGCCGACATCGTCCGGACGCTGGTCAGCGCCCGGGTCGGCACGCCGGCCGAACGCATCGACCTCGAGGCCGAACGCAACCGGGTCTACGGCCTGGGCACCTTCGCCAGCGTCAGCGTCTCGCTCGTCGACGAGCCGGCCGGTCCGGTCCTGCGCATCGTGGTCGAGGAGAACCCCGAGATCGGCGAGGTGGTCTTCGCCGGCGTGGAGAGCCTCAGCGCTTCCGCGCTGCGCGAGCTGCTGGCGCGCGAGCACCTGCTCGCGGCCGGGCGCATCTTCAACAGCGGCCGCGCCGACGAGGCCGCCGCCACCCTGGCCGACGTCTACCGTGCCGAGGGCTTCCCGTTCCGCCCGACCGTGACGCTCGAGACCGAGCGTGCGCCGGAGCTCGCCGGTCGGGGCGAGGACGCACCGCTGCGCGTGCGATACCGGGTCGACGAGAACGCGCCGCTCGACGAGGTCGTCTTCGCACCGTCGGAGGTGTTCGAGGAGCAGCAGCTGCGCGAGCTGTTCGCGGCGGTCGCCGATCAGGACGCCTTCGACCTGGAGCTCTACCGCATCGCCGTGCGCGCCCTGGGCGACCGCTACGCCGCGCTGGGCTACCGCCAGAGCGGCGTCGACCTCGAGGCCACCACCCTGCGGGGCGGCCTGCTGGACGTGCGCCTGCGGGAGCTGCGGATCGAGGCGATCGACACCACGCCGCTGGGCATCGACGCCGACCGCCTGACGCTGGAGCCCGGCGACCTGTTCGACTACGACGCGCTGCTGGCCGACGTGCGGCGGCTGGCCGAGGGGCGCAGCGGCGACGTGCGGCTCGTTCCGCTGGTCGGCCGCTCGGGCGGCGTGCGCGTCACCTTCGAGCTCGGCCCGCCCGACACGGCGGGTGAGATCGACGAGATCGTCCTCGAGGGCAACAGCGTGCTGAGCGACGAGGAGTTGATCCAGGTCCTGAGCCTGCAGCCCGGCGACACCTTCACCTCGACCCTGGCCGAGGAGGACTTCCGCCGCATCGCCGAGGCGTACGCCGACGCCGGCTACGTGATCGCCAACCAGCCCGACTACAACTGGCTCGACGGCACCTACGTCCAGCGCCTGGTCGAGTACCGCGTCGGTGGCTACGCCGTCTCGTGGAGCGGCGGGGAGCCGGACACCGAGGAGTTCGTGATCCTGCGCGAGCTGCCCGACGTCGGCTCGGTGCTGTCGCTGCGTCGTCTCGACGAGGGCCTGCGCCGCGTCCTGGCCGGTGGTGCGGTGCGACCGGTCGACCGTCAGCTGCGCCCTCTCGACGGCGGCGCGGCCGACGAGCTGCTGATCGAGGTCGTGGTCGAGCCCGCGCGCACCGGCCTGTTCCAGCCGGCGGCGACCTACAGCACCCTGGACGGCTTCTCGGCCTCGTTGGGGTTGAGCGAGAACAACCTCTGGGGTCGCGCCCACGTCATCGAGGCCGAGGTGGACGCTCGCACCTCCGACATCGGCTTCCTCTTCGGCGGCAGCCTGCGCTACTCCATCCCGTGGCTCTACCTGGAGCAGGGCGACTTCCGCGAGGTACCCACCTCGCTGTCGCTGTCGCTGTTCTCGAACGTCGCGTCCAACCAGCCGCTCAGCGACGGCGGAGCGACCCGCCTGCCGTTCCCCGGCTCGGCCGGCGGCGCCGAGAACGAGGTCCCGATCGGCGAGTACACCCGACGCGACAGCGGCTTCGCCGTCGCGGGCGGTCGGCCCGTGGCCGAGGACCTCGACCTGCGCTTGCGGGCACGCGCCTCGCTCTCGTCGATCACGCTCGAGCCCCCGCGGGGCACCTGCGAGCTCGACGGGTCGGGGAACGTCATCGACCCCGAGGGCTGCTCGCTGCCGCGGTCGCTGGCGGCCGACTACCTGCCGCTCGCCGGGGCGTCGGGGTTCGTCGGCGGCAGCCTCGCCTACGACGCCCGCGACTCGGTCGAGTACCCGCGCGACGGGGTGGCGGCCAACCTGTCGGTCGGGGTGGGGGTCGGCAACGACTTCCTGCTCGACGGTGTGCGCGCCAGCTACGCCTACGTCCCGGCCGAGGCGGGGGTCAAGGGCTACGTGACGCTGCAGCAGCTCAGCCAGGGCGAGATCCCCGACGACGCCCACGTGCTCGCCGCGCGCCTCAACGTCGGGCACCAGTTCGGCGGCGCGTACCCGCCGTCGCGCTACTTCTTGGTGGGCCAGACGCCCGACGAGGCGACGCAGATCCGCGGCTACCGCGACGAGGACTTCGAACTGTCGCAGAGCTACGCCACGGCCTCGTTCGAGTACCGCTACGACTTCGAGCTCACGACCATCGCGACCAGACCGTGATCGGCATCGTCTTCGCCGACGTCGGGTGGGCCAGCGGCGTGCCCGGCTACGCGCCCTACCAGGCGCCGGTGTACGCCAGCGGCGGGGTCGGCGTGCAGCTGAACCTGGGCTTTTCCGGCGTGGCGCTGCCGGCGCTCCGCTTCGACTACGGCTTCAGCGAGCGCAACCCGCGCGGGGTGTTCTCGTTCCGCATCGGCACCGTCTTCTGAGGGGACGGCGTCCGGGCGCACGCTTCACCCCCCGGCCAGCTCCCGCAGCCGATCCGCGTCGCGCACCACGACCCGCCCGTAGCCGGCGTCGACGGCGCCGGCGCGCGACAGCTCGCCGATGACCTTGGTCACCGTCTCGCGGACCGACCCGACCGAGTCGGCCAGCGCGTCGTGCGTGATGCGGACCGCGACCCGGTCGCCGTCTCGCGACGCGAGGGCACTGTCCGAGAGGTCCAACAGCTCCGCCGCGACGCGGGCCCGGAGGGGCTGCCGCGCCAGCCGCGGCAGCGCCCGGTACAGGCCGTCGAGCGCGTCCGCCAAGTGTTCCACCACGGCGACGCGATCCTGCGGGCCCAGGGCCTGCAGCGGCAGGTGGAGGACCTCCACGTCGGTCACCGCCTCGGCGAACAGCGAGCGCGGCCGCCCGGCCATGGCCTCCTCGCCGAACCAGCCGCCCGGTTTGACGTAGCGCAAGGTCAGGCCGCTCCCGGCCTCGTCCAGCGCGTGCAGCCGTACGAGGCCGGAGACGAGGTGGAGGACCTCGTCGGCGGGGCCCGGCGCGAACACCAGCGCGCCGGCGTCGTAGCGTTCGGAGACGCGACGGGGGGAGGGGTCAGGGTGCGTCCGCGCGCGAAGCGCGTCCGGACGGGGCCGTGCGAGAGCGTCGGCCATGCGCCGTGGCTCCTTCCAGCCCCCCCGAGAACGCCTCAGGGTAGCCTCGCTCGCCGCGAACGACCACGACGCCCACTACGATGCCGGGCCTAGACGTTGAAGAGGAAGTGCACCACGTCGCCGTCCTGGACGCGGTACGCCTTGCCCTCGGTGCGCAACAGGCCCTTCGCCCGCGCAGCGGCGAGGCTGCCGACGTCGACCAGCACGTCCCAGGCGATCGTCTCGGCACGGATGAAGCCGCGCTGCATGTCGGTGTGGATCTCGCCGGCCGCCTCGGGCGCGGTCGCGCCGGAGGGGATCGTCCACGCCCGCACCTCCTTCTCGCTGGCGGTGAAGAAGGTCGACAGGCCCAGCGTCCGGTAGCCGGTTTCGATCAGCCGTTCCAGGCCGGAGCGCGTGGCGCCCAGCTCGCGGAGGAACTCCTGCGCCTCGTCCTCGTCCAGCTCGGCCAACTCCTGCTCGATCCGGGCGCTGACGACGACCACCTCGGCGCCGGCCCGCGCGGCCCGCTCGCGCACCCGCGTGACGTAGGCGTTCCCGCTCGCCAGCGAGCCTTCCTCGACGTTGCAGACGTAGATGACCGGCTTGGCGGTGAGCAGCTGCACGTCCGGGGGCAGGGTCGCCCCGCTGGCGCGCGCCGGGGTGCCCTGCTCCAGGGCCGCGCGGACCCGGTCCACGGCGGCCAGCACGCCGGCCGCCTCCGGGTCGCCCTTGGCCGCCCGGACCAGCCTGTCGCGCCGCCGGTCCAGCGTCGCCAGGTCGGCCAGCAGCAGCTCGGTGTCGATCGTCTCGATATCGGCGACCGGGTCGACGCGACCCTCGACGTGGACGACGTCGTCGTCCTCGAAGCAACGCACCACATGGGCGATCGCCGCGACCTCGCGGATGTTCGCCAGGAACTGGTTGCCGAGGCCCTCGCCCTGCGACGCACCGCGCACCAGGCCGGCGATATCGACGAACTCGACGGTGGTCGGCACGATCGGGGGCAGTCGGCCGTCGCGGCGATAGAGCTCCGCCAACGCCGCGAGGCGTTCGTCGGGCACCGGCACCACGCCGACGTTCTTGTCGATCGTGGCGAAGGGGTAGTTGGCCGCTTCGACCGCGGCCTTGGTGATGGCGTTGAAGAGGGTGCTCTTGCCGACGTTCGGCAGCCCCACGATCCCGATTCCGAGCATGTCGCCCTCCGCTGCGGCGCGCGGCTCGCCGGACCCTCCCGTCGGGTCCGGCGGCGACGGCGCCGCCCGCCATCCTACCCGCTCGCGCGGGGTCCCCGGGAGGTTCGGAACGCGCTCCTGCGCGTGCTATCCTCGCGCGCATGAACGTCGCTCCCGGACCGACGCGCGTCGGACTCCTCGGCGTCGGCACGGTCGGCGGAGCGCTGGCGCGCCTGCTGGACGACCGCGCCGATCTGCTGCTCGCCAAGGCGCTGGTGCGCGATCCCTCCAAGCCCCGCGGGTTGGAACGGTCGAGCGCCGTCCTGACGACCGATCCGGAGGAGGTGCTGGACGCCGCCGACGTGCTGGTCGAGACGATGGGCGGAACCGACCTCGCCATCGAGTTGATGCTGACCGCGTTGCAGCGCGGTCGGCACGTCGTGACCGCCAACAAGGCTGCCCTGGCCGAGCGCTGGGAGACCTTCCTGCCGGCGATCGAGGAGGGACGGTTGCACTTCGAGGCGGCGGTGATGGCCGGCACGCCCGCCGTCGGACCCCTGGCCGGCGTCCTGCGCGGCTCGGCCCCGATCGAGCTCCACGCCATCCTGAACGGCACCTGCAGTTTCGTGCTGGGCCGCCTCGAGCAGGGGGTCGACTACGCCTCGGCGCTGGCGGAGGCGCAGCGGCTCGGCTACGCCGAGGCCGATCCGTCGTTGGACGTCGGCGGGATCGACGCCGCGCACAAGCTGGCGATCCTGGCGCGCTTGAGCTTCGATCCGGACCTGCCGTGGGAGGCGGTGCGCGCCCGAACGCACGGCATCGAGCGGCTCACGCCCGGCATCGTCCACGAGGCGATGGAGGACGGCGGTCGGGTGCAGCTCGTCGGCAGCATCGTGCCCGGCGCCGACGGCTGGGAGGCGCGCGTGCGACCGGTCTACCTGCCCGCCGGCCACCCGCTGGCCAGCGCAGAGGAGGCGCAGGCGGCGCTGCTCTACCGCGGCGTGGGCGGCCGCGTGCTCATCCTCGGGCCCGGCGCGGGCGGCGTCGAGACCGCCGCCGGCGTCCTCGGCGACCTGCTCGAGGCGGCCGCGGGACGGCCCGGACCGCGTCCCCGGGTGACGGCCGCGCCGCTGCCGGACGACGTCGTCGTCGACGACCTCGGCGAGCTCGAACCGGCGTGAGCGGAGCCGCGCGGGCGGTGCGCGTGCGTAGCACACGCGCGCGGAAGGGGTCGCTGTCCCTCGACGAGGCCGTCCTGGCGGGTCTGGCGCCCGACGGCGGCCTGTTCGTCCCGATCGACGCCCCGCCGCTGCCGGACGATTGGGACCGGGCGACCTCGCTGGCCGACCTGGGCGTGCGGGTGCTGGCGCCCTGGTGGGGGGCGGAGGCGGAGGAGGTCGCGCCGCTGCTCCGCGATGCGCTGTCGTTCGACGCGCCGCTACGACCGTTGTCCGAGCGGCGCTGGCTGCTCGAGCTGTTCCACGGGCCCACCCTGTCGTTCAAGGACGTCGGGGCGCGGGTCATGGCGCGCCTGGCGGGCCGCGCGCTGGCGCGCCGCGGTGACCGCGCCACGGTGCTGGTCGCGACCAGCGGCGACACCGGCTCGGCGGTCGCCGACGGCTTCGCCGGCGTACCCGGCGTCCGGGTCGCGCTGCTCTACCCGAAGGACGGCGTCAGCGACGTGCAGGAGCGGCAGCTGATCGCCGCGCGGCCCGGCGTCCGTGCGTTCGCGGTGGAGGGCGACTTCGACGCCTGCCAGCGCTTGGTCAAGCAAGCGTTCGCCGACGAGGAGTTGCGCGCGAGCGGTCTCACGAGCGCCAACTCGATCAACGTCGGCCGGCTGCTGCCGCAGATGCTGTACTACCTCTGGGGCGCCCTGCAGCTGCGCCGGTCCGGCGAGGAGCGGCCCCCCTACGTGGCCGTCCCGTCGGGCAACCTCGGCAACGTCACCGCCGGCCTGCTGGCGGCCGCGGCGGGGCTCCCGGTGGCCGGCTTCCTGGCTGCCCACAACGCCAACCGCTTCCTGCCCGACGTGCTGGCCGGCGCGCGCGCGCTCGACGCCTTCCCGGCGACCGTCCGGACCCTCTCGAACGCCATGGACGTCGGCGCGCCCAGCAACTTCGAGCGGCTCCGCACGCTCCATGGCGACCGACTCGGCGACGTCCTAGACGCGGTCTCGATCGACGACGACGCGACCCTCCGGCGGCTGCGGACGACGCAGCAGGACGAGGGAGTGGCGGTGTGCCCGCACACGGCGGTCGGCCTCGAAGGCCTCGCCCGGCTCCGCGCCGGGCGCCCGGAGCTACGCGACCCGCCCGCCCTGGTCCTCGCGACCGCCCATCCGGCCAAGTTCCCGGCCGCGCTCCAGCGCGCCACCAGCGCCCCGCCCCCGCCGGCGGCGGTGCTCGAGGCCCTGCGGCACGCCGAGACCCGAGTCGAGTCGCTCCCGGCCGACCTGGCGGCGCTCCGGGCGCGGCTGCGCGGGGGCGGCTGGCCCGACTGACCGATCAGGCCGAGGGGTGCCGGTCGGTGTCCCCGCCCGGCATCCGAACGTAGGGACCCTCCTCGCCCTCGCCGACGTGCGCGATGTGCCGCGAGCGCAGCAGCGACACGAGGTTCGCCAGCATCGCCGCGCGCAGGTTTCGTCGCGCGTCGGCCGCGATCGGACCGTAGACCCGCTCCACCAGCTCGTCCAGGCCGCGCGGGCGGTCCAGCGCCGCCAGCGTCGCCGACCGCCGCGCCCGCCGGTGGTCGGCCGCCGCGGCCAGCGCGGCGACCGGGTCGCTCGGTGGATCGCCGTGCGCCGGCGCCAGCCAGGACGGCCGGCGGTCGCCCATCCGTTCGACGCTGGCCAGGTAGGCGTCGAGGTCGCCGTCCGGAAGGCCGATCCAGGGCGCCCGGCCCCCCACCAGCAGGTCGCCCGCGACCAGGCCGGTCGCTCCGGGCGGGTCGTGCGGATCGGCGGCGGGCGTCACCTCGAACGCCAGGTGACCGGGGGCGTGCCCGGGGGTGTGGAGGGCGCGCACCGTGGCGCCGCCCACGACCAGCAATCGACCGTCGCCCAACGGCGTCCAGCGCGCGCCGGCGGGCAGGGCGCTCGATTCGGCGGGGTGGGCGTGGACCGTCGCGTCGTCCAGGCGCCGGAGCAGGTGGGGGAGTCCGGCGACGTGGTCGGGGTGGCCGTGCGTGATCGCGACGCGGTCCGGCGCCGGCACGCCCAGGCCGCCCGTCCAGGCGAGCAGGCGATCGGCGTCGTCCGGGTCGTCGAAACCGGGGTCGACCAGCAGGCCACGGCCGCCGGAGCGGACCAGCGTGGTCCAGGTGATCCGAAAGGGGGGCAGGGTGCGCGCCACCAACGCCAGCTGGTGCACGCCGGGTGCCAGGGTGCGCTGCGCGCCGGACGGCGCGTCGGCGTCGCTCACTCCCCGCCGAGGAGCGTCGCGCGAGCGACCGCGGGCGCCTGCCCGGCGGGCGCGACGACGTCCGGGTGCACCCCGCGGCCCTCCCAGGTCGGGCCGCGGAGCGGTGCCAGCACGCCGGTGGCGAGCCACACCTGCGAGCCGTCGCGCAGGCAGAAGGGAAGGACCGCCTCGACGTTGCCGGAGGTGGTCTCGCCGATCACCGTCGCGCGGCCCGATGCTTGCAGAGCCCCGGCCAGGCCCTCCGCCGCGGAGGCGACCGAACCGTCGACCAGCACCGCCAGGGGCAGGTCGCTGGCCGGCGCGCCCAGGGCGGGGTAGGGAAGGGGAAGACTCCAGGAGGTGACCACCCGCCACAGCAGCCCGCGGACGAAGACCCCTGCGACGCGCATCATCTCGACCAGCCGCCCGCCGGGGTTGCCGCGCAGATCGAGGACCAGCGCCTCGGCCCCCTCGGCCTCCAAGCGCGTCACGGCACGCCGGACCCCCTCGGCGGTGCCAGCGCGGGCCAGGTCGTCGACGTCGATGGTGCCCAGGCGTCCGTCGCGGCGCCAGCTCACCGGCCCCTCGCGCCCACCGGCCGTGCCCGCCTGCGAGAAGACGCCGACGCAGGGCAGGTCCCCGAAGGCGTCGCGGACGCGTTGGACCTCGGTGGCGGGCAGGTAGCGCGAGTGTTCGTCGCCCAGCTCGTCCACCATGCGCTCCAGCAGCGCGTCCACCTGCTCCGAGGTGAGCGGGGCGCGCGCTTCGCTCAGGTAGGCGGTACGGACCTCGTCCCAGTCGACGTCGACGGTGGAGAGGTCCCAGTACCGTTCGGCGACCAGGCGCCAGACGACGTCCACCCGCTCGGCCGGCTCCGCGCTGACCTGGGCGGAGGCGAGGCCGAGGAGCACGGCGACGAGCGTCGTCGCGAGGATCGTTCCGAGGGGCCGACCGGTCACGACGTCAGCGGAGCGCCAGCAGGCGCGCTTCGCGCTCCAGCGAGGCGAGCTCGACCTTCCGGCGTTGGGCGCCGATCTCGGTGGTGTTGAGCGCTCCGGCGACGTTGCCGGCACGGGCCGCGGCGACCAGGTCGGCGCCGCCCACGATGGCGTGCGCGAAGGCGGCGGTGAAGTAGTCTCCGGCGCCGGTGGTGTCGAGGACGCCCTCGATCTCGAACGGATCGACCAGCTCGGAGGCCTCGGGGGTGATGACGATCGAGCCCATCTCCCCGACCTTGACGATCAACCGGTCGATGCCCCGTGACGCCAAGCCGACGACCGCCTCGGAGATGGTGTCGCAGCCGGTCAGGGCGAACAGCTCCTTCTCGTTCATGAGCAGGTAGTCGACCTTCGAGACCAGACCGATCAACCGCCCCCGCAGGGCGTTCACGGCACCGGTTCCCATGTCGACGAAGGTGGCGGCGCCGGCCGCGCGAGCCTGCTCCAGCGCCTCGACCGCGTAGTCCCGCTGCGGTCCGTCGACCAGGCTGTAGGCGCTCACGATCAGCGCGTCGAGGCCGGCGAAGGTGCGGGGGGACAAACCCGAGGCGTCCAGGTTGCGACTCGCGCCGATGGCGCTGATCATGGTGCGTTGCGTGTCCGGCGTGACGAGGATGGTGACGCTGCTCGTCTGCAGCACCTCGTCCACCTGCACCAGCGCCTCGGACACGCCGGCCGCGCGGGCGTTGCGCAGCGCCAGCTCGGAGAACGGGCCGGTCCCGACGCGGGTCGCGATGCGGACGTCGTGGCCCAGCCGCGCCAGCGCGGTGGCCATCGTGCCGCCCGCGCCACCCGGCTCCATCACCGCGCGCGTCGCGGTGATCTCGCCCCCCGGCTCCGGTACGGCGTCGACGAAGTACATCTGGTCGACGGTCGCGTCGCCGACCACGAGGAAGTTAGCCATCGCACCCTTTCCCGGCGGCGGTCGCCGCCGGCCCCGTTCGGACGAGACAGGATAGCGCGATTCGCCGCCCGGCGTCCGTCGCCCCGCGGGCGACGCACGCGGTCACGCGACCACGGGCGGCAGCCGCTCGCGCAAGCGCCGCCAGCTGGCGAGGTCCAGCGCCTCGGCGCGCACCTTCGGGTCGAGGCCCAGCGCGGTCAGCGCAGCGACCACCGCAGGCGCCGCGTAGCCTGCGGAGACCAGGTTCTTGCGCAACGTCTTGCGGCGATGCCGGAAGCCCTCCCGGATCAACGCGAAGGTGGCCGGGTCGTCGCCCACGCCCGGGCGCGGATCGATCCGCACGATCGAGCTGGTGACCTTCGGGGGCGGCAGGAAGCAGCCGGGGGCGACGTCGCGCACGATGCGGGCCTGGGCGAAGTGCTCGCACAGCAGGCTGAAGGCGCCGAAGCCGGGATCGCCGGGCCGGGCCACGATCCGCTCGGCCACCTCGCGCTGCACCAGCACGGCGATCCGTCGGTAGCGGCCCGACCGAAGCGCTTCGGCCAGCAGCGCGGTGGCGATCTGGTAGGGGAGGTTGGCGATCAGCGAAGCGCCTTCCGGCAACTCGCCGTGATCGAAGCGCATCGCGTCGCCCTGGCGCACCTCGACGTCGGGGTAGCGATCGGTCGTCTCACGAAGGGCCGGCAGCAGCCGCGCGTCGAGCTCGAGGGCGAGGACGTGGGCGCCCCGTTCGGCCAGGGCGCGCGTGAGCGCTCCGAGGCCCGGTCCCACCTCCAGCACCGTCGCGCCGGGCGCCGGGTCGCCGGCCTCGACGACGGCGGCCAGGGCCCGGCGGTCGATCAGGAAGTTCTGGCCGAAGCCCTTGTCGGGGGCGAGGCCGTGGCGTGCCAACAGCGCGCGAACCTCGCGCGCCGAGCCGAGGTCGGGCGGGCCGCCGACGTCGCCGTCCTGGGGCAACGGCGTCAGCCGATGCGCTCCCGCAGGAGCGTTTCGATTCGTTCCTCGGCGCGGCCGAGGTCGCTTCCGGAGACGACCGCGAACTCGCTGGCGAGCAGCGACTTGGCCGCCTCCATCACCTCGCGCTCGGTCGCGGCGAGCCCCTTCTCCAGGTCGCGTCGTGCCAGCACGCCGATCAGGCGTGCCAACTGGTAGGCGTCGCCGGCGGCGAGGATCTCCTGCTCGGCCCGGTAGCGCGGGGGCCACTGCTGCGGCAGGCTCAAGTCGCCCGAGGCGAGGGCGGCCTCGAGCTGGTCCAGCTCGTCCTCGCCGACGGTGCGTCGCAGGCCCACCTCACGGCCCTTGCGCAGCGGGACCAGGATCTCCATCTCGCCGCGGGCGAAGACGATCTTGAGGTAGTCGTGGCGCTCGCCGAGGACGTCGCGCGTGGTGATCTCCTGGACCACGCCGGCTCCCTGCGAGGGGTAGACGACGCGGTCACCGACGTCGAACTGCATGGCCGGCACGCTACCATGCGCGCAGCCCGTCCCTCAGGCGCCCGACGTCAGCAGCCGCTGCCAGGCGGAGACCGTGCCGAAGGCGACCACCGCCAGCAGCGTCGACCCCGCCCAGGTGGCGGCCAGCAGCCGACCGACCGTCGCCTCGAGGTCGCGACCGATCGACATGGCCAGCGCCACCCCGACGCCGGCGACCATGCCGGCGGTCAGCCAGGCGGGGTCGACCAGCAAGGCCACGTCGGGCCCGCCCGTGGCGGACACCCGCAGGGCGACCGGCACGATCACCGCGACGACGCTGAGGAGGCCGAGGGCGACGCCTTCGATCGTGGCGGCCAGGTGCGAGGTGGTGCGGCGGCGCGCCAGGAGGCTGGCCCCCAGCCACCAGACCGGGGCGAACGTCATCGCGGCCAGGGCGGCCACGAGCAGCGCCGTGAGCAGGTGACCGCCGGCTGCAGTGCCGATGCGCCACGGGTCCCAGCCCATCGTCAGCGCGAAACGCTCGAGCGGCCCCGAGCGGTACGGCTCGGCGTCGTGGGCGCTCCACACCTCCAGGCCTCCCTGGTAGCGGCCGGTCGAGAAGACGATCCCGACCACGCCGCCCGCCTCGTCGGCCGCGATCCGCTCCGGCGCCGCCGGCAGCCGGAGGACCGTCTCGATGCGACCGTCGTCGCCCATGCGTCGCACGAAGACGTCGTCGAACCAGAGCCAGCGGCCACCCAACCAGCCCAGCGGGGTGCCGGTTCCGAGCGTGCGGGTCGCGCCCTCGGCGCCGACGACGGTGACGTGGCCGTCCGGCGTGGTGAAGGCCACCTCGCGACCGGTCGAACCGCCCAGCAGCGCGACGTCGTGGACGCCACGCACCCGGGCGTCCCCCACGGCCTGGACATCCTCCGGCGCCGTGGCCGGGTCCGGCCAGGAACCGCGGTAGGCCCGCCACTGCGCGTCCAGCCGTCCCAGGACCACCTCGTCGCGGCCCTCGAGCCAGGTCAGCCGAACCTCGCTTCCGGCCCGGGCGGCGTCCAGGGCGTGGACCGGATCGGGTCGCGTGGGCGACAGGCGTCGGCGACCGTCCCAGTCGACCAGGCCGAGGCGCCAGCCGTCCGGGCTCGGCAGCGCCAGGGCGAGCTCAGGTCGCTCGGCTCCGGTGACGACGGCCACGCGCGGCCGTTCGCGCGTCGGGAGCAGCGTGCGCGTCTCGCCCCGCCACCTGGCCCGCACGGCCGAGGCGCCGCTGCTCAGGTCGCGCTCCATCCACACGATCACGGCGTCGCCGCCGGCCGCCCCGGCCCATACGCCGCGCACCCCGAGGGTCGTGATCCGTCGCTCGGGGGGCCCGTCGAGGGTGACGGTGCGGGCGGACACGCCGTCGCCGTCCTGCCATACGGCCAACGGACCGCCGTCGGCGGCCGGAGCCAGCGCCACCTCGGCGGTGAACAACCCGTCCATGGTCACGAGGCGTTCCGGTCGGTCGAAGCCACCGGCCGCGATCGCCGGGAGCGGAGCCAACGGCGGCGTCGCCTGCGCGACCGCCACGAGCGTCGCGGCGCACAGCGCCCAGACCAGTAGGGCGCTTGCCGCGCGCGGTCCGCGCCCAGAGCGGGCGCGCGACGGTGTCGACGGGGGCTCGGCGGCGGGCATGCGCGCGAAGCGTACCGCTTCCGGCGCCCCTGCAGCGCCGTCCGCCCGACCGGCCGTCGTCCGTCGGCCGCACGCTCCGCGGGCCGGCGCGCTGACGCGGTCGTCGGTCCCGGCCCGGCTGAGCCTGCTGCGAAGCGTCGGCGGAGACCGACCGTGCCGTAGCGCGCCGAGCGCGCAGGCCCAGCGGGGTACCTTCACTCGGTCCGCCGTGCGCGGACGGGAGGGAAGGCGCACATGCCCACACGTAGCGGTCATGCCGTTTGGAGGGGCGATCTTCGCTCCGGTCAGGGCACCTTCGGCGTGCAGAGCGGTCTGGTTCAGGACGCCGCCTACTCGTTCCCCTCGCGGTTCCAGGAGGGCAGCGGCAGCAACCCAGAAGAGCTCCTGGGCGCGGCGCACGCCGCCTGCTTCGCGATGGCGTTCTCGAACGTGCTGGCCCAGGCCGGCCACACGCCCACGCGCGTCTCGGCCGAGGCCCGGGTCACGCTCTCGACCGACGGCGGTGCCCACATCGCCGGGATCGCCCTGAGCTGCGAAGCCGAGGTCCCCGGCATCGACGAAGCCACCTTCGCGACCATCGCCGAGCAGGCCAAGCAGGGCTGCCCCATCAGCAAGGCGCTGGCCTCGGTCCCGATCACGCTGGACGCACGGCTGATCGACTAGCGGTTCGTCGCGGGTCGATCGGCCCGGCGGAACTGCGTCTCGAACAACGTCCGGTAGAGGCCGTCGGCCGTCACGAGCGTCGCGTGGCGGCCGACCTGCACGACGCGGCCGCGGTCCATCACCACGATCCGGTCGGCGCCGACGATGGTCGACAGGCGGTGCGCGATCACCAGGCTGGTGCGTCCGCGCATGAGCACGTCGAGGGCGTCCTGGATGAGCGCCTCCGACTCGCTGTCCAGGCTGCTCGTCGCCTCGTCCAGCACCAGCACCGCCGGGTCCTTCAGCAGCGCCCGGGCGATGGCGATGCGCTGGCGCTGCCCGCCCGACAGGCGGAGGCCCCGCTCGCCCACGCGGGTGTCCCAGCCGTCGGGCAACGCTCCGATGAAGCCCGAGGCGTGCGCCGCGTCGGCCGCCGCACGAAGCTCGTCGTCGCTGGCGTCGGGCCGACCGTAGCGTACGTTGTCGGCGACGCTGCCCGAGAACAGCTGCGTCTCCTGCGGCACCAGGCCGACATGGGCGCGCACCTCGTGCGGATCGGCCTCGCGCAGGTCGACGCCGCCGAGGCGCACCGCGCCCCGCTGCGGATCGAAGAAGCGCGGCAGCAGCGACGCCAGCGTGCTCTTGCCGGCCCCGGAGGGTCCGACCAGGGCGACCACCTCGCCCGGCGCCAGCGCCAGGTCGACGTCCTGCAGCACCCAGGCCTCGCCGTCGTCGGGCCGTCCGTCGTGGACGGTCGCAGCGTCCACCTCGTCGCCCGCGGCCTCGTCGTCCAGCACCCGGTCGTAGCGGAACCAGACGGAGTCGAAGCGCACCGCGCGCGGATCGGCCGGGAGCGGCGTGGGGCGCTCCGGCACGGGAAGGTCGGGGCGCTCGTCCAGCAGGTCGAAGATCCGTCGCGACGCGCCCAGGCCCTCCTGGAGCTGCGCGAACAGGCCCGTGAAGGAGGCGACCGAGCCAGCGACGAACAACGTGAGGAGCAGGAAGGCGATCAGGTCGCCCGGGGCCAGGCGGCCGGCCAGCACCTCGCGACCGCCGTACCAGAGCACCATCGTGATGCCGGTGAACATCGCCAGGATGACCGACGGGATGAAGGCCGCGCGGACCCGAACGCGCCGCTTGGCGGCGTCCCAGGCGCGGTCGATGCCCTGGTCGTAACGCTGGCGCTCGACCCCTTCGCCGACGAACGACTGCACGATCCGGACGTTGGCGATCGCCTCCTCGGCGTCGGCGTTGGCGTCCGCCACGCGGTCCTGGAAGTCGCGCGAGAGCCGTCGCAGGCGCCGCGAGAAGATCGCGGCGCCGATGATCACCGGGGGTACCACGGCCAGCATCACGGCCGTCAGCCGGGCGTTGACGAACAGCAGGGCGACGGCGCCGCCGACCAGCGTGACGCTCTGGTTGACGAACTGGGCCAGCGCGTTGGACACCAGCGACTGCACGGTCGAGACGTCGCTGGTCAGGCGCGAGGTGATCTCGCCGGTCTTGCGTCGCAGGAAGAAGCCGGGCGAGAGCCCCATCAGGTGGCCGAAGAGGTGCTTGCGGACCTCGGCCACGACCCCTTCGCCGACCATGCCCAGCAGGTAGACGCGGAGGTAGTTGAAGCCGGCCTGCAGGACGAACAGCACCACCAGCAGGCCGGCGATGCGGCCGGGCGCGGCCGCCGCAGCGTCCGGGTCGCCGGCACCGAACGCCTCGTTGAACAGCTCGCGCGAGAGCAGCGGGAAGGCCAACTGCACCAGGCCCGCGATCAGGGTCGCGATCAGCGCGAAGACCAGCATGCCGCGGTAGGGCCGAGCGAAGGCGAACAGGCGCCGAAGCTGACGCAGGTCGATGCGGGGACGACGTCGCGGCGGGGTCACGCCGGCACGATACCGCCGACCGGGCCGGGGGCCCGACGCCGGGCCGTCACGATGCTCGTCGCGCGCCGCGCGCCGCAGGCCAGGTCGACGCCACGCATGGACGCGGGCCGCCCCGAAGGGCGGCCCGACGCGACGGGTGGAGGCGGGGGCTCGCTCAGCCCTTGACCGAGCCGGCCGTCAGCCCCTCGACGATGCGGTTCTGGAAGACCAGGACCAGCACCACCAGCGGGATCGTGACGACCACCGCGGCGGCCATGATCTCGCCGAACGGTTCCTGGCGTGCGATCTCGCCCGTGAACAGCGCGATCGCGACGGGCACCGTCCGTGAGCTCTCCTCGATGATGGTGAAGGTGAGCGCGAACAGGTACTCGTTCCAGGCTTGGATGAACGCCAGCAGGCCGGTCGTGACCAGCGCGGGCGCCGTCAGTGGCAACAGGACGTAGAGGAAGCTCTGCATCATCGTCGCCCCGTCCACCTGGGCGGCCTGCAGGAGCGAGTCGGGCAACCCTCGGAAGAACGACGTGAGCACCCAGACCGTGAACGGCAGGGTGAAGAGCATGTAGGAGAGGATCATCGACGGGACCGCCGGCATGTTGAGCACGCGGATGACCGCGTACAGACCGGCCAGAACGGCGATCTGCGGGAACATCGTCATCGCCAGGATGACGTAGAGCGACGGCGTCTTGCCACGGAAGCGCATCTTGCCCAGCGCGTAGCCGGCGAACGAGCCGACGCCCAAGCTGAGCAGCGTCACCGAGATCGAGACCAGCGTGCTGTTCCACAGTGCCCGCAGGAAGGTGGGGCTGCTCAGCACGGCACGGAAGTTCTGGAGCGTGGGCTCGTTGGGCCAGAACGTAGCGGGGGTCTGGATCAGCTCCCGCTGCGTCTTGAGGGCGGAGACGAGCGCCCAGTAGAACGGGAACATCAGGTAGACGAAGATGACGATGATCAGGATCCAGAAGCCGATCCGGCCGAGGACCTTTCGGGTCTGCTTGTTCACTTGGTCTCGACCCCCAGGATCCGGATGTAGCTGACGGCGAAGACGAAGATCAGCAAGAAGATGACGACCGAGGCCGCGGACGACATCCCGACGTCACGGACGCTGATGAGCATGTCCTGGGCGTAGGACGCCATCGAGTAGCGCGACCTGCCGAGCACCACCTGGAAGATGTCGAAGACGCGCAGCGAGTCCAGCGTGCGGAAGATCAGCGCGACCGCCAGCGTGGGGGAGAGCAGCGGCAGGGTGATCGAGAAGAACTGACGGAGCGGGTTCGCGCCGTCGACGCGGGCGGCCTCGTAGAGCTCCTTGGGGATGGTCGACAGGCCGGCCAGCAGCAGCAGCGCCATGAACGGCGTGGTCTTCCAGACGTCCATCACGATCATGCTGGGTAGCTGCAGGGCCGCGTCGCCGAAGAAGTTGGTGCGACCGTCGTTGATGCCGAGGGCCGAGCCGACCGTGTTGAACAGGCCGGCGCGGGTCGGTTGCAGCATCCACTCCCAGATGCGCGCCGACACGGCGGTGATCACCGCCCAGGGGACCAGCATCGCCGCGCGCATCGCGCCGCGACCGAAGAACTTGGCGGTCAGGGCCAGGGCGATGATCATGCCGAGCACGGTCTCGAAGAACACCGCGACGACCGAGAAGACGATCGTGTCCCAGACGGCGCGGATGAACTCGGGGGTGATCGCACCGAGGACGTAGCGGTCCCCGAAGAGCGAGAACTCGTAGACGGCGCGGTAGCGCATCGGTTCGCGCGGGAGCACCCGCACCCAGCTCTCGTACTGGACCTCGCCGTCCTCGATGACGGGGTCGCCGGCGTCGTCGAGCTCGACCGGCAACTCCCGCAGGGTGACGGAGAGGAGCTGCTGGTAGTTCTGGAACCCGACCCAGCGGCCAGGCTCCCCCGAGGCGAACTCGCGTTCACGGAACGACTCGACGAAGACCTGTCCGAGCGGGTAGATGGCGATGATCAGGATGATGACGAAGGTCGGGATGAGCAGCCAAAGGGCGGTCCGCTCCTCGGCGCGCGCGAGCTCGGACGGGCCCTTTCGGGGCGTACCGCCGGGTTTCGGGTCGGCCATGGACACCTCCTGCGGTTCCGGACGTTGCCGTGAATGTACCGCGCCCGGACGACGACGGCCAGGTCGGATGCCGACCTGGCCGTCGAGGATGCGCACGCGGGCGTGCGCTCCGGGTCGCTCGGGCAGCCTTAGTTCGGCTGGCCGGTCGGGAACCCGGTGATGTCCTGCAGGTCGAGCTCCAGGAGCTCGAGCGCGACGTCGGCGTCCTCCTGGCCGGTCAGCACGCTGTGCACGGCCGAGAAGAAGGCGCGCGAGACGGCCGCGTAGTTGGGCGCGGTCGCCGTCGACGGGCGCGGGGTGGCGTTGATGAAGACGTCGTAGAGCGAGCCGAAGAACGGCGTCGCTTCGAGAACCTCGGGGTCCTCGTACAGCGCCTGGATGGTCGGGTTGAACGAGCCTTCGATCGCGCGGATCTTCTGCTCCTCGTAGGAGGCCAGGTACAGCGCGACGTCGGCCGCCACGGCCGGGTTCTCCGAGTAGGCGCTCACGCCGAGCTGCCAGCCACCGAGCGCGGCGGCGGGGGTGCCGCCCTCGCCCGCGGGGAGCGGCGAGACGTCGAACAGGCCGGCGATGGCGCTGTCTTCGCCCTGGCCCAGCGAGTAGGCGTACGGCCAGTTGCGCATGAAGGCGGCGTTGCCCGCCTGGAACATGTTGCGGGCGTCCTCTTCGGCGAAGTTGGTCACGCCGTTGGGGCTGATCGTGCCGACCCAGCCGGCCGCCTGCTCGATGATCTCGGCGGCGTTCTCGTTGTTGATGGTGATGACGCCGTCGGGGCTCACGATGGTGCCGCCCTCGTTGGAGGCGACCCACTCGATCGCGTCACAGGTCAGGCCCTCGTAGGCGTTGCCCTGCCAGACGAAGCCCCAGAAGTCCGGGTTCTCCATGCGCTCGCCGGCCTGGATGACCTCGGCCATCTCCTCGAGCTCGGTCCAGGTCTCGGGCGGGCCGCTGTAGCCGTACTTCTCCAGCAGGTCCGTGCGGTAGTACAGCAGGCCAGCGTCGGTGAACCAAGGAATCCCGACCAGCTTGCCGTCGACGGTGTTGTTCTGGATGATCGCCGGGAAGTGCTGATCCGCGACCTCGCCAGCGCCGTACTCGTAGAGGTCGACGAAGTGCTGCTGCAGGTCCCCGGGCCAGATGACGTCGATCTGCATGACGTCGACGTCGGACGACTGCGCTTCGAACAGCTGCAGGTAGAACGCCAGACGGTCGTCGGCCAGGTCGCCCGTCTCGAGCACCTCGACCGTGACCCCCGGGTTCATCTCCATGTAGCGCTCGGCCGCGGCCTTGGTGAGTTCCAACTCGATCCCGACCGCGCCGGCGGCGACGGTGATCGTCTGCGCGGCAGCCGCGCCCGCGATCAGCAGGGCGGCAAGAGCGACGAAGAACCTCTTCATGTATCCACCTTTCCTCTCGACTGTGGAGCCGACATCGTGCCGACCCCGTACCCATCAACCGGGTCGTCCCACGATGGAACCCGCCTCGCGAGAGAACGCGTGTCGGACCGAGCTCCGACGTGGTCGTGCACCGGATTGATGATCGAAGGGTAGCACCATCCGGGGCCTTCGGCAAGCGCACAAAGCGTGTCCAGAAGCGACTTCTTCGTGGTACACAGTCACGATTCTTCCGTCGCGCTGCGGTGAACGCGGACCGAGCGAGGAGGCTTCGATGCGACACGAACGCGTGCCCGTCGCGCTCAAGCAGGGGGAAACCGCCTGGGCCGCCGGCCGCGACGGCGGCCTCGAGGGCGGCGACCACGGCCTCTACGCGCACGACGCGCGCTGGCTGCGGCGCTACGCTTGGCGCTGGCCCGACGACCTGATCGAGCTGCGCTTGGACGCACGAGGCCCCGAGCGGCTGCGGCAGCGCCTGTCGCGCGTCGAGGAGCCGGGCGGCCTGGGCCAGGCCAGTCCGCGCGAGTCGTTGGCGCTGCGGCGGACGTTGAGCGTGCGCCACGACGGCGTCGACGAGGAGCTGGTCTTCGCGGCCTGGCCGGACGGCCCGGTCGAGATCGAGGCCGAGCTCGAGCTCGAGGTGGCGGTCGAGGACGTCTTCGAGGTACGCGGGTTCGTCCACCTGGGCGAGCGCGATCGGACGGTACGGATCGAGCCGGGCCGGAGCCTCGTCGTGGCGGTGCACGCCCCCGACGGGGTGGTCGACCGGGTCGGCCTCGAGGTCGCGGCCGACGCGGGCCTCGAGGTCGAGCTGAGCGTCGCGCGGATCCGGCTGCGAGGCCGGCTGCCGGCGGGCGCCCAGCGGCGTCTGCGCGTGACCGTCACGGTGCAGCGGGACGAGGCCGGCCGACACGATCCGTCCGGCCCGCCCGCCCTGCTGCGCCGGGCGGCGCAGGGCGAGGCGGCGCCCCGTCCCGACCCCGTCGCCTGGCGCGAACGGCTGCTCCCACCCACGCGACGGGGCCTGCTGGAGCGCGCCGACGACGGGCTGGCGCTGGCCGCCGCCGACGACCTGCGCGCGCTGCTGCTACCGACGCCGTACGGACCGGTCCCGGCCGCCGGCGTGCCCTGGTACGTCACCCTGTTCGGTCGCGACGCGTTGCTGAGCGTCCTGATGGTCCCCGAGGCCGACGACGCAGCCCGCGCCACGCTGCGCATGTTGGCGGCGCTACAGGGCCGCCGCCACGATCCCGCCGGCGCCGAAGCGCCCGGCAAGATCCCGCACGAGATGCGCGTCGGCGCGGCGACCCGTGGCGGGCACGCGCCGTTCGGCCCGCACTACGGCACCGTCGACGCCACCCCACTGTGGGTGATGGCGCTGGACGCGCGCGTCGCCGCCGGCGACGGAGCGCTGGCGCAGGAGCTGGAGGAGCCGCTGCGTCGCGCGCTCGGCTGGCTGCGCGAGGCCGGCGATCCGGAGGATGGCCTGCTGCGCTTCGCGTCGGGCGAGGGCGGCTACCAGGTGCAGTCGTGGAAGGACGCCGGCGACTCGATGACCCACGCCGACGGTCGCCTGGTCCGGGGGCGCCTCGCGGTGGTCGAGGTGCAGGGGTACGCCGAGGCGGCCTGGCGCGGCGCCGCGCGGCTGCTGACCCGGCTCGGGGACGCGGCAGGCGCCGCCGACGCCGCGCAGCGGGCCGACCGGCTGCGCGGCGCGCTGGCCGAACGCTTCTTCCGCCCCGGCCTGGGTGCAGCCGGCCTCCACGCGATGGCGCTCGACCAGGACGACCGTCCGCTCGAGGTGGTGAGCTCCGACCCCGGCCACCTGCTCTGGACCGGCTCGGTCGACGACCGTGCCGCCCGGGCCGTCGCCACCAGCCTGTCGGCGCCGGAGGCGTGGAGCGGCTGGGGGGTGCGGACCCTGGCGCGGACCGAGGTCCGCTACGCCGCGGTCAGCTACCACTGCGGATCGGTCTGGCCGCACGACGCGGCGCTGTTCGCCCTGGGGCTCGAGCGCTACGGACTCCACGACGACGCGTCCCGCGTGGCCCGCGCCGTGCTGGACCTGGCGGCGGCGCGCGCGGACCGGCGCGCGCCCGAGCTGATCGCGGGTGACGACCGGGACGACGGCCCACCCGCGTCCTACCCCGACGCCTGCCGCCTGCAGGCCTGGAGCGCTGCGGCGGTTCTGGCGATGCACGGCCTGCTGGCCCGACGCGCCGAGGTCGAGCGAGGGCCGGGCGGCCCCTAGACCAGCTTGCGCCCGGCGAGTCGCGCGATCCGCTCCTGCAGCGCCCACTCGTCGACGGGACGCTCGAGCGTGTCGGCCCGTGGCCGGCGCCAGCGTGCGAACGGTCCGGCGGTGCTCGCCTCCGGGCCCTCCAGCACCAACGCCGGCAGGTGACCCCGCCCCGGGGTCGTACGGACGCGGCGCAGCCACGACCAGCCCTCGCCCTCGCGATCGTCGATCAGCAGCACGTGCGGCCGGACGCGATCGAGCGCGTCGAACGCCTCGTCGGGATCGCCGAACAGCTCGGCCCGCATCGACGCCCGCTGCAGGGCCAGGCGCAGCAGGCGCTGCAGCGCGTTCGAGCGGCACAGCACCAGAACCACCATCTCCGAGCCCGCGCGGGTCACCTGACGGATGACCCCGATCTCGGCCATGCGGCGGAGCAGGCGCAGCCCGTCGCTCTCGGTCATCTCGGCCTCGGCGACCACGGTCCGGGCGGGCAGGCGGCCGTTGATCAGGCCCAGCAGGTCCCAGGCGCCCACCGGCAACTCGAAGCGGGTGGGGTCGCCGGCCCGCTCGAACACCGTCGCCGGGTCGGCGCTGCCGGCGTCCAGGTCGCGCCGCAGGGTATCGGCGTCCATCAGCAGCTGCATCGCGTCGTGGCCGCCCTCGACGGGGACCTGACTCGCCTCCAGCGGCCGCTCGGCGAACTGAAAGGTGCCGTCCGACCACGCCAGCAGCTCGGCCAGGACCTCGACCGCCTGCAGGCGCAGCGCGCTCGCCAGGTCGTCCGTCGTGATCAGGCCTTCGTGCACCGCGATGGCGCCCAGCGGCGTTCCCGGGTTCTCGCGCCGCTGCCGCTCCAGGATCTCCTGGACCTCGCGGCTGGTCAGCAGGTCCGTGCGCAACAGGAGCTC
>CAZJGU010000005.1:3149-29439 GCA_964545455.1 uncultured bacterium | reverse complement strand
ATCCTGCCGCGCTCGACGTGGACGCGTGCGTGGGCGCCGTCGTCGCGCGCGAGGTCCAGCAGGCCGCTCTTCTGACCGGTCGTGACGATCTGCAGGACGTCGGTCAGCGGCACGTTGCGCAGGCTGCCCTCGATCATGCCTCGCCGTTCTCCTCGAACAGGCCCGCCGCGTAGCCACCGTCCGGGACCGGCAGGCCGAGGTGCCGCCACGCTTCCGGCGTGGCGACCCGGCCGCGCGGGGTGCGCTGCAGCAGGCCCAGCTGGATCAGGAACGGCTCGTGCACCTCCTCGAGCGTGGCCTTGTCCTCGCCGATCGCCGTGGCCAGCGTCGCGAGGCCGACGGGACCGCCGGCGAAGCGCCGCGTCAGGGCCTCGAGGAGAGCGCGATCGCGCCGGTCCAGGCCCACCGCGTCGATGCCCAGCTGGTCGAGGGCGCGGCGCGTGCGCGCCAGCGCGATGCGGGCCTCGCCGGCCACCTCGGCGTAGTCGCGCACCCGTCGCAGCAGCCGCTTGGCGACGCGCATGGTGCCGCGTGCGCGCCGTCCGATCTCGAGCGCCGCATCGTCGTCGAGCGCGAAGCCCAGCAACCGGGCGTCGCGCGCGACCCCCTCGGCGAGCTCCTCGTCGGCGTAGTACTCGAGGTGCTCGACGATGCCGAAGCGGCCGCGCAGCGGTCCGCTGATCAGGCCGGGCCGCGTGGTCGCGCCGATCAGCGTGAAGCGCGGCAGGTCCAGCCGGAGCGTCCGCGCCGACGGTCCCTGACCCAGCACCAGGTCGATGGCGAAGTCCTCCATCGCCGGGTAGAGGTGCTCCTCGGCCGCGCGGCCCAGCCGGTGGATCTCGTCGATGAACACCACGTCGCCCTGCTGCACGGCGTTGGTGAGGATCGCCGCCAGGTCGCCCGGCTTCTCGATCGCGGGTCCGCTGGTGATGCGGATGCCGACGCCCAGCTCGGCCGCGACGATGTGCGCCAGCGTCGTCTTGCCCAGGCCGGGAGGCCCGTAGAGCAACACGTGGTCCAGCACGTCGCCCCGAGCCTTGGCGGCGTTCAGGTAGACGCGGAACTTGTCCTTCAGGCGGCCCTGCCCGACGTAGTCGTCGAGTCGCGTGGGCCTCAGCGCGCCGTCCTCCACGGCCGGCAGCCTACCACCGCCCCTGGCGGCCCCCGGCCGTGGGTAGCATGCCGCCATGTCCAGCCCGCGCCGCGCCCGCGCCGACGCTCGCCTGCTCGTCGACTGCCCCGACCGACCCGGCATCGTCGCGGCCGTGTCCAGCTTCCTGTTCCAACACGGCGCCAACGTGCTGGACTCCTCGCAGCACAGCACCGATCCCGACGGCGGCACCTTCTTCATGCGCATGGCGTTCCGCCTCGATCAGGCCGCCGGCGCGCGCGAGGCGTTCGAGCAGGCGTTCGAACGCGAGGTGGCGCGGCCGTTCGCGATGCGCTGGCGGGTGACCTGGCCGGAGGACCGACCGCGCCGGGTGGCGCTGCTGGTCTCCAAGGCGGACCATGCGGCGCTGGAGCTGCTGTGGCGCTGGCGCAACGACGAGCTGGACGCCGACGTGCGCTTGGTCGCCTCCAACCACGACCTGCTGCGGGGGGTGGTCGAGGGCTTCGGCGTGCCGTTCCACCACCTGCCGATCGGCGACGACGGCAAGGCCGCCCAGGAGGCGCGTCTGCAGGCGCTGCTCGAGGAGGAACGGGTCGAGCTGGTCGTGCTGGCGCGCTACATGCAGATCCTTTCGCCCGGGCTGGTGGCGCGCTGGCCGCGGCGCATCATCAACATCCACCACTCCTTCCTGCCCGCCTTCGTGGGCGCGAACCCCTACCGCCGGGCGTACGAGCGCGGGGTCAAGCTCATCGGCGCCACGGCGCACTACGTCTCCGACGAGCTGGACGAAGGACCGATCATCGCCCAGGACGTCGCCCGCGTCAGCCACCGCGAGTCGGTGCGCGACCTGGTCCGGCTGGGCAAGGAGGTCGAGCGCACGGTGCTCGCCCGGGCGGTCGAGGCGCACCTCGACGACGCCGTCGTGGTCCACGGCAACAAGACGGTCGTCTTCGCGACCTGAGCCGGGACCGTGCCACGGCCGCGCGGTCCGCGGTACCCTGCCGGGGTCGCGCCCGTGCCGGGGCGACGGAAGGACGATCCGTTCATGAAGACGCATGCCATCCGCATCGGAGACGAGGCCCGCGAGCTGCCGATCATCGACGTCGGCGGGGTCTCGGTGGCGCTCTTGAACCTGCTCGGGGACACCGCCCTGGTCGAGGCGGCCGCGACCGCCCTGGCAGGGCGCGTGCCCGCGGACGTCGAGGCGTTCGTGACGCCCGAGGTCAAGTCGGTCCCGCTCACGCACGCCCTGTCGCGCATCACCGGCCTGCCCTACGTGGTCATCCGCAAGACCGAGAAGCCGTACATGGTGGGGGCCATCTCGCGTACCGTCCGGTCGATCACCACCGGCCGGCCCCAGGACCTGGTCCTCGACGGCGGCGACGTGCCGCGCTTGCGCGGCCGTCGCGTCGCGATCGTCGACGACGTCGTCTCGACCGGCGGGACGCTGCACGGCCTGGTCGACCTGCTCGAGCACGTCGGTGCGACGGTGGCGGCGACGATGGTCGTCTTCACCGAGGGCGAACCGAGGGACGACGTGATCGCGCTCGGTCACCTTCCGCTCTACCCGGCGGAGGGCCCGGAGGGGGCGTGACGTGAGCGGCGCCGCGAGCGTCGAGGTCCGCGTCCACGAGGCCGCCACCCGCGAGCTGCTCGAGCGGGTGCGGGCCGAGCGACGGTCCGGCGACGCCGTCGACGCCGCCCGACGGATCGCGCGCCTGGCCGGAGGGCGCTGCGAGGACGGCCGGGCCGAGTTCGGGCTGTGGTGCCCCGACCTGCCGGCCGAGGCGACGGTCGCCTTGGAGACGATCCAGCGTCTGGCCTCGCTGCCGCACGGGCAGGCGGGCGAGCTGCCGGTGCGACGTCAGCGTCTGCCGATGGTACGCGACGGCGCCTGGGCCTGGCTGGCGGTGACCGGCATGGTGGCCGGCGCGCGCGAGCGCGACGGCACGCTCTACCGCTTCGTGATCGCTCGCCCGGGCGAGCGGGACGAGGTCGTCGGCGATCCGCTGGCCGCCTCGCTGCCGTTCGGCCTGGACGGACCGGCCGAGCTGTACGACGTCGCCGGCATGCACGTCGGTCGCGCCGACCTGGACCTGTTCCGGCGGCTCGGCATCGGCGGCGAGGACGAGGGCTACGAGCCGCCGCGCGCCGCCCCTCCGACCACGATCCTGCAGGTGCACGTCGGTACCGCCACCCACGGCGGCACGCTGGCCGACCTGGCCGACCTCTACCGCGCGCTGGGCGACAAGGTCCGCTCGGGGCAGGAGCCGACCCCGGCCGAATCGGCCTTCCTCGGCTACGACGCGGTGCAGCTGCTGCCGGTCGAGCCGGTCGTCGAGGACCCCCGCCAGGCGCCCCGCTTCGAGCTTCGTCCCGGCGACGACGGCGAGACCGCGGTCGTGCGGCCGGTCGACACGATCGACTGGGGCTACGACACCGCCATCTTCGGCGCCGCCGCCGTCTCGCCTGCGCTGCTGCGCAGCGGCCGCCCGGACGAGCTGGTGGACCTGGTCGTCGCGCTCCACACCTTCCCAGGCAAGCCGATCGAGCTGATCCTCGACGTGGTCTTCGGGCACGCCGACGCCGCCGGCGAGGCGCTGCTCCCGGCCCGCTTCTTCCTGGGACGCAACATGTACGGCCTCGACCTCGAGTTCCGCGATCCGACGGTGCGGGCGCTGCTGCTCGAGATGCAGCGCCGCAAGGTGGACGTGGGGGCTGACGGCGTGCGCGTCGACGCCGCCCAGGACCACAAGATCCTCGACGAGGAGCGCGGCGTGATGGTCCACGACGACGCCTACCTACGCGAGATGAGCGCCGTGGTGCAGCAGGTGGGGGAGATCCGCTACCGCCCGTTCAT
Organism: uncultured bacterium; assembly: GCA_964545455.1. Taxonomy (GTDB): domain Bacteria; phylum Deinococcota; class Deinococci; order Deinococcales; family Trueperaceae; genus SLSQ01. The sequence goes on along the minus strand of CAZJGU010000005.1, from coordinate 25,468 downwards.
GGTCTTCGAGGACGGGCGGCCGTGGCCGCGCGAGGATTGGGAGACCGCCTCGACCTACCGCGACGTGATCCTGGACCAGCCGCACGCCTTCCAGTGGGGGCCGCTCACCTTCGCGCACAACACGCCCTTCCTGGAGGGCTTCTGGAACGCCAAGTGGTGGCGCGTCGAGGAGATCGCCCGCCACGGCGGTCACTGGGTCAGCGGCTGCGCCAACCACGACACCCTGCGGCGCGGGCACCAGACCTCGCTGCACCAGGCGGTCAACCGTCGCCTGGGCGCCGACCTGCCCGAGATCCTGCGCCGCGGCTACGACCACCCGGCCGCCGACCTGCTCTTCTACGGCTTCCTGCCGGGCGTGCCGATGACCTTCGTGGCCGCGCCGATGCGGGCGCCGTGGGCGTTCATGCGGGCCAGCGACGACCGCTGGGCGGTCAAGGTCGCGGCCGAGGAGGCCGGCGTCTTCGCCTGGCGCTTCGGCCCCGACGCGTACGCCCGCGACGACGCCTTCCGCCGCCTGAAGGAGCTGGGCCTGCACGACCACGCCACGGCGGCGGCGGTCTTCGGCGGTCTTGAGGGAGCGGTCGCGGACGGCGCCACAGAGGCGCACGAGGTGGCGGCCTGGCTGGCGGCGTCCGACCTGACGCTGCCGTGGCCCCCCGACGCCGAGACGCTGAAGCGCCTCGCCCGGGCGTTCATGCGCGACCTGCACGACGCCTGCGTGGTGTGGCGCGACGAGGACCGGCTGGACCCCGAGCGCCTGGCGTTCGGCCTGGCGTTGCGGCGGGCGCGCCGCGCCCGCCCGTGGCTGCGCGACGACCTGCGGGGGGGTGACCGCTTCGAGCGCGTGGTGCGCGACGACGGCTCGACCCTGGCGTACGGCCTGCGCTACGCCCCCGACGGCTCGGAGACGCTCGCCCTGATCGTCAACCTCGAGGGCGAGCCGTGGACGCTTCGTCCCACCGAGCTGCTGGGCGAGGACGCCTGGCGGCCGCTGCTGGCCGCGCCCGGGGTGACCTGGTCGGGCTTCGACGACGAGCTGACGCTGCGCGACGCCGAGGGCGTGCTGTTGCACGTCCCCGCCTGAGGAGGCGAGGGCGGCGTGACCGACGACGTCAAGGAACGCATCCGCGAGCGCGTCGACCTGGCCGAGCTGATCGGCGAGACGGTCGCCCTCAAGCCGGCGGGCCGCGAGCGCCTGAAGGGTTTGTGCCCCTTCCACGCCGAGAAGACGCCGTCGTTCCACGTCCACACCGGGCGCGGCTTCTACTACTGCTTCGGCTGCGGCGCCAAGGGCGACCTGTTCGACTTCGTGATGCAGACGCAGGGGGTCGACTTCGGCGAGGCGCTGCAGCTGCTCGGTCGGCGGGCCGGCATCGAGGTCGAGGCGCTCCGTCCCTCGCCCGGCTCGGGCCGCAGGCGCGACCTGGTGCAGCTCAACGAGCTGGCCGAACGCTGGTTCCGGGAGCAGCTCGAGGGCGAGGCCGGTCGCGAGGCGCTCGCCTACCTGCGCGGGCGCGGCCTGAGCGACGAGAGCATCGAGGCCTGGCGGCTGGGCTGGGCGCCCGACGGCTGGGACGGCCTGCTGCGCCACGCCCTGACCGAGGGCGCGCGCGACGACGACCTGCTGGCGGCCGGGCTGATCTCCGAGAACGAGCGGGGCCGGCGCTACGACCGCTTCCGGGGGCGCGTCATCTTCCCGATCCGCGACCGGCTGGGGCGCATCGTCGGCTTCGCCGGGCGGGTGCTGGGCGACGAGGTGCCGAAGTACCTCAACACGCCGGAGACCGAGCTGTTCGACAAGGGGCGCCTGCTCTACGGCCTCGACCGCGCCCGCCCGGCCATCCGCGACCGCTCGGAGTGCCTGGTGGTCGAGGGCTACATGGACGTCATCGCCCTGCACCAGACCGGCTTCCCGCACGCGGTCGCCGCCCTCGGGGCGACGCTCACGGAGGCCCAGGCGGACGAGCTCTCGCGCCTCGACGTCGAGCGGCTGCTGCTGGCCTTCGACGCCGACGACGCCGGCCAGCGGGCGGTCCTCTCCGGCCTCGACCAGTCGGTCGGGCGGCGCTTCCTGGTGCGCGCGGTGCGGGTGCCGGCCGGCAAGGACCCGGCCGACGCGGTGCTGGGCGGCCACGTCGACGCCTTCCAGGCGGCCCTGCGCGAGGGCGTGTCCGAGGTCGAGTTCCGCTTCCGGTCGGTCCTCGAGGCGCACGACGCGCGCACGCCGGAGGGTCGCCGGGCGATCCTCGAGGCCTTGGCGCCGGCGATGACCGATCGCGGCCTGAACGACGAGGTCGCGCGCGAGATGCGGCGGCGCGTGACGGAGGCCCTCCAGCTGGACGAGCGTCGGCTGGGCGCCTGGCTCGAGAGCCGGCGCGGCCGGCCGCTGGACGCTACCCAGCTGCGGGGCATGCAGGCGCGGGGCGCGGTGCCCGAGGGGGTGCGGGGGATCGAGGTCGAGGTGATGTCGCTGCTGTTGCGCGAGCCGGGTCTGCTCCGCGCCCGCCTGCCGGCCGTGCTGGCGCAGGTCCCTCCGGAACTCGAGCCATCGGCGCTGCGCGACTTCGGTGCGATCTGCGAGGAGGAGGGGTTCGACGCCGATCGGGTGCTGGCCCGCTACCGCGAGCGGGCGGAGGGCGAGGCGCTGTTCGCGCGCGCCTTCGACGTCGAGGACGAGCCGGCCGGGCGCTCGCACGTCGAGCGTCACCTCGAGACCAGCCTGTCGCGCCTGCGCGAGCGAGTGCTGGAGCAGGGGACCTCCGACCTGCGGCGGCGGCTGCAGGCCCGCATGGAGGAGCTGCAGCGGCTGCTCGAGGCGCCGGGCGTGCCCGAAACGACGCTGCAGGACTACTACCGTGAGCTCTCGGAGCTGCACACGGCCCTGGCCGCTCGCGAGGCCGAGCGCCGCGTACGGCTCCCCAGCGGCTTCGCCCGCGGTCGCCGGCGTGGCGGATGACCGTCGCGACGAATGCCGTCCAGGACGCGCTTCCGAGCGTCGCCAGGACATCCGTCCCGCGTTGACACTCGGCCGTCGCGAGTGGTAGCGTCGCGCGGCAGCGCTCGGGGGCCGACGGCTCCGGGGCGCTCGTTCACCCTGCATCACCTACCGCCACATCCGGCGCCGTGCGGGCGCCGACTGTCGACGGGACGAGAGGAGGGGCGTTTGGAAGCTCAGGGAGACAACCTGCTGCAACGCCTCGCGGAACAGGAACGGTCGTTGGCCGGCAAGGTCGAGGCCGCGCAGACCGAAGCGTCGAAGCTCATCGCCGAGGCGCGCGAGAAGGCCGAAGCGATCCTGGCCGACGCCCGCGCCGAAGCCGACGCGGTCGCCGAGAAGGAACGTTCCGAGGGGGCCGAGCAGGCCGAGGCCGAACGCCGCGAGATCCTCGCGCGTGCCGAGGCCGACGCCGAAGCGGTACGCAGCAAGGCCGAGGCCCGCCGGGCCGCCGCCGCGAAGCTGGTCGTGGAGCGCGTGCTGCCATGATCGCTTCGATGGACCGGCTCACCGTCGTCGGGCGGCGGAGCATGGCGCGCGAGGTGCTGCAGTCGCTGCAGAGCCTGGGCGTGGTCCAGATCGATCCGCTCGATCCCGGCGAGGGGGCCGAGCTGGTCCGCAACCGGCTCGACGGCACCGACCGCGACGAGGCGGAGCGCTGGAGCGCCGCGCTCACGCGCGTCGAGACGTTGTCCGAGACGCTGGGGACGCGCGGCGTGCGGCCCGCCCCCCGCAGCGAAGTGCCGGGCGAGCTGGCCGAGATCGAGGCCTACCTCGCGGACCTCGCCAGCCAGGTCGAGGCCATCACCGCCGAGCGGGCCCAGGCCCGCGAGGAGCGCGCGGTGGTCGACGAGTACCTGCCGCTGTTCCGCCTGCTGGCGCCGACGATCGCGCAGCTCGAGCAGAGTCGCTGGCTCGCCGGGGTGCCGTTCCTCGCGCCCGCCGACGCGGTCGCGACGGTCGAGGCCGAGCTCGCCGACGCGCTCGAGGATCGGGTCCTGGTCACGCACCGGGCCTACGCCGACCAGCGCTTGGTCGTCGCCGTCGTGCTGAACCGCGACGCCGCCGAGCTGCGCCGCGCGCTGTCTCGTTCCGGCTTCGCCGCGCTGCAGCTGCCGGGCCGCTACCGGCACCTCGATACCGCCAAGGCCGTGCACACCATGGAGGAGCGTTCGCAGCAGCTGCCCAAGCGGATCGCCTCGCTCGAGCAGCAGCTCGACAAGCTGGCCGGTCAGCACGGCGCCAAGCTCGCCACGCTCCACGCCATCGTTCTCAACCACCACACCCGCCTCGAGCGGCTCCAGGACCTCGCGACCGGGCGCTACGCCTTCGCGCTGCGCGGCTGGATGCCCAGCGAGGACGCCCGCAAGGTGGTCGAAGGGCTGCGCAAGCAGTTCGGCGACGACCTGGTGGTCGACACCCGGCCCGCCGACGAGCACCACGACGTCGGCGTCCCCGTCAAGCTGGACAACCCCGCCTGGCTGCGGCCGTTCCAGGGCCTGCTGGCGCTCTTCGCCCCGCCGAAGTACGGCAACTTCGATCCCACCTGGACGCTGTTCCTGTTCTTCCCGCTGTTCTTCGGCGTGGTCGTCGGCGACATCGCCTACGGACTCATCTTCCTGACCTTCGGGCTGTGGGTGCAGCGTCGGGGTCGCAGGGGCAAGAACCTCAACCTGGGGCCGCTGGGCATCATCATCCCCGCCCGCAACCTGCCCGGGATCGGCACGGTCATCAACTGGGCGGCCGGCTGGTCGATCCTCTTCGGCGTGATCTACGGCGAGTTCTGGGGCAACTTCCTCGAGAAGTGGCCGAAGGACCGCCCGATCTTCTACCCGGGGGACAAGGGCATCTTCGAGATCCTGCTGTTCCGCGGCGGCGACGGCGTGAGCAACGCCCAGCAGCTGCAGATCCTGCTGGTGCTCACCTTGGGCTTCGGCGTCGTCCAGGTCCTGCTCGGCTGGGGCATCCGCGCCTACTACGGCTGGAAGCACCACGACGCCAAGCACATGTGGGAGGGCATCGGCATGTTCTCCGGCCTGGTCGGCGTCGTCGTGTTCGCGACCGGCTACCTCACCGAGACGCTCGGCTCGGCGGTGTTCACCGTCTCGGGCCTGTTGTTCGCGCTCTTCCTGGTCAGCGTGGTCCTGTCGAGGGTCCCGCTGATGCTGGTGGAGCTGATCTCCAACTCGGGCAACATCCTCAGCTACCTGCGACTGTTCGCGGTGGGTCTGTCCGCCGCGCTGGTCGCGAACCTCGGGACCGCCGCGGGCTTCGCGGTCAATGGCGCCATCGGGGTGCCCCTCGTCGGGGAGCTCCTCGGGATCGTCATCGCCGTGATGATCAACATGTTCGCGGTCATCCTCACTCTCGTCGGCCACACCCTGCAGCCGCTACGTCTGCAGTACGTGGAATTCTTCACCAAGTTCGGCTTCTACGAAGAGAGCGGTCGAACCTACCAGCCGTTCCGGCTCCATGGAGGGAAAGCATGAAGAAGTTCGGTCTCACCACCATCCTGATCCTCGTCGCCTCGATCCTCGGACTGGCCTTCGCGCAGGACGCGGAGTCCGGCAAGAACCTCGCGGACGGCATGATCGCGATCGGCGCCGCCCTCACCATCGGCGTGTCGGCCATCGCCGTGGCGATCGCGCAGGCGGCCATCGGCTCGGCGGGCGCGGGCACGCTGGCGGAGCGCCCCGAGGCGTTCGGTCAGATCCTGATCTACCTCGTCATCCCCGAGACGATCATCATCTTCGCCTTCGTCATCGCCTTCTTCCTCAACGGTCAGATCGGCTGACCCGAATGGCGGATCTGGCTGCTCTGCTTGACAAGGAAGCGAGCGCGGAGATCGAAGCCATCCTCGCAGAGGCGCGGGAACGCGCCTCTGCGATCGTCGAGGAGGCCGAGCGCGAGGCGGAGGCGATCGTCGCCGCCCGCGCCCGCCAGGCCCAGGCCCAGCGGGAATCGGCCCGCGTCCGCGCCCGCAGCGCCGCCCAGCTCGAGGCGGCCTCGATGCGACTCAACGCCCAGCAGGAAGCGATCCAGTCGGTCTTCCGTGCGGCGGAGAGCTCGCTCACCGACCTCGCCGCCGACGAGGCGCGCTACGCCAGCGTCCTCGAGGCGCTGCTGCGCGAGGCGCTCGCCGGCGTTCGCGGCACGCCCGAGAAGGTGCTCGTCGCGCCCGGCGACGTCGCTGCGGCCACGAAGGCGGTCGCCGCCGTCGGCGCCGGCCTTCCGGTCGAGGCCGACGAGACGGTCCGTGCCGGCGTCAAGGTGACGACCGGCCGCGTCAGCGTCGAGAACACCCTGCCGGCCCGGCTCGACGCGCTCCGTGACGAGCTCGCTTCGGAGGTGGCGGACGCCCTGACGAGCAAGGAGGCCTAGATGTCGAGCGACTTCGGCTACGTCAATGCGCGCGTGCGCGGCATGGCGTCGCGTCTTCTCGGTCGCGAGACCTTCCAGGCGGCGCTCGACGCGCAGGACTTCCGCGCCTTCACCGCGTTGCTCGACCAGACCCCCTACGCGTCGGCGCTCGACGAGGCACGGGCCGGCGCGTCGGGCCTTCGGGTGGTGGATCGCGCGCTGGCGCAGGCGTTCCACGCCACCACGCGACGGATGCTGGCGTTCGCCGACGGCGCCCCGCGCGACGTGATCGCCGCGCTGCTGCGCCACTACGACCTGGAGGACCTCAAGACGATCGCCCGAGCCCAGCACGCCGGTCGTGACCCGTCCGAGTTGGGCGAGGCGCTCACCGGAGCGGGCGAGCTTCGGCCCGCCACGCTCGAGGCGCTCGCCTCGGCGTCCGACCTGCCGGCCGCCGCCCAACGCCTCATGGCCGCCGGGCACCCGCTCGCGACGGCGTTCGCGAACGCCGCCCGCGCCTACGCCAGCGATGGCGACCTGCTCGCCTTCGAGGTGGCGCTCGATCAGGCGTTCTTCGCGTCGCTCAGCGAGTTCGCCGAACGTTCCGGCGTCCAGCCGAAGTTCCGCGCGCACGTGCGGCGGGAGATCGACGCCGCCAACCTGCGGACGGCGCTCAAGATCGCCGGCCGCGAGGTCGACGCTCGGTCGCTGTTCGTGCCCGGCGGGTCGGAGATCGAGTTCGAGCTGTTCCTCGCGCTCGCCCAAGCGGGCGTGGAGGGCCTCGGTCAGATCGGCAAGGGCACCTTCGCCGACGTCGCTCGTGCGACCGACCTGGCCGGCGCCGAGCGCGCCATCCGCGCCACCCTCGACGAGGCCGCCCGCAAGGCGGCGATCGGCGATCCCCTCGGGGTCGGCGTGGTCATCCGCTACCTGCGCGCGATGGAGTCCGAGGCCGCCAAGCTGCGGCTGTTGGCGCGCGGTGCCTACTACGGCGTCCCGCGAGCCGAGATCGAGAAGGAGCTCGGACATGCCTAGGGTCGTCGTGTTCACCGACGCCGAGACCGCGACCGGCTACCGGCTGGCCGGGGTCGAGGTGCGCGTGGCCGAGCCGGAGGGTGCCGACAAGGCGCTCGCCGCGCTCATCGAAGAGGACGCCTACGGGCTGGTGATCGTGGACGAGGGTCTGGTGCCCGACCCGATCGCGTCGACCGAACGCGTCATGCGCGGTCGCGACCTGCCCGTGCTGCTGCCGGTGCCCAGCCTGGGCGCCGCGTTCGGCGAGGGCGACGACGCCACCGCCTACATGAAGGACTTGGTGCGGAGCGCGATCGGCTTCGACATCAAGGTGGAGTAGAGGAGAGACGACATGGCCATCCAAGGCACCATCGCGAGAATCTCCGGACCGGCCGTGATCGCCGAAGGCATGATGGGCGCGCGCATGTACGACATCGTGCGTGTCGGCGGCGAGAAGCTCGTCGGCGAGATCATCCGCCTCGACGGCGACACGGCGTTCGTCCAGGTCTACGAGGACACCGGCGGCCTCACCGTCGGCGAGCCGGTCGAGTCGACCGGCCTGCCCCTGGCGGTCGAGCTGGGCCCGGGCATGCTGAACGGCATCTTCGACGGCATCCAGCGCCCGCTCGACAAGATCCAGGAGGCCTCCGGCACCTACATCGACCGCGGCATCGTCGTGAACTCGTTGTCGCGCGACGTGACGTGGGCGTTCACGCCCAGCGTCGAGGTCGGCGACGAGGTGTCCGCAGGGCACGTCATCGGTACGGTCCCCGAGTTCAGCTTCACCCACAAGATCCTCGTTCCGCCCGGCAAGGGCGGCACCGTCAAGAGCGTCGTGGCCGCCGGCGAGTACACCGTCGACGACCCGGTCGTGGTGCTCGAGGATGGGACCGAGCTCAAGCTCGCGCACCCCTGGCCGGTCCGTCAGGCCCGTCCGGTGTCGCAGAAGCTCGACCCGGTCACGCCGTTCCTCACCGGCATGCGCATCCTCGACGTGCTGTTCCCGCTCACCATGGGCGGCACGGCGGCGATCCCCGGTCCGTTCGGATCGGGCAAGACCGTCACGCAGCAGTCGATCGCCAAGTACGGCAACGCCGACATCGTCGTCTACGTCGGCTGCGGCGAGCGCGGCAACGAGATGACCGACGTGCTGGTCGAGTTCCCCGAGCTCGAGGATCCGCAGACTGGCAACCCGCTGATGCAGCGCACCGTGCTGATCGCCAACACCTCGAACATGCCGGTCGCGGCCCGCGAAGCGTCGATCTACACCGGCATCACCCTGGCCGAGTACTTCCGCGACCAGGGCTACGGCGTCTCGATCATGGCGGACTCGACCAGTCGCTGGGCGGAGGCGCTGCGCGAGATCAGCTCCCGCCTCGAGGAGATGCCGGCCGAGGAGGGCTACCCGCCCTACCTGGCCTCGCGCCTCTCGGCGTTCTACGAGCGCGGTGGCCGCGTGACCACGCTGGCCGGCGAGCAGGGCGCCGTCTCGATCATCGGCGCCGTCAGCCCGGCCGGCGGGGACTTCTCCGAGCCGGTCACTCAGGCCACGCTGCGCATCACCGGCTGCTTCTGGGCGCTGGACGCCTCGCTGGCGCGCCGTCGTCACTTCCCCGCCATCAACTGGAACCGCTCCTACTCGCTGTTCAAGGACGGCCTGGAGAGCTGGTACCGCGAGAACGTCGCGGAGGACTACCCCGACCTGGTCGACCGCGCCGTCGACCTGCTGCAGCGCGAGGCCGACCTGCAGGAGGTCGTCCAGCTCGTCGGTCCCGATGCGCTCCAGGATGCCGAGCGCCTGGTGATCGAGACCGGCCGCATCCTGCGTCAGGACTTCCTGCAGCAGAACGGCTTCGATCCGATCGACGCGTCGTGCACGCTCGAGAAGGCGTACGGCATGCTGCAGATGATGCTGAAGCTGTACGACAAGGCGCGTGACGCGCTCACCGCGGGTGCGACGGTGGAGGACCTGCTCGGCGACCCGGTCATCGAGAAGGTCAACCGTGCCCGCTACGTGTCCGAGGACGAGTTCCCGGCCTACCGCGACCAGATCATCGCGCAGCTCGACGAGAGCTTCGCGGTGCCGGCGTAAGGAGCGACCCGTGAGCAAGAACCTGCTCAAGAAGGAGTACAGCGAGGTCAGCTACGTCTCCGGCCCGCTGCTGTTCCTCCAGAACGCGCCCGACCTGTCCTACAACGCGATCGTCAGCATCAAGGACGGTGCTGGCCGCGTTCGTGGCGGACAGGTCATCGAGGTCAGCAAGGAGTACACCGTGCTCCAGGTGTTCGAGGAGACCTCGGGCATCGACCTCTCGACCACGACCGTCAGCCTGGTCGAGGACGTCGCGCGCCTGGGGGTCTCGAAGGAGATGATCGGTCGCCGCTTCAACGGCATCGGCGAGCCGATCGACGGCCTGCCCGACGTCGTCGCCGACAAGCGCCTGCCGATCGGCGGCGCGCCGATCAACCCGGTCGCTCGGCAGAAGCCCGAGGAGTTCATCCAGACCGGCGTCAGCACGATCGACTCGCTGATCAGCCTGGTGCGCGGCCAGAAGCTGCCGATCTTCTCCGGCTCGGGTCTGCCCGCCAACGAGCTCGCGGCGCAGATCGCCCGTCAGGCGACGGTGATCGGCGAGGACACCGAGTTCGCGGTCGTCTTCGCCGCCATGGGCGTCACCCAGCGCGAGCTGACCTTCTTCACCCAGGAGTTCGAGCGCACCGGTGCGTTGGCGCGTTCGGTGCTGTTCCTGAACAAGGCCGACGACCCTGCCGTCGAGCGGATCCTGACCCCGCGCATGGCCCTCACGGCCGCGGAGTACCTCGCCTTCGAGCACGACTACCACGTGCTGGTCATCCTCACCGACCTGACCAACTACTGCGAGGCGCTGCGCGAGATCGGCGCGGCGCGCGAGGAGATCCCCGGGCGCCGCGGCTACCCTGGCTACATGTACACCGACCTGGCGAGCATCTACGAGCGTGCCGGCGTGGTGACGGGCAAGAGGGGCTCGGTCACGCAGCTGCCGATCCTGACCATGCCGGACGACGACGTCACGCACCCCATCCCCGACCTGACCGGCTACATCACCGAGGGGCAGATCTACCTGGCTCGCGACCTCCACAACAAGGGCATCTACCCTCCGATCAACCCCGGTCCGTCGCTCTCGCGGTTGATGAACAACGGCATCGGGGCGGGCAAGACGCGCGAGGACCACAAGAACATCGCCGACCAGCTGCAGGCGGCCTACGCCAACGGCCTCGACCTGCGGCGCCTGGTCGCGATCACCGGCGAGGACGCGCTGTCGGAGACCGACAAGCTCTACCTTCAGTTCGCCGACGTGTTCGAGAAGAACTTCATCGATCAGGGCTCCGAGAACCGCGGCATCGAGGAGTCGCTCCAGATCGCCTGGGCGACGCTCTCCGCGCTGCCCAAGTCCGAGCTCACGCGCCTGAAGAACGAGCAGATCGACAACTACTACGGCGCCAAGATGGAGGAGCTCTGGGGCGCGGCCAAGGACGCGCTGTAGGCGGCGAGGACCATGGCTGAAGCTGTCGCCCCCACCCGCTCGAACCTGCTGCAGCGCCGCGACCAGCTCAAGCTGGCCGGCCGCGGCGCCGACCTCCTGAAGCGCAAGCGCGACGCGCTCATCGGCGAGTTCTTCGACCTCGTCAAGTCGTCGCTGGAGGCCCGTCGCGCCCTGCAGGACGCCAGCCGGGAGGCGTACTTCGCGCTGTTCCTCGCCAACGCCTGGGATGGCCCCGCGGCCGTCGAGAGCCTCGCGCTCGCGAGCGCCGGGACGCTGGACGTCGACATCGAGGTCGAGAACCTCTTCGGCGTCAAGGTGCCGCAGGTGCAGCCGCCGACCTTCGGCACCGACCTTCCCTTCAGCCCGGTCGGGGCCGGCGCGCGCACCCTGGACGCGGCCGCCGAGTTCCGCACGCTGACCGAGGCGATCATCCAGGTCGCGGCGACCGAGACCCGGCTGCGCCGCATCGGCGAGGAGATCAAGAAGACCAACCGGCGCGTCAACGCGCTCGAGCAGCTGGTGATCCCCGGGATCCACTACGAGATCAAGTCGATCCGGAGCGTCCTGGACCAGCGCGCCCTCGAGGAGGTCACGGTGCTCAAGCGCATCAAGGCCAAGCTCGAGGCCAAGGAGAAGCAAGGGGTCGACTGACCCGTACCGCTGTCGCTCCCGGAGGATCGTTGCGGCCCCGCCCCGGTGCGGGGCCGCAGCCGTTGCCGAGCGGCGCGGGTGCACCGCTCCGAATCGTAGTCGAGCACACGATGCGCCGTCCCGGACGCCGCAGGAAGCAAGTTCATGCACGACATCGGGGCTTTACAAGACGTCGCTCCGGCCGGTAGGATGCCGCGGGGCAAGACGGTCCCGTCGTTCCGCCCACATCGTCTCTCGACAACAAGGAGTGTCTCTATGCGCAAGTTCTTGTCGCTCGTCGCAGCGCTCGCGATCTTCGCGGGCCTCGCCCAGGCTCAGGTGAGCCTGCTCGAGGAGATCAAGGTCCGCGGTACCCTCGTCTGTGGCGTCAACTCGCAGCTGCCCGGCTTCGGGGTCGTGGACAGCGAAGGCCAGTTCTCCGGCTTCGACGTCGACTTCTGCCGCGCCATCGCAGCGGCCGTGCTCGGTGACGCCGATGCGGTCGAGTACCGTGCCCTGACCGCCTCCGAGCGCTTCACCGCCACCCAGACCGGCGAGGTGGACGTGCTGATCCGCAACACCACCTGGACCTCGAGCCGCGACACCGACGTCGGCCTGAACTTCGCGCCCACCACCTTCTACGACGGCCAGGGCTTCATCGTCCGCACCGCCTCGGGCATCACCGATCTCGCCGACTTCGAGGGCACCAGCATCTGCGTGCAGTCCGGTACCACCACCGAGCTGAACCTCGCGGACGTCTTCGCCGCGCTCGACATCGAGTACACTCCGCTGGTCTTCGAGACCGCCGACCAGACCTTCGCCGCCTACGAAGCGGGCCAGTGCGAGTCGGTCACGACCGACAAGTCCGGTCTCGTCAGCCGCTCGACCCTGCTCCAGGATCCCAGCGCCCACGTGATCCTGCCGGCCACGATCTCCAAGGAGCCGCTCGGCCCGTCCGTGCTGCACGGGGACGACGCCTGGTTCGACGCGGTCAAGTGGATCACCTTCGGCACCTTCTTCGCCGAGGAGTACGGCATCACCTCCGAGAACGTGCGCGAGCAACTCGAGACCGCTCAGAACCCGGTCGTGCGTCGTTTCCTCGGCCTCGACGGCGACGCGATCACGCAGCTCGGGCTGGACTCCGACGCGATGGTGACCATGATCGAGCAGGTCGGCAACTACGGCGAGATCTTCGAGCGCAACCTCGGTGCGGGGAGCCAGTTCAACCTCGATCGCGGGCTGAACGCGCTCTACACCGAGGGTGGCCTGCTCTACTCGATGCCCTTCCGCTGAACGATGCTTCGTCGGGGTCGGCCCTCGCGTCGACCCCGACGCCTTGCCCCGGAGCGCCGGCTGCGCGCCGCACGCGGCGCGCGTCGGCGGATCTGATGTTCGACGCTATCTTCCGACCTGGCGGCGTCCACGCCGCTCGGCGGGCGCACCTATCCTCGCGCCCGCGCTCACGAGGGGGCCTGCGTGGCCACTGAACCCGAGGGCCGCATCCCGTTCTGGCGCAACGTCAAGACGCTCGGCCTGCTCGCGCAGATCGTCTTCGTCGTGGTCGTCGCGGCCGGTCTGTTCATCCTCTGGAACAACGTCACCTCGGCGCTCGCGCGCTCCAACCTCCCGGCCAACTTCGGCTGGCTGGACGCGCGCGCCGGCATCCCGATCGGCGAACGGCCGATCCCCTACACCCCGGACTCGCCCTACTGGCGCGCCCTGCTCGTCGGCTTCCTCAACACCCTCAAGATCGCCTTCATCGGCGTCGTCCTGGCCAGCCTGCTTGGCGTCGGGGTCGGCGTTGCCCGGCTGAGCCGCAACTGGCTGCTGCGCACGCTCGCCACCTGGTACGTCGAGATCCTCCGCAACACGCCGCTGGCGGTGCAGATCATCTTCTGGTTCACCGCTGCGCTCGCGACCCTGCCGCCCTCGATCACCGCGCCGATCCGGCTGCCGGGCGGCATCTACCTGTCCAACCGGGGCCTGGCCTTCCCGTTCGCCTACCCCGGCTTCGGCTTCCAGGCCTGGCTGCCCTGGTTGATCGCGGCGGCGGTCGTCTACGCCGTCGTGCTGTTGGTGCGCCGCCGTCAGATCGCACGCTCCGATCGGCCCGGTCGTGCTTGGCCGCCGGCGCTCGGGGCCGCCGCGCTGCTGACGGTCGGCGGCTACCTGGTGGCGTCGCAGCTGGCGACCCCGCCCGCCGCCCTGGCCGTGGACTTCACCGTCGAGCGCAATCGCGGCGTCACCTTCCTCGACGCCGACGGCGACGGCCAGCGCGATCGCGGCGAGTCGCTCTACGGCTGGGTGCCCGTCACCGTCCGCCTGAGCGAGGGGGCCCTGGAGGCGCGCAGCACCAACCTGATCGAACAGCGCACCGTCAAGCCGTCGACGCTCCGCTTCCCCCTGCTGAAGGAGGGCGAGTACGACGACTTCGAGCTGCGCTTCGTGCGCGCCGCCGACGCCGAGCGCTTCTCGGTCCACTGGCTGCGCGAGCCGACGGTCGGCTGGATCTACGAGGACCGCAACGGCGACGGCGCCTGGCAGGCGGGCGAGGAGACCGACGCCGACGGCGTGGGCTTCGAGAACGTCCCGACCGAGTTGATCGTGCGCGGCTTCGAGCGTCAGCTGGTGTCCGACCGCGACGGATCGATCCGCGTCCCAGGCTTCGACCCGGTCCGCGCCGAGGGCAGTGAAGAGGTCGACGAGGCCGAGAACTCGGTCGGCTTCGGCGCCGGTCCTGCGGCGCTGTTCGGCTCGCCCGCAGGCGCGGACGAGGAGGAGGGCGCCGCGCTCGATACGAGCGTCGAGATCCGCGACTCCGGCGCGCTGGTCTGGAGCGAGCCGGCGGTGCCGGTCTCGAACTACGAGGGCGGCTTCCGCTTCACCGCCAGCTACCTGGCGCTGCTGCTCGCGCTGGTCATCTACACCGCGAGCTTCATCGCCGAGATCGTGCGCGGCGGCATCCAGGCGGTGCCGAAGGGCCAGACCGAGGCCGCCAAGGCGCTGGGGCTGTCCGGCAACCAGACCTTCTCGCTGGTCGTCTTCCCGCAGGCGGTGCGGATCATCCTGCCGCCGATGATCAGCCAGTACCTGAACCTGACCAAGAACTCGTCGCTGGCGCCGCTGGCGGCCTACGCCGAGATCTTTGCGGTCAGCACCATCGTCGCCAACCAGACCGGGGCCAGCGTGCCGGTGACGATCATGATCATCGCCACCTACCTGCTGATCAGCTTCTTCTTCGCCTTCGTCCTCAACATCGTCAACGCGCGTCTCGCGATCGTGGAGCGCTGAGCCATGGAGATGATCCCCTCCCGTCCTCCACCCCCCGGCGAGCGTGGCGCCGTCGCCTGGCTGCGCCGCAACCTGTTCCACGGGCCCGGCAATAGCCTCGTCAGCCTGGTGGTCGGTTCGCTGCTGCTGCTCGCCGCCTTCAACCTGACCCGCTGGGCGCTCGATGGCGCCGCCTGGCAGCCGGTCTGGGACAACATGAAGCTGCTGGCGGTCTACCGCTACCCGGCCGACCTGCTGTGGCGTCCGGTGATCGCGATGGGCGTCATCCTGATGCTGCTCGGGGTCAGCGCCGGACTCGGACGCCGTGCCGGCAAGGGACGCATCGCCGGCGGGGTGTTCTGGTGGTTCGCGGCGTTGGCCTGGTTCCTGACCGTGATCGCGCTGGTGGCCTGGCCCTCGGTCCGGGTGCCCTACCTGATCGCGAGCGCCATGGCCGCCGGCGGCTACCTGGCCGGCCTTCGGGTCGCGGCGCTGGCCCGCGCGCACGCCTGGCTCTGGGCGGCCGGCATCCCCGCCGTCTTCATCCTGCTCTACGGCATCGGCGGGCACGGACCGATGGAGGTCGTGCGCACCGTCGAGTGGGGCGGCTTCCTGCTCACGCTGGTGCTGGCCGCGTTCGGCATCGTCGTCTCCTTCCCGCTGGGGATCCTGCTGGCGCTCGGACGGCGCAGCGACCTGCCCGCGATCAAGTACACCTCGATCGCCTTCATCGAGCTGGTCCGCGGCGCGCCGCTGATCACCTGGCTGTTCATCGCCTCGCTGATGGTGCCGCTGCTTCTGGACGTCAGCCCCGATTCGATCCCTGCGCTCAGCCGCGCCCTGGTCGCGGTGACGCTGTTCAGCGCCGCCTACATGGCCGAGAACGTGCGCGGCGGGCTGCAGGCCGTGCCGAACGGCCAGCGCGAGGCGGCCCGCGCCCTGGGCCTGTCGGGCTGGCAGACGACGCGCTTGATCGTGCTGCCCCAGGCGCTGCGGGCGGTCATCCCGGCGATCGTCGGGCAGGCGATCGGCCTGTTCAAGGACACCTCGCTGGTGTTCATCGTCGGCCTGTTCGACTTCTTCGAGATCGGTCGGCGCGTCATCCCCAGCCAACCGGAGTCGCTGCTCTACCCGGGCGGCGTGCTGCTGGAGATCTCGCTGTTCATGGCCGTGGTCTACTGGTACTTCTCGTACCGGATGTCGATCGCGAGCCGCCAGTTGGAGAAGGAACTCGGGGTCGGCGAACGCTGATCCGCGTCCGGGCCGCGCGCCCGAGGAGGTAGACCGTGAGCAACGCAGCAGCCGTGACCGCCCGCGCCGATGCGCACGCCCCCGCGGGCGGCGAGAAGATCATCGAGATCGAGGGCCTGAACAAGTGGTTCGGCGACTTCCACGTGCTCAAGGACATCGACATGTCCGTCAACCGTGGCGAGGTCGTCGTGGTGATCGGACCGTCGGGCTCGGGCAAGTCCACGCTGATCCGCTGCATCAACCGGCTCGAGGAGCACCAGGAGGGCGCCATCGTCGTCGATGGCACCCGTCTGACCGACGACGTCCGCAACATCGACCTGATCCGGCGCGAGACCGGTATGGTCTTCCAGCAGTTCAACCTCTTCCCGCACCTGACGGTGATGGAGAACATCACGCTGGCGCCGATCCGGGTGCGCAAGTGGAAGAAGAGCAAGGCCGAGGAACGCGCCATGTACTTCCTCGAGAAGGTCGGCATCCCCGAGCAGGCCGACAAGTACCCCGGCCAGCTCTCCGGCGGCCAGCAGCAGCGCGTCGCGATCGCGCGGGCGCTGACGATGGAGCCGAAGGTGATGCTGTTCGACGAGCCCACCAGCGCCCTCGACCCGGAGGTCATCGGCGAGGTGCTCGAGGTCATGGTCAACCTCGCAAAGGAGGGCATGACGATGGTGGTCGTCACGCACGAGATGGGCTTCGCGCGCGAGGTCGGCGACCGCGTCATCTTCATGGACGCCGGCCAGATCGTCGAGGTCGGCACGCCCGAGCACTTCTTCGAGAACCCCCAAGAGGAGCGCACCCGCAGCTTCCTGTCGAAGATCCTCTGAGGGCCGTGACGTGCCCGCCGAGGGCGGCGCGCGCGATGCCTCACAGCCCGCCCCTCGGGGCGGGCCTATGCTTGGTGCACGATCCGCGTCGGCCCGACCGGCGCCGGACAGGAGGGCATGCATGGAGAGCCAAGGACGAGGCGTGCGGATGGCCGATCTGCTCGGACGGATGGTCGCCCGGGGCGCCTCCGACGTTCACCTGCAGGCCGGCGCGCCGCCCCACGTTCGCGTCGACGGCGAACTGTTCCCCTGGGAGGACAGCCCCAAGCTGACGCCCGCCCAGACCGAGCAGATCGCCCTCGCGATGATGACCGACGACCAACGCGCGCTGTTCCAGCATCGGCACGAGCTCGACTTCGCCTTCACCATCCCCGAGGTGGCGCGCTTCCGCTGCAACGCCTACCGGCAACGCGGCTCGGTCGGCGTTGCGATGCGCGTCATCGGCGACGCCATCCCCGGCTTCGAGGCCCTCGGGCTGCCGATCGAAGTCGTGTCGGGCTGGGCCGAGCAGCCGCGCGGACTGGTGCTGGTGACCGGCCCCACCGGGTCGGGCAAGACGACCAGCCTGGCCGCCATGGTCGACCACATAAACCGGCGCTTCTCCCGCAACGTCATCACCATCGAGGACCCGATCGAGATCCTCCACCGCAACCAGAAGAGCCTGGTCATCCAGCGCGAGGTCGGCTTGGACACCGCCGACTTCGTCGACGCGCTCAAGTACGCCATGCGGCAGGACCCCGACGTGCTGATGATCGGCGAGATGCGCGACAAGGCGACCGTCGAAGCGGCCATCACCGCCGCGCAGACCGGCCACCTGGTGCTGTCGACCCTGCACACCTTGGACGCCGTGCGCACCATCAACCGCATCATCGACTTCTTCCCGCCGCACGAGCGCGACCAGATCCGTCAGATGACCGCCGAGTCGCTGCTCGGGATCATGAGCCAGCGGCTGCTGCCGCGGGCCGACGGACCGGGCCGGGTGCTGGCCACCGAGGTGCTCGTCAACACGCCGCTGATCCGCGACTACATCAAGGACCCCGACAAGACCTCGCTGATCAAGGAAGCGCTGATGCAGGGCAACCTGCGCGGCATGCACACCTTCGACCAGGACCTCGTCGACCACTACCTGGCCGGGCGGGTCAGCCTGCAGGACGCGACCTACATGGCCACCAGCCCGCACGAGCTGCGGCTGATGATCACCGAGCGCGTCGGCGCCCGCGAAGCGCCGGACGAGGTCGAGTTCGAACGGATGGTCCAGCGGCGCGGACCGCTCGGCTGAGGGGCGCGGCCCGGCTCCTCGGACCCTACGATCGGCTGTTCCAGGACGGGACGGCCGGCGTCCACGGCTTGGCGGTGACGACCGTGCCGCGCAGGTCGTAGGCGTCCGCCGCCTCGATCCGCACCACCACCCGGTCGCCGATCTTGACCGTGCCGTCGGAGGCGGCGGTCACGGTGCCGTCCACGTCGGGCGCGTCGTAGACGCTGCGCCCGACGACCTCGCCGGGCAGGTCGCCGTAGGCGTCGATGATCACGTCCAGTTCGCGGCCGACCTTCGCCGCCTGGACCTCGACCGAGACGTGCTGCTGCGCCGCCATCACGCGCGCCCGTCGCTCCTCGCGCAGCTCCGGCGGCACGGCGCCGGGCAGGGCGTTGGCGGCGGCCCCCTCGACCTCGGAGTAGGCGAAGACGCCGACGCGGTCGAGGCGCGCCTCCTGGAGGAAGTCGATCAGCAGGTCGACGTCGTCCTCGGTCTCGCCGGGGAAGCCGGTGATGAAGGTCGACCGAATCGCCAGGTCGGGCACGACCTCGCGCCAGGCGCGGAGGGTGTCCAGGTGGCTCTCGGCGCCGCCGGGACGGCGCATGGCGCGTAGCACCGAGGGACTCGCATGCTGCAGCGGGACGTCGAGGTAGGGGAGCAGACGTCCCTCGGCCATGAGCGGCATCAGTTCGCGCACGTGCGGGTAGGGGTAGACGTAGTGCAGGCGCACCCAGACGTCCAGGGCCGCGAGCTCGCGGACCAACGGCACCAGCCGCGCCGGGACGTCGCGGCCTCCGAAGCGGCTCTCACGGTAGCGCAGGTCGACGCCGTAGGCGCTGGTGTCCTGGGCGATCACCACCAGTTCGCGCGTGCCTGTCGCCACCAGCCGCGTGGCTTCGCCCAGGATGTCGGCCGCGTCGCGACTGCGCTGAAGCCCGCGCATGTGCGGGATGATGCAGAACGAGCAGGTGTGGTTGCAGCCCTCGGCGATCTTCAGGTAGGCGTAGTGGCGCGGCGTCAGCTTGACCCCGCGCGGCGACGGCGTCAGGCGCACGAACGGATGATCGTCGGGCGGCAGGATCGCCCCGACCGCCTTCATCACGCCGTCGACGTCGTTCTCGCCGGTGACGGCGGCGACCTGCGGGTGACGTTCGAGGATGGTCTCCGGCTTCTCGCCCAGGCAGCCGGTGACGACCACCTTGCCGCTGCGCTCCAGCGCCTCGCCGATCGCGTCCAGCGACTCCTCGACCGCCGGCGTGATGAAGCCGCAGGTGTTGACCACCACGACCTCGGCCTGCTCGTAGCTCGGGACCAGCTCGTAGCCCGCGCTGCGCAGTTCGGTGAGGATGCGCTCGCTGTCGACCAGCGCCTTCGGGCACCCCAGGCTGACGAATCCGATCCTGCCGCTCACGGCCTGCGAGCATACCCCGGCGCGTCCGCGCCGCCCGCCTCGCGGGCCTGCGTAGCGGATCGCCCCCGAAGCTCCGGCCGCAGCCGCCCCGCCAGGTAGAACGAGCCGGTCACCAGCAGCGTGCCCCCGGGCGGGAGCGCGGCGAGGGCCGCGTCGAGGGCGGCCCCGGCGTCGGCCACGAAGGCGGGATCGTCGCCCCAGGGGCGCTCTCCAGGCAGCGCCGGGACCAGCGTCAGGCGCGGCGACGCTGCGAACGCCGCACGCAGCCGGTGCGCGTCCTTGCGGGCCGCGACGCCCAGCAGCACGTGCGCACCGTGCGGGGCCTCGCGCCAGAGCGCCGCGGCCGCCGCGGGGTTGTGGGCCGCGTCCAACCAGACGGTGCGTCCGCCCGCCAGCGCGAAGCGCTCGCGCCGGGCCGGAAGCCGCGGCTCGCGCGTCGCGGCCAGCAGCGCCGCGGGCTCCCGGTCCGCGGGAAGGCCGAAGGTGCGCAGCGTCGCCAGCGCCAGGCGGGCGGAGGTTTCGGCCACGCCGCCGGGGGGCGGGTCGGCGGCCTCGGGCCAGGCGAACGACGGACCGCCGTCGGCGAGGACGTGCAGCGGAGCGCCCCGCTCGGCGGCGATGCGCCGCAGCTCCTCGAGCGGGGCGCCCTCGGCGCCGGTGACCGCGGGACGGCCGGTTCGGATCGCGGCGCCCTTGTCGCGGGCGACGTCGAGGACGGTCGGTCCGATCTGCTCGAGGTGGTCCTCGGCGACGTTCGTGACCACCACGGCGCGAGCGTCCGGTAGGGTCGCGGTCGCGTCCCGGGCCGCCCCGACGCCGGCCTCGATCACCGCCGCGTCCGCGCCGCGACGCTGGGCGACGTCGAGCGCCAAGGCGAAGGCAAGCTCGAAGAACGCCGCCGGCGGGTCCGGCTCGTCGCGCCAGGCGCGTGCCAGGAAGGCCCGGATCTCGTCGTCGCGCACCGGTAGGTCGTCCACCGCCACGCGTTCGTGGAACCGTTCGACGTGGGGCGACAGGAAGCGGAGCGGACGCAGCCCGGCGGCCCGCAGGCCGGCGTCGACGCGGGCGGCGACGCCCCCCTTGCCGTTGGTCCCGACGACGTGCACGACGCGGGGCGGCGCGGTCAGCTCGAGGCGCGCGAGCAGCCGGCGCGCGCGCTCCGGATCGCGCGGCGCGCCGCCGCGGGTGCGGGCGTAGAGCCGCTCCAGCCAGGCGTCGATGCCCGCGTCGTCCCGCGCGTCCGGCGACGCACGGAGCGAGCGTCCGGTCACGCCTTGGAGCTGCCGCCCGACGAGGAGCGCGAGCGCCCGCCTCGGCGCCGCTTGCGGCGCTTGCCGCGGCGTCGTCCGCCGCTGCGCTTGGCCTGGCCGTCCCAGGCGGGCAGCGCGGTCTCCTCGGCGATGCGCTCGAGCAGGCCGTCGATGGTGCCGTCGGGCGTGCGTTGGCGGAACTTCACGATGGCGTGCGGCGCGTCGAGGTCCACCCACACCCAGCTGCCGCCGGGGAAGAGCTGGTACGCGCGTGCACGTCGCCGCCCGAGCGGCGTGTCCAGCTCGGTCTCGCCGGCCGGTCGGGCCTCGACCGTCTTGCCGAGCATCGGGACGCGCAGCCGCTCGGCGTCGGCCGGGGCGAGGCGAAGCTCGCGCAGCAGCGAGAGCGGGTCGCGGAACGGTTCGACGTAGGGGGCTTCGGCCTTGTCGTCGCCCTGCTGCAGCTTGACCAGGCCGTCACGGCCGTCGAAGACGACCTGGAAGCGCCGTTCGCCGGAGCGGTCCTTGATCGTCTCGCGGAACTCGCGGCTGAGGAAGTCGTCGCGCAGCGAGCGGCTCAGCTGGACCACCGTGGCGGCCGGCAGGGGCCCCTCGAAGGTCGCCTCGGTCTCCATCCGGACCTGACGCCCCTCCTCCTTGCTGCGCACCACCTGACGGCCCGCGGGCACGCCGCGCACCTCGAGACGGTAGCCGAGAACCTCGACGGACACGGGAGGAAGCCTAGCACGCGAGCGGCGCCGTCGCCGCTCGCGGGCGGGCGCGTCGCGGCGCACGCCTCGATCCGCGCGGATCCGTCCTACGCTTCGGGTGTGTCCGGCCTCCGCTCGCTCGCTCCCGTTCGCGTCGTACGCCGGGGCGTGCTGGGCCTGATCGCGCTGGCCCTGCTGGCCACGCCCGGCTGCCTGCCGCTCCCCGACGTCCGACCGCCCACCGCGCCGCTGGTGGCGCCGTACCGCGTCGATCCCGCCGCGGTGCCCTACAGCTGGCACTGGGTGGACGGGTTCGACGAGCCGGCCACGCCCGATCGCTACGATCGCCAGGGGACCCTGCGCTGGGCGCTGGACGAGCCGGCCGAGACGATCGTGGTGGCGCTGCCCGGCCTGTTCGGCGGCGCGGCCCAGTTCGGACCGCTGGCTCGGCGCCTCGTCGCATCGACCCCGGGGCTGCAGCTATGGGCGGTCGATCGTCGCGCCAACCAGCTCGAGGATCGCGGGGCGGCCGTCGCGGCCGTGGGCGACGGCGACGTCGATCGCCTGATCGATCGCTACCTGGGTCGCGACGGCCAGCCGCCCGACTACCGGGTCCCCGATCCCGCCGAGCACGCCTACGTGCGGCATTGGGACCTCGAGGTCCACCTGCGCGACCTGGACGCCGTCGTGCGCGCGGCGGTCGAGACCGCGCCGCGGGTGGTGCTGCTGGGCCACTCGCTGGGCGCCAGCCAGGCGGCGCTCTACGCCGCCTGGCTGGGAGGGTCGGGACCGCGCGCTCTGGATGGCCTGGTGCTGATCGACGGG
>CAZJGU010000005.1:0-3139 GCA_964545455.1 uncultured bacterium | reverse complement strand
CACCTAGATGCCGGCGCCCGGCTGATCGGCACCGTCGACCTGGATCAATACGCCAGCTATAAAGGCGCGGGCAAGGTTCGCTGGCATCGGGCGCTGGTGCTGATCGACGGGGCGCCCGGCCGGACCGGGGCGCTCGGGTTCGAGCGCGGCTTGCGCGTGCTGGGGCTGCCGGTGGTGCTGCCGACCCGGTCGGCGCTCGCCAGCGGACGGGCGACGCCGTGGTTCAGCGCGGGCGACGGGGGCGCCGCCCACGCGCGCCGGATGGGGACCGCCCTGCTGGCGCACCTCGCGCCCGACGCGACCGTCGCTCCTGGCCTCAGCGAGGTTCCGATGAGCCACCTCGCCTTCGCCGGGGTCGAGCACGACGATCAGTACGGCGCGCTGCAGCCGTTCTACGCTTCGATCGGCGAGGCGGTCGATGCCGAGCTCGACGGCAACCTCGCCGCGGTCTTCGTCGGGGGCGGTTGGGCGCTGCGCGCCGCCAGCGTCGTCGGCGTCGCCGAGGGAGCCGACCGGATCGAGTGGGGCCCGGGCGATCCGCGCTACGAGCGCAGCGACGCGCGCGAGTACTTCGCGAGCTGGTCGATCCCGCAGAGCGACCCGTCGGAGTGGTACATGCCGACCGCGCTGCTGCTGGATCTGGCCGCCGCGTCGCCCGACCTGGTGGACGAGCCCAGCTTCGCGCCGACGCGGACGGTGACGGTCCCGACGCTGCTGATCGGCAGCGACCGCGGTCTGTTGCGGTCGGGCGACGCCTTCGGCGGCTACGTCGAGCAACGCTTGGGTTCGCAGGTCAGCGTCGCGATCGTGGAGGGCCTGACGCACCTCGACCTGATCACCGCCGACCAGAACCCGGTGGTACCGCTGCTGGCGCGCTGGACGACGCTGCTGCCCCGCTGAGCGGCTAGGCAGGGCCGGGCGCGAGTCCCGGCCGGAGCGCGTCGATCGCCTCGAGCACGGCTGCGCGGAGCAGCACGACCCGGTCGCTGCGCGGGCGGGCCTCGGCATCCTCGAACAGGCCCCGGTGCAGCTCGATCGACACCGTCGGCACGCACGGCCCGTCGGGATCGGCTCCGTAGCGCTCCTGGACGTAGCCGTGCGCGAACGGATCGTTGATCCGGACGCCCGACGGAAGCCCGTCCGAGCCCAGCGGGAGGCGCGCCGCCAGGGCGGCGTCGAGCGCCGACGCGAGGCGCCGCGCCAGCTCCGGGGCCAGGCTCACCGGACGGTCGATCGGCTCGCCGTCGGGCCCGCCGCCGGTGATCAGCGACGCTGCCGGCCGCGGCCGGCCTCGGTCGGGGCCCAGCGACGGTCCCGCGGCGGTCATGCTGTGGCCGTCGACGATCAGCCAGGGACGGCGGCGGGCGATCTCGTGCTCGACCTGGGCGTGGAACGGCGCGTGGTAGCGCCGCAGTCGCGCACGGACCGCCTCCTCGTCGGGCGCGCCGCCGGGCGGGTAGAGCGGCCGGCCGGAGAAGTCGCTAGCCTTGACGACACCGTTCGCGTCCCGGTCGTCCGGTGCCCGGTTGAGGTCGACGACGAAGCGCGACACCGTCGCCGAGACGAAGCGTGCCCCCGGCAGGCGGAACAGCAGGTCGGTCCAGGGGTCGCCCTCGCGCCGGATCCGCTCGAGCAGGTCGGCGTGGGCGCGGTCGTCCCCGAAGCGCGGGCCGAGCATCTCGGCCTGGATCTCGAGCGGGAGCGCAGCGGCGTGGTGGGGCAGGGTCACGAGCAGGTCGGCCACGTCGCCGAGCCTACCGCCGCGCGGCGCCCTCAGGGCTCGGTCGGGTAGGCTGCGGCATGCTCGATCCCACCCTGCTGAGGGAACGTCCCGAGGAGGTCCGGCGCGGCGTCCGGGCCAAGCGCATCGAGGGGGCCGAGGCGGCGCTGGACGCGCTGCTGATCGCCGACGAGGAGCACCGCCTGTTGCGCCAGGACCTGGAGACCAAGCAGGCCCGGCGCAACGCCGAGAGCAAGGCGATCGGCGCCAAGAAGCGAGCGGGCGAGGACGCCTCCGAGGCGATCCGCGCCATGGGCGAGCTGGCGGCCGAGGTCAAGCGCCTCGAGGAGCGCGAACGCGCGCTGGCGGAGCGCATCGAACGGTTGCAGCTCGACGTCCCCAACCTGCCCGACGCCAGCGTGCCGCCGGGCGAGAGCGAGCACGACAACGTCGTCGTGCACGAGCGCCCCGGCACCGCCCCGGTCGGCACGGTGCGTCCCCACTGGGACACCATGGACGCGCTGGGCTGGTGGGACCCGGAAGCCGGCGTCAAGATCGCCGGGAGCGGCTTCCCGGTCCTCCGTGGCGGCGGCGTGCGGCTGATCCGCGCCCTGGAGCGCTGGTTCCTGGAGCGGCTGGCCGAGGACGGCTTCGCCGAGGTGCGCGTGCCGCTTCTCGCCAACGAGACGTCGGCGACCGCGACCGGGCAGCTGCCCGACAAGGAGGGCCAGATGTACCGCGTCGAGGAGGGGCTGTACCTGGTGCCCACCTCCGAGGTGGCGGTCACCAACCTGCACCGCGACGAGATCGTCGACCAGGACGCGCTGCCGCTGCGCTACTGCGCGCTGACGCCGTGCTTCCGGCGCGAGGCCGGCAGCTACGGAAAGGACGTGCGCGGTCTCAACCGGGTGCACCAGTTCGACAAGGTCGAGATGGTCGTCTTCGCCGACGCCGAGGACAGCGACGCGCAGCTCGAGGCGATGACCGAGCTGGCCGAAGGGATGCTGCGCGACCTTGGGCTGACCTACCGGAGGCTGCTGATGTGCACGGCCGACATGGGCTTCACCCAGGCCAAGAAGTACGACCTCGAGGTGTGGAGTCCCGGCCAGGAGCGCTGGCTCGAGGTCAGCAGCGTCAGCAACCTGACCGACTTCCAGGCGCGACGCCTCAAGACCCGGGCGCGGCCGGGCGGAGCCTCCGCGTCCGGGCGGACCCAACTGGTGCACACCCTGAACGGGAGTGCGCTGGCGCTGCCGCGGACCCTCGCGGCGGTGATCGAGACGTACCAACTCGAGGAGGGCGGCGTCGCCGTCCCCGAGGTGCTGAAGCCCTACCTGGGCGCCGCTCCGTTGCGCTGAGCCAGGGCGCCGCACCGGGGTCGCCTTATATCTTTCTCGCGGGGACCCGCGTGGCAGACCG
>CAZJGU010000004.1:0-78983 GCA_964545455.1 uncultured bacterium | reverse complement strand
GTCCTCCACAGCGCGACCAAGTGGATCAACGGCCACGGCACCGGCATCGGCGGCGTCCTCGTGGACGCCGGCACGATGGACTGGGGCAACGGTCGCTACCCCCTCTTCACCGACCCCAGCCCCAGCTACCACGGCCTGAAGTTCTGGGAGGTCTTCGGCGAGGGGGGCCCGTTCGGCAACGTCGCCTTCGCGATCCGCGCCCGGGTCGAGGGCCTGCGCGACGTCGGCGCGGCGCTCTCGCCGTTCAACGCCTTCCTGCACCTGCAGGGGCTCGAGACGCTCAGCCTGCGCGCCGACCGCATCGTCGAGAACTCCCGCGCCCTGGCTCGGTGGCTGCAGCGTCAGCAGGGCGTCACGAACGTCCGCCACCCCGACCTGCCCGACCACCCCGACCACGCCCTGGCGCAGCGCGACTTCCCGAACGGCGCGGGCGGGATCCTCACCTTCGAGCTCGAGGGCGGGATCGAGGCGGGCAAGCGCTTCCTGAACGCCCTGCAGCTGTGCTCCCGGCTGGTGAACCTGGGCGACGCCAAGACCAGCGTCACGCACCCCGCCAGCACCACCCACTCCCAGCTGACCGAGGACGAGCTGGCCGCCGCCGGCGTCGGACCCGGCATGATCCGCATCGCCACCGGGATCGAGCACGAAGGCGACCTGATCGACGACCTGGCGCAGGCGTTGGCGGCGGCACGCTGAGCGACGCGGCGTGAGCCAGGTGGGCGCGCGCACGCGCGACCTGGCGCTGCTGGCGGCCCTGACCGCTGGCGCCTTCGGCCTGGCCCGCCTGCCGGTCGGCTCGTCGCTGGGCCCGCTGGTGGTGGCGCTGCTGCTGGGCGTCGCACTGGCCGCGACCCCGTGGGCGCGGGGCCTGCGCTTGGGCGAGCGTCCCGGGGTTCGCTTCGTCGCGCGCGACCTGTTGCGGCTGGGGATCGTGCTGCTGGGCGCGCGGCTGGACGTGCGCGTGCTGGCGGCGATCGGTCCGTGGGCGCTGGCCGGCAGCGTCCTGGGCGTGATCGTCGCCTTCGCGGCGGTGGAGGCGGCCGGCCGGGCGCTGCGCCTGGCGCCCGAGCTGCGCCGCGCGGTGGCCATCGGCACCGCGATCTGCGGCGCGTCGGCGATCGCGGCGGCGCTGCCCCTGCTGCGCGCCCGGGCCGAGCACGCCTCGCTGGCCATCGCGACGATCAGCCTGGTCGGCACCGTCGGCGTGCTTGGCTTCGCGGGCTGGAACGCCGTGGTGGACGCTCCGACGGGCCCCGCGGCCCTGCTGGCCGGCGCGACGCTGCAGGAGGTCGGGCACGTCGTCGCCGCGGGCGACGCACTGGGCGAGGACGCGGCCGAGACGGCCCTGCTGGTCAAGCTCTCGCGCGTCGTGCTGCTGGCGCCGGTGCTGGTGGTGCTGGGGCTGGTCAACCGCCGTGCGCGGGCCAGCGAGGGCGGACCCCGGCCGGCGCTGCTGCCCGGTTTCGTCGCGGGCTTCCTCGCGACCAGCGCCCTGGTCAGCCTGGGCGCGATCCCGCCCTCGTGGGCCGCGGCGCTGGCGAACGGCGGTCTGATCGCGACGGCCGCCGCGATGGCCGCGATCGGCCTGGGCGTGGACCTGCGCGTGCTGCGCACCCGCGGCCGCGCCGCGGTCACGCTGGGCACGCTAGGGTTCGCGGTGTTGCTGGCGGCGATGGCGGCGTACTACGCGCTGGTGCCGGCCTGACCGTCGGCGAGCATCGCGAGCGTACGCGGATCGCCCTCGCCCTCGTAGTACCTCTCCAGCAGCGCCCGGAACGGCGCGGGGTCCTCGGCGACCGCCGCGAAGAGCGTGGCCGAGGAGCGCAGCTTGAGGTCGTCCGGCGTCCCCAGCAGCCGTCGCGCCGTCAACTCGGGCTCGATCCGACCGGCGTGCACCACCGCGTCGGCCGCCTCGCGCAGGCGCGGACCCAGGACCGGGTGCGCCAGGTAGGCCCGCGCCTCGTCGGCGCCGGCGATGGCGTAGCGTCGCGCCGTGGCGCTGCTTCCCAGGCCCGACAGCTGCGGAAAGACGAACCACATCCAGTGGCCGTACTTGCGACCGCCCCGCAGCTCGGCCACGGCGCGGTCGTGGACGCCCGCCTGCGCGCGCACGAAGCGCTCGAGATCGAACCGGTCGTCGTCCGGGGTCTCGGTCATGCCCGCAGCCTAGCGGTTCGCGAGGGCGTCGCCCGCCGTGCCCCGGCCCGATCGGCCGTGTCGGCCGTCGTGCAGCGAGGGACCGGTGCGACGCCTACCCTGGACGGGAGACGCCGACCTGCGGGGCGGGCCATGCCCCTTCGCGACGATGGACGGGAGTCCCATGACGCGCCACGACCCCGCGATGTTCCGTGACCGCCTCTGGTTCAGCCTGGTCCTGACCGTCCCGATCCTCTACTTCAGCCCCGCCTTCCAGGACTGGTTCGGGTACGAGGCGATCAGCTTCCCCGGCTCCGCGTGGCTCGCGCCGATCCTCGCGACCGCGGTGTTCCTCTACGGCGGCATGCCGTTCCTGCGCGGCGCCGCGCACGAGCTGGCAGGCCGCGCGCCCGCGATGATGACCCTCATCTCCCTCGCGATCACGGTGGCCTACGGCTTCTCGATGGCCGTCGTGCTGGGCTTCCCCGGCACGCCGTTCTTCTGGGAGCTGGCCACGCTGATCGACGTGATGCTGGCGGGCCACTGGATCGAGATGCGCAGCATCCGGAACGCCGGCCGCGCCCTGGACGAGCTGACCGAGCTGATGCCCACCGTCGCGCACCGCTACGACGGGGACGACGGGACCGCGGACGTGGACGTGAGCGACCTGCGCGAGGGCGACCGCATCCTGATCCGCCCCGGCGAGCAGGTCCCCGCCGACGGCGAGGTCGACGACGGCGCCACCTCGGTGAACGAGGCGTTCCTCACCGGCGAATCGCGTCCGGTCGCCAAGGAGGCTGGCGACGCGGTCGTGGCCGGATCGGTCAACGGCGAGGGCGCGGTCGACGTGCGCATCACCCGCACCGGGGACGACACGACCCTCAGCCAGGTCATGCGCCTGGTGGACGAGGCCCAGAACGCTCGCAGTCGCTTCCAGGGACTGGCCGACCGCGCGGCCGGCTGGCTGGCGTACGTCGCCGTCGGTGCGGGCCTCGTCACCTTCGTCACCTGGTGGGCCGTCCGCGGTGACGTGAGCTTCGCCGTCACGCTGACCGTCACCGTGCTGGTGATCGCCTGCCCGCACGCGCTGGGCCTGGCGATCCCGCTGGTCACCGTCAACGCCACCAGCGTCTCCGCGCGCCACGGCATCCTGGTCCGCAACCGCGAGGCGTTCGAACGGGCGCGCGACCTGCGCCACGTCGCCTTCGACAAGACCGGCACGCTCACGCACGGCGCGTTCGCCGTCGCCCGGGTGGTGACGGCCGAGGACGTGGACGAGGCACAGGCCTACCGGCTGGCGCTGGCCCTGGAGGCCCGTAGCGAGCACCCGCTGGCCCAGGCGATCGTGCGCTCCGGCGAGGACCACGAGGCGGCCGACGTGGACGACTTCGAGGTGGCCTCCGGTCGCGGGGTGGCCGGTACGGTCGAGGGCCAGCGCTACCGCGTGGGCCGTCCCGAGTGGGTCCAGGAGGCGGGCGTGACGATGCCCGATCCGCTGCAGCAGGCCCTGGAAAAGGCGGAAGAGCGCGGCGAGAGCGTCGTCGTCCTCTTCGGGGAGGACCGCGTCCTCGCCCTCTTCGCCCTCTCCGACCGCGTGCGCGACAGCGCCAAGCGGGCGGTCACGCGCCTGAAGGAGATCGGCGTGGAACCGGTCATGATCACCGGCGACGCCGACGCGGTCGCGCGTACGGTGGCCGAGGAGCTGGGCATCGAACGCTGGTACGCCCGCGTCCTGCCCGACCAGAAGTCGGCCAGGGTCGAGGAGCTGCAGCAGCGAGGCCCGACCGCGTTCGTCGGCGACGGCATCAACGACGCGCCGGCGCTGCTGCAGGCGGACCTGGGCGTCGCGATCGGCGCGGGCACCAACGTCGCGATCGAGAGCGCCGACCTGGTGCTGGTCGAGGACGATCCCGAGGACGTCCTGCGCGCCCTGCAGCTGGCCCGCGCGACGTACGGAAAGATGGTCCAGAACCTGATCTGGGCGACCGGCTACAACGTCGTCGCCCTGCCGCTCGCGGCGGGTGTCGCCTACCCGCTGGGCTTCACGCTCTCCCCCGCGATCGGCGCGCTGGCGATGAGCGCCAGCACGGTGATCGTGGCGATCAACGCGATGACGTTGCGGCGGGTGCGGCTGACGTGACGCCGGCGGCCTGGAACGACGACGGCCCGGGAGGTCGCACCCCGGGCCGTACGCGCGCGCTGGACGCGGCTCAGGCCGCGGCCGTCGCCCCAAGCTGCCGCGCCTGCCACCTACGGGCGTTCACGCCCCGCACCAGCAGCCAGAGCATCAGCACCAGCTCGCCGACGAAGGTGAACTCGCTCAGCACGATCGGCGGATTCGGGACCATGGCGGTCAGGACCACGTCCGCCAGGTAGCCGGCGCCGGCCAGGATCAACAGGCCGCCCACGAAGCGGGGGATGAAGAGCGACTGCCAGATGAGCACGCCTAGCGGCACCAGCCAGAGGCCGAAGAACACCTGCGCCACCACGCCGTAGCCGAAGCCGTGGAGCTCCATGAACAGCGTCGCGAGCGCCTGGCGCTGGGCCGGATCGATCGCGGCGGTCCATGCGCCTCCGTCCAGCACGATCAGCGCGGCGGCCTGGTTGACGAGGTTCAAGGCGGTGATCGTGACGGCCACGATCACCAGCGTGACCATCGTGACGGCGCGCTTGCGGTGCACCACCTTGAGCAGGTCGAAGAGCGCGAAGACCAGGAAGACGAAGACGACCTGGCCGATCAGCTCGGCGACGATGCCGAAGCGCCAGATCGTCGCGTTGGCGAGCAGGTTCTGGGCGGTCGCGGCGGCGTCGCCGGGCACGAAGAACCGCTGGCGGACGCCGAACTCGGCGAAGCCACCGCAGATGGCGAGGATCAGGTAGCCCAGGCCGGCCAGGCGGGCGGTGGCGGTCGAGGACAGCGTGTCGAGTCGGTGGAGCATGGGGACTCTCCTTCCGGGGTCGGCGAGGATCCCCGGGCTGGGGCCTCGTCCGTCACGAGGAAGGTAGGCGCGAAGGTGGGGAGCGAGCATCCCCAAGGCGGCATCCCCACGCCCGGGCCGACACCCGCGCGTCAGATCAGGTCCAGCTCCCGGCCACGACGGACGGCCTGCCTCCGCCCGTGCACGCCTAGCTTGGCGTAGAGGTTCTTGGTGTGCGAACGGAAGGTGTGGACGGACATCCCCAACTCGCGCGCGATCTGCGGGCCGGTCATCTCGCTCTGAAGGCGGCGCAGCACCTCGCCCTCGCGCTCGCTCAGGGGTTCCACCAGGTCGGGCAGGACCTGCGGACGGTCGACCGAGGGGCCCAGGGCGGCCAGGAGCCGCTTGATCTGCCGTGCGTCGGCGCCCTCGCGCGCGGCCGCACGCAGCATCCCGGCGATCGCCGGGCCCTCCGCGACGAAGGTCGCGTGGTGGCCCTCGGCTTCGGCGCGGTGCAGCGCGTCGAGGATCGCCGCGCGGGCGGCCGCGTCGTCTCCTGCCGCCTGGTGCACCAGGGCTTCGAGAACCCTCGCCTCGAGCACGGTGCCGGCCCTGCCGCCCGCATCCGCCTCCGCGATCGTGCGGGCGAGGAGGACGCTCGCGGTCTCCAGCGGTTCGAGCGTCCCCTCGCTCCGGAAGGTCGCCAGCAGCACGTGCACCAGGGTGAGGTGGGCGTAGGCGTCGACGTACGTCGGCAGAAGGTCCGCCGGCGGGCCCAGGTCGTCGGCCCAGGCGCGCGCCTCCGACAGGCGCCCCTGCGCGAGCCGGATGCGGGCGCGCGTCGCCGCGGTGGGGTGGAGCTTCGGAACGGGACCCGGGGTCTCGAGCGCATCCGCCTCGTCCAGCAGCGTCAGCGCGGTGTCGGCGTCGCCCAGCGCGAACGCCAGCCAGGCGCGCGCGGCGGTCAGGCGCGCCGCGTCGCCGGTGAGGACGCCCGCCGGGACGAGCGCCTCGCCGGCGCGCAGCTCGACCTGGGCCTCGTCGGTCGCGCCCCGCTCGAACAGCACCTCGGCCAGACCGATGTGCGCCTCGGCCTCGCCCGGCAGGGTCGGACCCGGCTGGCGCGCGGCGTACCGCAGCGCCTCCTCGTAGGTCGCGATCGCCTCCCGCAGGCGGCCCTGGGCCAGCAGCACCTCGGCGATCGCGAACGGGAACGAGAGGGCGGCTGCGGCGTCGCCGACGTCGCGGAAGGCCGTCATCGCCAAGCGCAGGTGGGTCAGCGCCTCGTCCATGCGCCCCTGGGCCCAGGCGGTCAGGCCCAGCAGGCCAGCGGGAAGCGCGCGGGCACCGGGATCGTCGTCCGGCGCGAGCTCGACCGCCCGGCGAGCGTAGGTTTCGGCGGCCGCGGCGTCGCCGCTGGCCCCGGCCGCGTAGGCACGTCCCGCGGCGATCCGGGCTGGAAGGGCGCGGTAGGCGGCCGCATCCGCGATCCGTTCGGCGTGGGTCGCGCGAGCCTCGGCATCGTCCCCGTGGGCCTCGATCCAGGCCTCGACCTCGGCCCACCACGCCTCGGCGCCGGCCAGGTCACCTCGACCCAGCCGCGACCACGCGGCGGCCACCGCCACGACCGGCCGGGAGCGCAGCGCCTCCTCCGGAAAGCGCGCCGCCCAGCGATCCCACGCCGGGATCTGGAAGCTCCGGTCCATCGCGCGCCAGGCCAGCTCCAGCCAGCGCAGCGCTCGGTCCTCGTCCCCGGCCGCCAGGGCGTGGGCGATCGCTTCGCCGCTGGACCCGACCGCCTCGAACCAGGCGGCGGCGCGGCGGTGCAGGTCGGGTAGGCGGCCCGCGTGCTCGCGCTGGGCCTCGGTGCGGAGCACGTCGGCGAACAGGTGGTGGAAGCGGAACCAGCGCCGCTCGTCGTCCAGCGGGACGAGGAACAGGTTGGCGCGCTCCAGCCGTTCGAGCATCTCCGCCGCGTCGTCGCGGCCGGTGACGGCGTCGCACAGCGGTGCGCTCAGGCGATCGAGGATCGCGACGTCCAGCAGGAAGCGGCGGACCTCCGCACCGACGCCCTGGAGGACCTCGCTGGAGAGGTAGTCCAGCACGTGGCGGTGCCGGCCGGCGAAGGCGCGCACGAACGACGGGGCGTCCTCGCGTCCGCGCAGCGACAAGGCCGCCAGCTGCAGCCCGACCGCCCAGCCCTCGGTCGTCGCCCGAAGCGCTTCGACGTCGTCCGGATCCAGGTCCAGGTCCATCGCGCCGGCCAGGAACGCGCCGGCCTCGTCGGGCTCGAAGCGGAGGTCCTCGGCCCGGAGGTCGAGCAACCGCCCCCGGGCCCGCAGGCGGGCCAGGGGCAGATCAGGCTCGTCGCGGGTGGTCAGGACCAGGTGCAGACGCGGCGGCGCGCGGTCCAGCAGGAACGACAGCAGCTCGTTCGTCGCGTCGCCGGCGGCGAGGTGCTGGTCGTCCAGGATCAGGGCGATCGGAGCGTCCGCGCGCGCGAGGGCGTTGACGAGGTCGGTCGCGATCGCCTCCGGCGGAGCCGGCTGCGAGGAGCGCAGCGAACGCTCGACCCCGGCCAGGGTCTCGCCCTCGACCGTCGTCAGCGCCGCCACAAGGTAGCTCAGGAAGCGGAGCGGCTCCTGGTCGTCCTCCTCCAGCGACAGCCAGGCGACCGGCATGCGCGTCGCCTGCGCCCACTGGGCGACGAGGGTCGACTTGCCGAAGCCGGCCGGGGCCGCCACGACGACGTGGCCGACGCGGACGCCCTGGTCCAGTCGCTGCACCAGGCGGGGCCGCCGGACGGCGTCGGGCCGGATCGGTGGGGCGAACCACTTGGTCGCCAGCAGGGCGCTGCGCACGTGCGAGGAGCCTACCGCGCGCCGCCGCGGATCCGCCGATCAGGTAGTCGACGCGTCGATCGCGGGCAGCCTCTCCACCACGTGCGGCGTGATCGCGCGCGCTCGCGCATCCGGGACGACGCCGTTGGTCACGAACAGGACGGTCGCGCCGGCCGCGATGGCGGCGCGCGCGCCGGCCTCGCTGTCCTCGACGATCAGCGCGTCGCGCGCCTCGATGCCCAGGCGATGGGCGGCCAACAGGTAGCTGTCAGGGTGCGGCTTGCCGCGGTCGACGTCCTCGATCGCGACGCGGACCTCCAGGTGGCGGGCCCAGGCGTGCGGAGCCAGCGAGGCTTCGACCATCGCCCGGGGCGAGTTGGACACCACCGCGCGGGCGCGACCGGCGGTGACGACCGCCTCGACCCAGACGCTGGCGTTGGGCATCGGTCGGGCGTGGGTCAGATCCACGACCAGGCGCTCGACGACCCGGGTCCAGAACGCCGCCGGGTCGCCGGTCAGGCCGAAGCGTTCCTGCAGGATGCGGGTGGTGGTGGAGCGGTCGCTGCCGTGGAGCGCATCGTGCGCGTCGGCCGGCAGGTCGCCGCCGAACTCGGGGACGACGGCGCGCAGGACGGCGAACCAGATCGGCTCGCTGTCGACCAGCGTGCCGTCCATGTCGAAGAGGACCGCGGCGAAGTCGCGCGGGTGGAGGGGGGCGGCGAGGCCGGGCGCACGGTCGTCAGGCATGGCCCCATCATCGCGGATCGCGGAGGGCGTCGCGCAGGACGGCCGTGGCCGGTGGGCACCGCCGCCCTTCGTCAATCGCCGAGGAGCTCGTCGTCGTCCGTACGGGGGTCGGCGCGCATCGCGGCAGCGACCAGCGCGACGTACACGCCGACCAGCCCGGTGACCCCGAGGCCGATGAGGAAGATCGCGGTATCGCTCATCGCTTCAGCACGGTCTTGACGTACCCCCCGAAGGCGAGGATCGACGGAACCCAGATCCCGACGAAGATGCCCTCGTCCCGTTGGCCCGTGAACCACAGGTAGATCGAGAAGAGGAACGAGATGAACGCAGCGGCGAGCAGGACGTAGTCGTACGTCTTGAACATGAACCGACTCCCTTCGGACGATTCGACCGTAGCAGCGCGCTCCTGGGGGGTTCTGTGGGCCAGTCGGTGGACGGCCCACGAACCGTGGCGGGCCCTACGGTCCTGGCTCCTGCGGCGGCGCCCCCCGGCGCCGAGGCACCTGCCGGGATGGCCGCGCCGGTACCGTCGTACGGTGCGTCCAGGCTCCCGGCGGCCGGTCCTGCCTCGGCACGACCCGAATCGCTGCGGAGCCAGCGCCCACCGTGGCGCGGAACGGAACGGTCCTGCATGTCCGACGCTACGAACGAGGCGCCTCGGCGCGCCGAGGCCCTCGAAACCCTCGATCCTCAGGACTGGGAGGCGATGCGGCGGCTGGCGCACCGCATGATCGACGACGCCTTCGCGGGCGTGCGCGAGGTGCGCGACCGCCCCGCCTGGCGCCCGATGCCGGCCGAGGTCGGGGCGCGCTTCGACACGCCCCTGCCGCGCACCCCCGAAGGGGCCGAGCAGGCCTACGAGGACTACCTCGAGCTGGTCTCGCCCTACCGCATGGGGAACGACCACCCGCGCTTCTGGGCGTACTACCTGGGCACGGGAACCGTGCTGGGCGCCCTGGCCGAGTTCGTCGCGGCGATGGACGCGTCGAACCTCGGCGGCGGCGCGACCGGCGCGGCGAGGGTCGAGCAGCAGGTGACGGCCTGGTGCCGGTCGTTCCTGGGGATGCCCGAGGGGACGAACGGCCTGATGACCAGCGGCGCGTCGATGGCCAACCTGATCGGCCTGGCCGTCGCGCGGACGCAGGCGACCGACGTCGACCTCCGTGCCGAGGGGGTGGCGGCCGTCGGAGCGCCG
Source organism: uncultured bacterium (assembly GCA_964545455.1). Taxonomy (GTDB): domain Bacteria; phylum Deinococcota; class Deinococci; order Deinococcales; family Trueperaceae; genus SLSQ01. The sequence continues at coordinate 69,147 of CAZJGU010000004.1, read as the reverse complement.
CTGGTCACCTACGCCTCGGTGGAGGTGCACAGCTGCCACCAGCGCGCACTGGAGCTGATGGGGCTGGGCGCGAGGTCGCTCCGGAAGCTTCCGGTCGACGATGAGTTCCGCTTGGACCTGGCCGCGCTGGAGGCGGCGATCGCCGAGGACCGCGCGGCGGGCGCCATCCCGATGGCGGTCGTCGCCAACGCGGGCTCGATCAACACCGGCTCGGTGGACGACCTCCATGCGATCGCGGACCTGTGCGCGCGCGAGCGGATCTGGTTCCACGTCGACGCCGCCATCGGCGCGCCGGTGAAGCTGGCGCCGACGCTCTCCGGGCTGGTCGACGGCCTGGAGCGCGCCGACTCGGTGGCGCTGGACCTGCACAAGTGGATGCACATGCCGTTCGAAGCCGGGATGGTCCTGGTCCGGGACGAGGACGCGCACCGGGCCGCCTTCGCCTACTCGGCGGCGTACCTGTCGCACACGGCGCGCGGCCTGGCGGGGGCGTCGATGTGGTTCCACGAGTACGGGCCGCAGCTCAGTCGCGGCTTCAAGGCGCTCAAGGTCTGGATGTCGCTCAAGGAGCACGGGGCGGACCGCTTCGGCCGCCTGGTCGAGCGCAACATCGAGCAGGCGCACGCGCTGACCGGCCGCCTGAAGGCGACCGGTCAGGTGGACGTCCTCGCCCCCGTGGTACTGGACGTCGTCTGCTTCCAGGTGCGGCCGCCCGGGATCCCGCCGTCCGACGTCTCGGAGCGGGAGCTGGCAGCCTTCCAGGAGGAGCTGCTGCTGCGCATCCAGGAGAGCGGCGAGGCGGTGCCCTCCAACACCACGCTCACCGACGGGCGGACCTGCATGCGCGTCGCGATCTCGAACCATCGCACGAACGACGAGGACCTCGAGCGGTTCGTGAAGGTGCTGTCGAAGCTTGCGACCGAGCTGGCGCGCGAGCCGGAGGTCTGGCGCCCGGGCGAGGCGTAGCGGGGGAGGGTCGTCGGGCGCCGGCAGGGTCGGATCGGCGCGGATCGATCGGGTCCGGCCGCCGGTCAGGCGCCGCGCAGTCGCCCTTTCGACTCCTGTTCCGGGTGCTGCAGCAGGTACGCCAGCCAGCCGGCGACGCTCAGGTCGCCCAGGTCGTTGTGGCGGACCGTCGTGGCGCGGTCGACGCCGGCGTCCTGGAGGCGGTCGATGAGGGCGAGGGTGTCGGCGCGGGTCTGCGCGAACGCGTCGCGAAGGTGCGCCATGCCCTGCTCCTTGTCCGGCCGGTAGCCGTGGTAGGCGTCGATCACCAGCGGCTCGCCCAGCGCGACCTGCAGGCGGCGTTGGCCCCAGCGCTCGATACCGATCCAGTGGGCCAGGGCCTCGCGGTTGGCGCCGCTGTCGGGGGCCTGGGCGAAACGGGCGTCCAGGGCCTCGCCGGAGGCCTTCAATTCGGCGGCCAGCTCGGTCAGGGCCTTCCCCTTCGCGTGGCGCTCCGCCATCGGGCGGCGCATGGCGCCGATCAGGCGCTGCAGGATCCTCATGGGCGAAAGCGTGGCACGCGCGACGTGATTCGGCTGCATCGTGGCTCGCGATCGCGTCGATCCGGCCGGTGCCGCGTCCGCCTAGGCCGGGGTGGTACGCCTCCGTTCTTCGCCTCGTCGCGCGCGGCAGGATGGCGGCACGCCCCGCCGGGATCGGAGGCTGCGCACCTTGACCATGGACCTTGACCAACTGCGCACCGGACCGTACGCTGACCCCGTGAAGGCCGTCGGCGTGTACGAAGCCAAGACGCATCTGTCCGACCTGCTTCGCCGGGTCGAGGCCGGGGAGGAGGTGCTCATCCGCCGCGGCGACACGGTCGTCGCGCGGCTGGTGCCGGCTCGTGCGTCCGGCCGGCGCCCGCTGGGGTTGGACGAGGGGCGCATGACGGTCCCCGACGGCTTCGACGCGCCCCTGGACGACGCGACCCTGGCCGACTTCGACGCGTGACGTTCCTGCTGGACACGCACGTGTGGCTCTGGATGCTGGCGGATCCCGACCGCTTGGGGGCGCTGCGGGGCCCCCTGGAGGACGAGGCCACGACCCTCCTCCTCTCCGCCGTGTCGTCCTGGGAGATCGCGATCAAGCATGCCGCCGGACGGCTGACCCTCCCGGAGCCTCCGGCCACGTACCTTCCCTCGCGCATTCGCGCGACCGGGGTCACCCCCATCGCCATCGAGCACGCGCACGCGGTGACCGCAGGATCGCTACCGCCCCACCACCGCGATCCCTTCGATCGCCTGCTGGTCGCCCAGGCGATGCGCATGGACGTGCCGATCGCGACGGCGGACGCTGCGCTCGAGCCCTACGGGGTACGGCTGCTGCGGCCGTGATCGGGCCGGGTCGGGCAGGCCCTACGACGGCTCGTGAACGCTGTCTCGTGCTTCGGCGAACACCGCCGTCCAGTCCTCGCCACCTCGGCCGTGCCCCATCGCCTCGTCGTACCAGGCCAGGGCCGCCGGGCCCACCCGGCTATCCACACCGACGGTCGCGGCGAACGCTACGCCGATCGCCAGGTCCTTGCGGGCCAGCCGCAGCTGGAACGCCGGCGAAAGGTCGCCGGCCAACACCTTGGCGGGGTAGGTCGTCGTGAAGTGCCCCTGTCCTGCGGGCGTACCTGCGAGGACCTCGAGCGTCCGCCCGAGGTCCAGGCCGCTCGACTCGGCCAAGGTCAACGCCTCCGCCGACAGCGCGTTCAGGGCGATCGACATGAAGTTGTTGACGATCTTCATGCGGATGCCCGTGCCCGGCCCACCGCAGTCGATCGTGCGCTCCCCGACGAGATCCAGCAGGGGACGGACCCGGTCCACGTCGGCTGGCGTTCCCCCCGCCATCACCAGCAGCTCGCCCCGGACCGCATGCTCGGACGTGCGCCCGACGGGCGCGTCCACCATGGAGGTCCCGAGGGACGCGAGGTCGGCCCGGATCGCGTCGCTCTCGCGGGGATCGATCGTCGACATCTCCAGCACCAGCGCGTCGGAGCGAAGGGACCGGGCGACGCCGTCGTGGCCCAGCAGGGCCTCTCGGACGTGTCGCCCCTCGGGCAGCATCGTGAGCACGACGTCCGCTGGTGCGACCGCTTCCGCCGCCGTGCGGGCGACGGAGCCTCCCCCAGCGACGAAGCGTGCTCGCGCCCCTTCGTCGATGTCGTAGCCCATCACCGCATGACCGCCCCGGGCGAGGACGCGCGCCATCGGCGCGCCCATCGTGCCGAGGCCAAGGCACGCCACGTTCACGGACGACGACCCGTCGTCATCCGCGGTCCAGAAGCCGCCGCGCTTCCGCGGCGATGCGCGGCGGAAGCGGCAGGTAGGCGTCCTCGAGCGGTGGGCTGAACGGCACCGGCGTGTGCGGGGCGGTCACCCGTCGGATCGGCGCCCGGAGGGCGTCGAACCCCTCGTCCGCCACGATCGCCGCGATGTCGGTGGCGAGGTTGCAGCGCGGGTAGGACTCGTCCACCACGAGCAGACGGCCGGTCTTCTCGACCGAAGCGAGGATCGACGCCTTGTCCAGGGGCGAGTAGGTGCGGGGGTCGATGACCTCGACCGAAGCTCCTTGCTCCGCGAGCATCTCGGCCGCCTCGAGCGCGAACTGGACGCCCCGCTGGATCGCGACGATCGTCAGGTCGGTGCCCTCCCGACGGGTGCGCGCCTGACCGAAGGGGATCGGCGTCGGCGCCTCGTCGACGTGCGAGGTCTGCATGTACATGCGCTTGTGCTCGAAGAAGACGACCGGATCGTCGTCCTGGATCGCGGTCAGCAACAGTCCCTTCGCGTCCGCCGCCGTGGAAGGGGCGACCGTCTTGAGGCCGGGCACGTGCGTGAAGAGCGAGTAGAGCGTCTGCGAGTGTTCGGCGGCGGCTCGGAAGCCGGCGCCGACGACGGTACGCATGACCATCGGGACCTTCTGCGTCCCGCCGAACATGTAGCGCATCTTGGCCGCCTGGTTGAGCATCTGGTCGTAGGCGACGCCCGCGAAGTCGACGTACATCAGCTCCACGATCGGGCGCATGCCGGTAACGGCCGCGCCGACGGCCGCCCCGAAGAAGCCTGCTTCCGCGATCGTCGTGTCACGGACCCGGTCGCGGCCGAAGCGGGTCGCGAGTCCCTGGGTGACGCCGAAGGGGCCGCCCCAGGCGTCCATCCCGCCCGTCGCGTCGCGCCCGGCGCCGCCGGCGATGTCCTCGCCCATCATGAAGACGGTCGGATCGGCGTCCATCGCCTGCACGAGGGCCTCGTTGATGGCGTCCTTGATGGTCAGCAGCCGCTCGCTCATCGCAGGTCTCCCTCGTACGACACGTACACGTCGTCGTAGATCTCGTCCGGGTCCGGCCAGGGCGCGGCCTCCGCGGCGGCGAACGCCGCCTCGACCTCGCGCGCCACCTCGTCACGGATCTGGGCGAGGCGTCCTTCGTCCAGGCCACGCTCCGCGGCCGCCCGCTCGAAGGTCGTGAGGGGCTCCTTCTCCCACCACCGCTGCACTTCGTCGCTCGGCTGGTAGGTCTGCTTGTCCCCTTCGAACTGACCGGAGAAGCGGTACGACACGAACTCCAGCAGGGTCGGGCCACCGCCGGCCCGGGCCCGTTCGACGGCGTCGCGGGTCGCCTCGTACACCGTGACGACGTCCATCCCGTCGGCCGTGACGGCGGGCATGTCGTACGCGCAGGCCATGTCGGCCACGGTGTCGGTGTTGAGGTGGTAGTCGAGCGCGGTCGCCTCGGCGTACTGGTTGTTCTCGCAGACCATGAGGACCGGGGCGTTCCAGAGCTTGGCCAGGCCCATGGCCTCGTGGAAGACGCCCTGGTGCACGGCGCCATCGCCGAAGAACGCGGCGGCGACGTCGTCCTTGCCCTGCATCTGCATGCTGATCGCGGCGCCCAGGGCGACCGGCATGCCAGCCGCGACGATGCCGAAGGCGCCCAGCATGCCGACGCCGAAGTCGCTGATGTGCATGCTGCCGCCCTTGCCCTTGGCGGTGCCGGTGCGGCGCCCGTGAAGCTCGGCCGCCATCGCCTCGAGCGACACGCCCTTGCCGATGGCGTGGCCGTGGTTGCGGTACGTGGACGCGATCCAGTCGCTGCGTCGCAGGGCGGCGCACACGCCGGCGGCGATCGCTTCGGAGCCCGTGTAGGTATGGGCGTAGCCGGGGATCCGCTTGGCGGCGGCGAGGTCGCGGACCTCGTCATCGAAGCGGCGCATCGCGACCATCGAGCGGTACATCGCGTAGAGCTGATCGGTGGACGGGGGGTCGGCGGATCGGGTCATCGTGCCTCCATGGGAACCGGGGCGGGACGGGGCGTCACAGGTGGAAGAAGGGAGCGTCGGAGGGCGCGGTCCAGCGGCGCAGGTCGTCGTCATCGAAGCGGCAGAGGCTGACGGAGAACCCCTTGGTCTCCTGGGTGGTCACGTAGCTCCCGATCAACGGCGCGACGTGCCGGATGCCCTCGTGCTCCAGCCGCTGGAAGACGCTGCGCGACGCGGCGAGGAGCTCCATCAAGGACGTCCCGCCGGAGCCGTTGACGAACACGCCGACGGTCTCGCCGGAGGCGTAGGCCCCGTCCTCGATCAGGCCGTCCATCACCCGATCGCACACGGCGTCGAGGGGGTGCGAGGGCATGCGCGCGAAGCCCGGCTCGCCGTGCACGCCCATGCCGATGAACGCCTCGCCCTCGGGGAGCGAGAACATCGGCTCGCCGGTCAGCGGCGACGTGCCCGGGGCCAGCGCCACGGCCAGGGTGCGGGTGCGATCGCGCACGCGCTCACCCAAACGCGTGGCCTCGGCGAGATCCATGCCCTCCTCCAGCGCGGCGCCCACGATCTTGTAGACGAACGCCGTGCCGGGGGCGCCGCGCCGATCGGACTCGCGTCCCTTGGGCGCGGAGGCCACGTCGTCGTACATCAGCAGCGTCTCGACCTCGTGACCCGCCAGGCGCGCCATCTCGGCGGCCATCTCGCCACCGATCCGGTCGCCTTCGTGGTGCGAGATGAGCAGCAGGACGCCTGCTCCACGGTCCGCCTCTGCGATGGCGCGCACGATGGCGCGGGGCCCGGGCGCCGTGAAGACCGGTCCGACGGCGTTCACGTCCAGCAGGCCGGTGCCCACCCAGCCCATCGCGATCGGTTCGTGCCCGGAACCGTTCCCGATCACCAGGCCGACCCGGCCGGCCGGCTTGGGCGTCGCCCGAGCGACCACGCTGGTCCCGTCGACGCGCCGGACCCGCTCCGGGTAGGCGGCGACGAAGCCGTCGATCATCTCGTCGACCAGGTCGGCCGGGCGGTTGAGCAGCTTGCCGGCCGCCGCGGCGCGGAGCGGGTCGGGACCGTCGCCATCGCCCGTCCGATGGTCCGCCTCGGGTGGAAGCGCAGCGTCGGCACTCGCTGCGACGTCGCCACGTGCGACCCGCGCCGCCGAGTCCAGGATCAACGCCATCGACGTCGCCCCCGGGTCCGGCGTACCCGCGCCCCGCCCCTCGACCCAGGCCGCACGGCCACGGCGGCCAGCCATGTCCGCGGTCGCCTCCCGCCCGCGGGCGGCGGCGCTGGCGGCTGCGCCCCAGACCGACGCGATCGCGACCGCCCCGTCCTCGGCCTCGACCGCGCTGCGTGCCGCCTCGGCCGCCGGGGCCAGCGCATCCAGCAGGGTCTTGTCGCCCGGCGCGCAGCGGCCCATCCGCACGACCAGGTCGCGGGCCCGCTCCAGGCCGTCCGCGACGGCCGCCGCGTCGAGCGCTCCCCGCTGCCGCGCCGCGGCGGCCAGTCCGATGAAGACGCTCGCGATCAGCGGGCCGGACGCGCCCCCTCCGGCGTCCAGGATCGCCTGGCCGGCCCGCTCGAGCGCCGCGTCGGCGGGCTCGGGTGTGGCCGCGGCGCGCGTCCGCCCGGCGGCCGCGAAGGCGCGCCGCATCGTTTCGCCGTGATCGCCGTCGCCGACCTCACGGTCCAGTCGGGCCAGATCGTCCGCGGCCAGCGCGAACGTCGCGGCCAGGTCCGCCAGCCAGACGCCGACGTCCGCGCCGGTCACGAGGCCCATGCGGTCATCACCGCGCACGCCTCGGCGGCGGCCCGGTCGACATCGGGCTCGATGTCACGCCAGACGGTGAGGTCGCGACCGACCGGCACGTTCGCGCGGACGAACATCTCGCACGTCACGACCCCGTCGTAGCCGATCTCCGCGAGGGCGGTCCTGAGGCCGGTACGGTGCAGCCAGTCCGGATCGGGAACGCCGCGGTCGCGTCCGGCGACGTGCACGTGCACCAGGCGATCGCCGGCCGCGCGCACGGCGGCCGCCGGATCCTTCTCCTCGATGTTCATGTGGTAGGCGTCCAGCAACACGCCGACGGCGGGATCGCCGACGGCCTCGGCGAGGTCGCAGGCCTGCCGCGACGTGTTGACCAGGTCGGTCTCGTAGCGGTTGATCGCCTCGATGCCGAGGGTCACCCCCGCGTCGCGCGCGTCGGGCGCGACGGCCCGAAGGGCCTCGGCGGCGAGCGCCAGGCGCTCGTCGCGACGGTCCGGATCGGTCACCCCCCAGGCTCCGTAGATCACGCCCGACAGCTGGCGCGCGCCCAGGACCTCGGTCGAGCGGATGGCGCGCCTCAGCGCATCGACGCCGCGCGCCCGGACGTCGGGATCGCGGCTTCCGACATCGGTGTCGGGGGACAAGCCGGTCGTGGACGTGAGGTGCACGCCCAACTCGGACGCGACCGTCGCGACGCGCGCGAACCCGGCGTCGTCGCCGAGCAGCGACACCTCGGCCCCGGCGAAGCCGGCGCGGGCCGCCGCCTCGACGAAGGGAACGACGTCATCGCTCCACGAGCGGTTCCAGAGGGCGGTGTGCACGGACAGGATCATGCGACCATCTCCACGAGGTCCAGCGCGACGTCGAACGTGACCTCGTTCGCGCGCCGCTGGCGGGCTGTTTCGGCGTCGTCGAAAGTGGCCAGGAATCCCCTGCCGGCCAGCAGTTCGTCCCAGACGAAGAGCAGGGCGACGGTGTCGATGCCGAACGCGGCCGCCACGGTGTAGACGGCGGAGGTCTCCATGTCGACCGAGCTGTAGCCGGCGGCGTGCCAGCGGGCGACGGTGTCGGGCGGCTGCTGCAGCAGGGCCGAGGTGGTGAGGTGGTGACCGTCGTGCACGGGGACGCCGCGGTCGCGGACGGCGGACGTCGCGCGCTCGACCCAGGGCCGGGACGCCAGGGCGACGTCGTGGCGGCCGTAGGCGGGCGACGCGCCCTCGCCGATCTCCGCTCGCGACGGTACGACGATGTCGCCGGTCACGAGCTCGGGCTGCAGTCCCCCGCACGAGCCGATCTGGATCGCAAGGCGCGTCCCGATCTGGGCCAGGACGTGCACCGGTTCGACCGCCTTGGGCGCGCCGTACGCGCAGGCGTAGACGATCGGGATCCCGCGGTGGCGACCCAGCATCCAGCCGGGGAAACCCAGCTCGCGCACGTCGTCGAGCTTGGCCGTACGAGCCGCGTACGCGTCGCGTTCCCACCAGGTGCCCTCGAGGATCACGGCGACGGGGGTCTCCTCCGGCGCGAGGCCGAGGGCCGCGCGCCAGGCGTCGGGGGCGAGGTTCATGCGGAGGTCGCCTCGAGCGCCTCGAGCGTCGTGCGGATCGCGCGGATGCGCTGCCGCAGCTGTTCGGCCAGGCGGTCCGCGACCCGGTCGAAGGGAAGCTCGGGGTTGGCGGCGCGGACGTCGCGGACCCACGCGTCCGGCAGGGCGCGGACGCCGTGCAGCGCTCCACAGACGGCGCCGGCCACGCTGGCGTAGGAGTCGTTGTCCCGGCCGTACGCCACGCAGGCGCGGAGCGTCCGTTCGGCATCGGCGTCGTGACGGACCAGCATGGCGACGGCGACGGCCAGGGTCTGGCCGGCGTCGCTCCCGACGGGCGTCACGTAGAGGGCGTCGTAGAGGGCGTCGCGCAGCTCGGCATCGTCCTCCGGCGCGCCGGGAGGCGCGGCCTGGTCGACCAGCGCCAGCGCGCGCTCGATCAGCTCATGGTTGGGGCGCCCTTCGAAGCGAGCCCAGTCGTGCTCGGCGATCGTCCGCCGCCAGTGGGGGCCGTCGCGGCGCTCCTCCCAGGCGATGCGGAGCGCCTCCTCGACGAGGTCACGCACCGCGGCGCCGGGCACGAACGCGCCCGCGACGATCGCAGCGTGGATCGCTGCCGCCTCGCGTCCATAGCCGTCGCTCAGGTACGCGAGGTCCAGCGCCGTCCGGAACGCGGCGACGGGATCGCCGGCGTGCAGGACGCCGACGACGTGGTTGGACATGATCGCGCCGTTGGTCGCGTGCCCGCCCCACGGGGCCTTGCCCGGACCGGCGAGGGCCGCGTAGTGGTACTCCTCGATGAACGCCCGCTCGAGCGGCTCGCGGTGCTCGTCCCGCCACGCGTCGATGGCGATCGCGAGGTCGGCGCCGCGTACGCCCGTTCCCCGCGCCAGGACCGCGTCGCAGGTGATCAGGTGCAGCCGGGTGTCGTCGGTGACCGACCCGGGCGCGTTCGCGAACTGCGCGTGCTCGGCCGGGGGCTTGTCGTAGGGAAGCATCCGGTCGATGACGCCGTACCGCTCGGCGAGGTCGCGATGGTGCAGCCCCTCGACCGGACCGCCGAGGGCGTCTCCGCAGGCGGCGCCGTACAGGACGCCCAGGACGCGGTCGTCCAGCGCGGGTCCGGGCGGGGTCATCGTATCGGGTCCGGGGGTCGCGTCGTTCGTTCGGTCGTCCGCATCGTAGGTCGCCAGGTCGGCGGTCAGCCGCCGAAGCCCTTGGCGAACACCTCCTCCTTGATGAAGCGCTCGGTGATGATCAGCAGCACGATCCCGGGCACGCAGACGATCAGGGCGACGCCGGCTGCGACGGCGTCCAAGGCGCCGCCTCCGCTGACGCGGCTGAAGAGCAGCGTGGGCAGGGTCTCGATCTGGCCGCGTCCGATGAAGAAGGTCAGCAGGAAGATGTTGGAGCTGATCAGGAACGCGAACAGTCCGCCCGCGATGATGCCCGGCAGGATCATCGGCACGGTGACGTGGACGAGCGTCTTGAACGGTCCCGCCCCGAGGACGCGCGCCTGCTCCTCGTAGTCGCTGCTGAGGCCCTGGAAGACCGACGTCAGGACGCGGACCATGTAGGGAATCGTCGGGATGAGGTGGACGAGGACGATGCCCCAGTAGGTGCCGGCGAGCCCGAGCTGGATGAAGGTCACCAGGATCCCCAGGCCGACCGCGATCTCCGGGATGATGAGCGGCGTCAGCAGGAAGAACTCGATGAAGCTCTTGCCGCGGAAGCGCTCGCGCGCGATCACGCGCGCCGCGGGCAGGCTGATCAGCGTACAGAGCAGCGTCACGATGATCGCGATCAGCAGCGTGTTGCCGGTCGATTCGATCACCCGCGAGACGGGCGAGAAGATGTAGTCCCAGCCCGTCGGCAGCCGGGCGGTGGCCCGCGCCTCCCACCACCAGGTCGAGGGCAGCAGGTCCGGCCAGGTCCAGCGGAACGCGAACGATCCGACGATCAGCGGCAGGAACGGGATCAGCACGGCCCCAGTCATGATCGTGACGTAGAAGCGTCCGAACGGTCCGAGCCGGTCGCTCCCCAGACGTCGGCGGCGACGCTGGGCACGGGTGGCGACGGTGGCCTCCGCGGCGGGCCTCACTGGCGCCCCCGCAGCCGCTCGAAGCGGCGGTAGGTCCAGAGGTAGACGAACAGCACTGCGCCGCTCATGAGGCCGATGACCATCACGATCGCCATCGCGCGGAGTCGACGGCTGTAGTCGGCGTCCTCGAACGCCCGCCAGGCTTCGACGGGCAGGGTGTTCGGGAACCCGCCCCCCAGGATGAAGGGGATCTCGAACGAGCCGAAGTTGAAGGCGAAGACGATGATCGTGGCCGAGACGATGCCCGGCATGATCTGCGGCAACGTGACGTGCCAGAAGGTCTGCCACTTGTTCGCGCCGAGCGTGGCGGCGGCCTCCTCGCTCTCGCGACCGAGGCCCATCAGGACCGAGTAGACGATCAGCGTCGTGAAGGGAACCTGCTTCCAGACGTAGACGAACATGACGCCCCAGCCTGCGTGGCTGTAGATCAGACGCGGGAAGTCGCGCGTGGACTCGATCAGGCCGAGGGCGTAGAAGCTGCGCGCGATGATGCCGCCGTTCCCGAACAGGACGATCGTGACGGCGACGCCGACCAGGTAGGGGATCATGAGCGGCAGCTTGTAGACGAACTGTACGAAGCCCTTGCCGCGGAAGCGGCGACGAAGGGCCAGCGCAAGATAGATGCTCAGGATCGTGCCGACGATGGTGGGCACGATCGCGTAGTAGAAGGTCAGGCCCACGGAGGCCCAGAAGCCCGCCTGGGAGAACAGGCTGCCGTAGTACTCGAGGGTCGGGAACTCGTTGATGCCGTAGAGGGGTGCGTAGCCGAAGCTCTGCAGGAGCGCCACGACCAACGCCCCGACGAACAGCGTCGTGATGGTCAGGACGACGGGCGCGAGCATGAGCGGCACGTAGAGCCGCCGCATCCAGGTGCGCCAGGTCGACGCGCGTCGGGTGCCGGACGGTGGGGTCGACGGGGGAAGCGAGGCGCTCTGCATCGGTCTCCTCGGGTCCGGTGCGCGCCCATGCGGGCGCGCACCGGAAGGGGTCTAGGGACGGATCAGCGGCCCTGGTAGGCGGCGTCGACGGACTCGTCGAGCGTGCCGGTACGACGCTCGATGAACTCGATCCAGGTGCCCTCGATGACGTTCACGAGGGACGCGTTGGTGTCGGGCACGGTGGCCGCGCCGAGCTCGTCGTAGGTGATGCCCATCAGGCTGGGGGCGACCTCGTCGATCTGGGCCTGCGTCTCGGCGTCGAGCAGGTCGGCGTCGATCCCGAGCACGTAGCCGATGGCGCCCAGCTTGGAGATCTGGTTCTCGGGGCTGGCGAGCAGGTTGGCGAGGACCATCGCGGCGGCCGGGTTGGGCGCGTTGATGGGGACGCCGATGAAGTTCTTGTTCTTGATCATGCCGTCGGTCGGGAAGATGATGTTCTCGGCCGTCTCGGGGAAGCTGCCGGTCTCGACGGAGACGGCGGTGCTGTACATGCCGAACTGGCAGGCCATGTCGATCTCGCCGTTGATGAAGAGCGCCTCGAGGCCGTTCTGGTCCTCGGGGTAGATGGGCGAGCCGCGCTGGCCGTCGGCCCCGCCGCCGCCGAGCAGGAACGGCTCGATGCGCTGCAGGTACTCGTAGCCGGGGCGCGAGATGCGGAGGAACTCCTCGGCGCCCAGCGCGTCCGCGCTCAGCTGGAACGGCTCGAAGCCGGTGCCGTCGGGGTTGTGCGCGTACAGGACGGTCTGGACGAAGGTGTTGCCGTTGTACTGGGGCGGGCGGACGTAGGTGAAGCGACCGGGGTTCTCGCGCAGCCACGCCTCGAGCTCGGCGAAGTCGCTGGGCGCGTCCTCGCGCGCCAGGCGGGCCGTGTCGATCGCGCACATGTACTGGTCACCGGACCAGGGGATCTCTTCCTTGTTGGTCGGGTAGCCGAAGTCGAACAGGTTGGGACCGGACGCCGGGTTGGCGGGGTCGAAGTGGATGTACTGCGCGTTCGGGACGAGGTCCGCGAACGAGCCGAAGTTCAGGCCCTGCGAGGACAGCGTGAAGAAGTTCTCGCCGTTGATCCAGATCGCGTCGACGGACCCTTCGCCGACCCCGCGGCCGGCCGCGGTCTCGGCCAGGATCAGGTCCACGACGTCCCGCGTGTTGGTCACGCGCGAGGTGCGCAGCGTGACGCCGTACTCGGCCATGGCGGGCACGACGACGGTGTCGATCCAGGTGTTGAGGTTCTCGCTGCCGCCCCAGTGCGCCCAGACGACCTCGCCCTCTTCGGCGGCGCGTTCGAGGACCTCGTCCCAGGCGAGCTCGCCGGCGAGGAAGGCTTCGCGGAACGCTTCGGCTTCGGGCGTGCCGGTGGGCTGGGCCAAAGCGGCCCCGGTGACGAAAGCGATCAGAAGCGCCAGGGGCGCGATCCTGCGGAAGATGGACGTGAGCATGCGATCTCCTTCGTGGTGCTCATCTGCGAGGGTTCGGGACGGAGCGGGACGCGAGCGCGCCTCCACTTCATTCGGGGAACACCCAGAGGTGCTCCGGTTCGACGTGCACCACCACCTCCTCTCCCTCCGCGAACCGTCGCGTAGAGCGATCGCGCACCTGCATCGACACGCCTTGGGACGCGACGCGGTAGGTCAGCGTGCCTCCGTAGTAGACGGCCTCCTCGACGGTGGCGCGGAACGCGTTGGCGCCGGCGCCGTCGTCGGGACCGTCGGGGGCTGCGAGGTCGATGTGCTCGGGGCGGACGGTCGCGACGACCTGTCCTCCCCGGTCGTGGTGGGCGGCGCGCTCGATCGCGAACACGCCGACCTGGGTCGAGAGGCGACTCCGGTCGGGGCCGGCGGCGTCCAGCTCGCCGTGGAGCAGGTTGGTCGTCCCCATGAAGTCGGCGACGCGCTCGTTGCGCGGCCGGTTGAAGATCTCTTCGGGCGATCCGAACTGAACCAGCCGACCTTCGAACATGACGCCGATGGAGTCGGCGAGCTCGATCGCCTCCACCTGGTCGTGCGTCACGAACAGGGTGGTGATCCCCAGGCGTCGCTGCAGGTCGGTGATGAAGGCCCGCATCTCCTCGCGGAGCTTGGCGTCGAGATTCGAGAGCGGCTCGTCCATCAGCATCAGGCGCGGGTCGGTGACGACGGTGCGAGCGATCGCCACGCGCTGCTGCTGCCCTCCGGAGAGCTGGCTGGGGAAGCGCTTGGCGAGCCCCTGCAACTGCACGATGTCGATCACCTCGGCGACGCGTCGGTCGATCTCGGTCTTGTCCATGCCGCGCATGCGCAGGCCGAAGGAGACGTTCTTCTCGACGCTCATGTGCGGGAAGAGGACGTAGCGCTGGAAGACCATGCCGATGTCCCGCTTCTCGGGGGCCACGCCCAGAACGGACTCGTCGTCGAAGACGATGTCGCCGTCGCTGGGCTCTTCGAGGCCCGCGACCATGCGAAGCGTGGTGGTCTTGCCGCAGCCGGAGGGGCCGAGGAGCGCGACGAGGCTTCCGGACTCGACGGTCAGGTCGACGTGGTCGACCGCCGTGACGTCCCCGAATCGTTTGACGAGCCCGTCGAGCCGAAGACGCGTCATCGGCGCCTCGCCGGGCGGGCCTGCGCATGCGTCGTGGCGGGCATGCACACCTCGCTTCCTGAGCGTTCGCCCACGCCCCCGCGGAATCGTGAGGTGAGCGACGTTGTGAACGTTGGGGCGAAGAATGTCATGACATTTCGCGCGGTGTCAAGCAGGTGCATCCGGTGTACTCGACACGTCACCGGACGGCCGGCACCGGCTCGGGGAAACGTTGGATCGGCTGGCTCTGCGGCGCGCACCAGATCGCCTCCTCGTAGAGCGTCGTCTCCCCCGCGGCGTTCTCGATCCGGCAGATCTTGACGGCCACCGGCGTCCCCACCTCGATCCCCAGCGGCTCCGCGTCACGCCGCTCCGCGCCGGTCGGGACGAGCGTCTCCTCGCCCACGTCGAGCAGCACGCCGAAGCGGTGTTCCAGCACGTAGAGCAGGCTCTGGGCAGGCCCCTCCTCCGCGAAGTCGCGGGTCGAGACGCCAGGAACGTGCCGCTCGGGGATGAACGAGCGCATCAGGGCGACCGGACGGCCGTCGATGCGACGGACCCGCTCGATCCGTGCGACCGCTTCGTCGTCGGCGAAGGGGAGCTCATCGTCGACGAACCGCGCCGCCGGCCGGACCTCGACGCCGAGCACGTCGGTCGTCGGCGTGCGACCGGAGCGCATCACCTGCTCGGTCAACGACGTCACGCAGGCGCGCGCTTCGGGCGCGGCCGCACGCACGAAGCTGCCGCGACCCCGCTGCCGCTCGATCAGACCGTCCCGCACCATCTGGTCCAGCGCCGCTCGCACCGTGATGCGACTGACGCCGTAGTCGGCCATCAACTCGGCCTCGGCGGGAATCATGCTGGCGGGGCACCACTCGCCGCGCTGCACCTTGCCGCGCAGCGCGGCGTAGAGCTGCTGGTAGAGCGGGCGGTCGTCGTTCCGGTCCAGGGGCGAGGTCGCGCGCGTCATGCGTCCTCCGTTCCGAAGCCGGCCTGGAGCTTGGCGATGACGTCGATCATGATCGGATCACGCGCCACCTCGAACGCTTCGAGCATCTCGGTCCCCGGCGCGCCGTCGGCGTGCCAGCGCTGATCATCGCCGAGCCGCGGCGTCGGCACGAAGCGCGTGGGAACCCACGACGGCTCGAGGAGCCAGGCGAAGTTGATCAGGTCCCAGATCACCCAGCTGCGACCCGGCTTCTCGTGGATGCCGCGCTGCGGGTAGAGCGGGTTGTGCGTGTAGAGGTGGTGCAGGTACTCGCCGATGGCACCGCATCCACGGATCCAGCGCTCGATCTCGGGGAGCGACAGGCGCAGCTGCGCCCCGAGGTAGTACCCCGGCAGGTACACCATCGGCACGCCGCTCGTGAACAACAGCTGCGAGGCGGGCAGGTCCTGCTCCAGGTTGAACGAGTAGTTGTACATCCCCGACCAGGTCGGGTAGGCCGACGTCCAGACGATCACGATCCGCTCCGCGATCTCAGGCGCCATCAACAGGGCGGACGCGAGGTTCGTCGTCGCGCCGATCGCGACCACGTAGAGGGGGCGGTCGTCGTCGGCCAGCGCTCGTTCGATCAGGTGCCGCGCGGCGGGGCTGTCGATCGGCTCGTCGAGGGAAGCCAGGTAGCCCGGCGACCCCCGGAAGGCCCGATCGGCGAGGCCCGCGTTCATCAAGCGATCGACGGTGAGGATCTCCTGGTAGGACTCCTCCATCCCGTCGGCCGGTGTCACGAACGGCACCTCCGACGGGTGGACGCCGTCGGCCCGTAGCCCCTCGACCCATCCGACCAGCGGCCGGAGCTCGTCCGGGATGGCCTCGCCCCCGTCCAGGCGGCGCCGCGTCTCGATCAGGTCGTCGCGGTAGATACCGAAGCTGTACGGCACGGCGTAGACGCCCTCGATGTCGAACCGGTCGCGGGACAGGAACGCCCAGGCGAGCGCGAACTGGTCGTCGATCTCGTTGGCGGCGTCGGTGTCGATCACGATCCGAAGGCGGCCATCGCGGCTCGGGGGGGCGAGGAGCTCGCGGCGTCGCTCGGGTGTCAGGGTGGGAAAGCGAACGGTGCTCATGATCGTCCCTTCAGATGCGCAGGTAGCCGCCGTCGACGACGAGCGACGCGCCCGCGACGTAGGAGGCGTCGTCGGAGAGGAGGTAGATCGCCGCGTCGGCGACCTCGTCGGGCCGTCCCCAGCGGCCGAGCGGGATCTGCTCGCGCAGACCCTCGCCGTCGGCGGTGCCGATGACGGGATCGTCGTGCACGTTCATGTGCGTGTCGATGATGCCGGGGCAGAGCGCGTTGACGCGGACGCCCTTGGGTCCGAGCTCGTGGGCGAGCGAGGACGCCAGCAGGCGGACCGCGCCCTTGGTGAGGTTGTAGAGCGCGTAGCGGCCGGTCCCGCGCAGGCCGGCGATGCTGGCGAGGACCAGGATCGATCCACCCCGGTCGGTCATGCGCGCGGCAGCGGCTTGCGCGGAGAACAGCACGCCCTTGACGTTGACGTCGAGCATCGCGTCGTAGGCGGCCTCGTCGATGTCCAGGAGGTCGTGCTTCCGTAGCAGACCGGCGTTCGCGACCATCGCGTCGATGCCGCCCCAGTCGTCGCAGGCGGCCACGGCCGCGTCCTGCTGCGCCCGGTCGCGGACGTCGCAGCGAACGAAGCGCGCCTGGGCGCCGTGCTCCTCGCACAGCTCGTGCGTGGGCCGACCGCCCTCGCGCGGCGTTTCGGTCACGTCGGCGACGACGACGTTGGCGCCCGCGCGCGCCGCCGCCAGCGCGATCGCACGCCCGTTCCCACTGGCGCCCCCCGTCACGACGACGTTCTTGCCCTCCAGCCGCCGATCGGCTCCGCTCACCCGCCGTCGCCCCGGCCAAGCACGGCGAGCGCGTCGGTGTCGGACACGCCGTCGTGCACCAACGCACGCAGCGCGGCGACCATGCGCTCGGGGCGCTCGGTCTTCCAGACGTTGCGGCCCAGGGCGACGCCAGCGAGACCCGCGTCGAGGACGCGTCGCACCCGGCCGAACAGGACCGCCGGATCGTGCGCCGGGCCGCCCATCGCGACGATCGGGACGGGCACCGACCGCGCGACCCGCTGGAGGGGCACGACGTCGTCCGGCATGGCGACCTTGATCACGTCGGCGCCGAGCTCGAAGGCCATGCGGGCCGCGTTGGCGACCAGCTCCCCGTCCTGCTCGCGTCCGGGCGCGAGCCGGGGTCCCCACAGCACGGCCTCCACCATCACCGGCAGGCCGACCCGGTGGGCGTCCTCCATCAGGCGCGCGACCTGACGCAACGACCGCAGGTGCCGCTCCGCGTCGGTCTGACCGTGGATCCACAAGCACTTGATGCCGTCGGCGCCCAGGGAGGCGGCGTGCTCCGCGCCCCACAGCACGCCGTGCAGCTCGGCATCGCCAGGCATGCCGGCGTCCGCGGACGTCGCGTAGTAGTCGGCGGTGAGCAGCCACGGCAGGTTCGCGGCGGCGCCCGCACGGAGGCGCACCGCACCGGGCGTCAGGATCGCCGCGTCCGCTCCGGCCTCCGCGACCTCGGCGAGGACACCGACAGGGTCGTCCAAGCCGGCCGACTGTCCCGTCGCGAGGGCGTGATCCAGGGCCACGATCACGGTTCGGCCGTCCGGACCGAGGAGTCGGTCGAGCCTAGCGCCCGCGGACGCGCTCGCGAAGGAAGGGGCGGGGGCGGGATCGCTCACGGATGGACCTCCTGAAGGGATAGATCGTCGCGATGCTCGATGCGGGGGACCAAGCGGGCCCCGAGCCACCCGGCGGCCGTACGGAGCGCCGCGGCGTGGTGGCCGGGAACGAGGGCGAGGTGGTGCTCCACGCCGCCGGCGATCAGCGTCTCGGCGACGTCGCGGGCGCGCAACGGTCCGTCGCGGTCGCGGAAACGAGCGATCCAGCCGCGACTCCCGTCGAAGCCGGGGTTGGGGGACGCGATGACCTCGCCCTCGATCACGAACCAGCGGCGGCCGTCCCGCCCGACCCGCAGCAGGGTGACCGGCCCGGGAGCGAACGTGAGGTCCGCGACCGCGCCCATGGCCGTGCCGTCCTCGTGCGCGAGCGTGGTGTGCGGCGTCCAGCGGGGACCGGTCGCATCGGCGATGGCCAGGGGGCTGCCGCCGCAGTGCCAGGTCAGCAGCGCGTCGTGCTCGTCGTCGAGGTCGTTGACGTCGAGGAGCATGGCCGGCCGCCCCGACGCGGCGCGCGCGGCGATCATCGAGAGCGCGCCGCCCACGTCGCCTTCGGCCGCGGCCGGCACGCCGTCGTGGTGGTCCAGCCAGCTCATCGCCATGCCGGGGTGGAGCCCCAGGCGGGTCTGCATCTCCGGCCAGTCGCGGACGGCGACGGCGTCGGCGCCATGGCGGTCGGCGACCGTACGGAGGGCGAGGTAGACCGCGGCGCTGCGGGCGAGGTCGTCCTCCCTCAGGCCGTCGACCGGCACGTCGGCCGTCATGCCGGCGACGGCGCCGTCGATCGCGGTCCGGTCGGCGTCCGCGAGGCGAGCGTCGACGTCGTCGAGCAGCGGCTCCAGCGGTACGGTCCGAACGCGCGCTCCGGTGGTGGCGAGGACCGCGTCGTGGTCGGACGCGACGTTGAGGAAGGTGGGCGCCACGTCGCCGATCCGAAGGACGGTGGCGCTGCGCAGCGCCGCGAGGACGCGCAGGCTGGCGAGGACCGCCGCGAGTCGGCCTTCGAAGAGCGGGCTCCCCGCGTCCCCGAAGAGCCAGGTGAAGCGAGCCCCCGTCGCGCGGCCCGCCGTCCCGAGCACGCCCGCGTGGAGGTGCATGGCGACGAAGCCGTTGAGCGGGATCGGGCCGTGGCGCCGCGGCTCGGAGGGTGCCCAGAGGCACAGGCGGTGGCCGGCCTCGGCGAACGGCAGGACGACGTCGCCCATGGCGAAGCTGGCGCTCTGCAGGAGGACGAGGTCGGCGCCGGCATCGGCGAAGGCGCGCGCCGCCGCGGCCGCGTCCGCGGCCGACTCGATCGGCGCGTCCAGGACCAGCAGGCGCCCGCCGACTGCCTCGACTCGCTGCTCCAGGGTGGCGCGCGAACGTTCGACGACGCGGTGCCCGGCGGCCTCGTAGCTGGGCAGCCACGCGGGTGCGTAGGCGATCACCGGCGCGCGCGGATCGGAGTCGGTCGCGTCCATGGTCACGATCCGTTCAGGTCTCGGACGTCGCGGTCGACGTCCGGTGAGGGGCGTGGCGCGGGGCGCCGCCGAGTACGGATTGCCGAGGATGCTATAACGTCATGACTTTTGAGTGCAACGTTGTCCGAGGGTGACGCGTTGCCGCGTTGGACTCGCTCCCGACCCCCCAACGGCAACGGCAAGCATCCCGTCCCCTCCTGGTCTCGCCGGCACGACCGGCGCGGGCCCGCCCTCGTTCTGTCCATGGCTGGACTTGCGGCGGGACGACCCACCTGCTAGCGTGGTGACACAACACATCTGAATAGAGAGTGGTGGTAGTGCTATATGGCTGACCTGACTTCCCATCGGAACGTCGGAAGCGCGACCGCACGGGTTCGGAGCATGCTTCCCACCCTGGCCGACGCAGAAGAGCGCGTCGCACGGTGGCTGCTCGAGCGACCGGAGCAGTTGCTCAACATGTCCATGGCGCAGGTCGGCTACGCCTGCGGCGTCAGCGACACGACCGTTCTGCGCTTCTGCAGGAGCGTCGGGTTCCGAGGGTTCACGGACCTCAAGCTCGCCATCGCCGGGGACCTGGCCGAACCGAACCGCCTGATCGTCGAGGGCGTGACGTCCAGCGACGATCTCGCCTCCGTCTGCTCCAAGGTCTTCGGCGCCAACGTGCAGGCGCTCGAAGACACGGCCGCGACCCTGGATCTGCCCTCCCTCCAGCGCGCCGTGGACATGCTCGCCAAGGCGCGCCGCATCCTGGTGACCGGCGTGGGAACGTCGATCCCGATCGTCGAGGACCTCTACCAGAAGCTCTTCCGAATCGGGCTCGACTGCAGCGCGCAGACGGACTCCTACCTTCAACTGATGTCCGTCGCGATGCTCGCCCCCGACGACGTGGTCGTGGGGGTCTCGCATTCCGGAACATCGGTGGATCCGGTCATGACCCTCGAACGCGCCAAGGAACAGGGCTGCTCCACGATCGCCATCACCGGCAACGCCCATTCACCCTTCACGCAGCACGCGGACGTCACGCTCCTGAGCGTCGCCAACGAACTCAGACCCGAAGCGCTCGCGTCGCGCATCGCTCAGTTCGCGATCGTCGACACCCTCTACGTGGCCCTGTCCCTCGTGGATCCGGACCGCGCCCTCGAGAGCGAGCGCCGTGCCTACGACGCCGTGATCCCGAAGACGATCTGACATGCGGGTCGACGGCGTTCCCTACCGCACGATTTGGCTCGACGACGACGGCGTCAGCGTACGGGTCATCGACCAGCGCACGCTTCCGTTCTCCTTCGAGATCCGCACGCTGCGAACCTCTGACGACTGCGCGGTCGCGATTCGGGACATGTGGGTCCGAGGTGCCGGCCTGATCGGTGCGGCGGCCGGGTACGGGATGTTCCTGGCGGCCATCGAAGCCTCGCAGGTCGCTCCCGCGCAGCGGCGGGACGTGATCGAGCGCGCCGCCGCGAAACTCGTCGCGACGCGACCTACGGCCGTCAACCTCGCCTGGGCGGTCGATCGGCAGCGGACCCTGCTCGACCCTCACTTGAGCGAACCGTTCGCCGAGAACGACGCGGACGGGGCGGCACTCGTCGCAGCGGCTCGCTCCGAGGCGGAGCGCATCGCCGACGAGGATGCGGACTCGTGTCGACGCATCGGCGAGCATGGATCGCGCCTCCTGGCAGACCTCGCACAGCAGACCGACGGGAGAGTCCTCAACATCCTGACGCACTGCAACGCAGGCTGGTTGGCATTCGTCGACCACGGGTCCGCGACCGCGCCCGTCTACGCGGCTCACGATGCGGGCATCCCCGTCCACGTGTGGGTCGACGAGACGCGTCCGCGCAGCCAGGGTGCGCGCTTGACCGCATGGGAACTGGCCAAGCACGGCGTTCCGCACACCGTCATCGTCGACAACGCTGGTGGGCACCTGATGCAGCGCGGCCTGGTCGACATCGTGATCACCGGTAGCGACCGGACGGCGCGCAACGGCGACGTCGCGAACAAGATCGGCACCTACGAGAAGGCGCTCGCAGCCGCCGACAACGGCGTTCCCTTCTACGTGTCGCTTCCATCGTCGACGTTCGACGCGACGCTCGACGACGGCATCCACGGCATCCCGATCGAAGAGCGCGACGCCCGCGAGGTCACGCACGCGCACGTGCTCTACGACGGCCGCGCCACCGAGGTCGCCCTGATGGCCGAGACGACGCCAGCGCGGAACTTCGCCTTCGATGTCACCCCTGCGCGACTTGTGACGGGCCTGATCACCGAACGCGGCATCTGCGCAGCGAGCGAAGCCGGGATTCTCGGTCTGTTCCCGGAGCTGGACGGATCGCCATGACGTACCGCGCACTGGACCAGCACTCCGTCCTCGACTACGTCCTTGGCATTCCCGGTCTGGCAGCACGCTTCCCTGATCCCGCGCGGGTCGTCACGCGCGAGATCGGGGATGGGAACCTCAACCTCGTCTTCGTGCTGGACGACGAGGACGGCAACGCGATCATCGTCAAGCAAGCGCTCCCGTACCTGCGCGTCGCGGGCGAATCGTGGCCCCTGACGCGCGACCGGATGAGGTTCGAGACACTCGCCCTGCGGTTGTACGGCGACCAGGTAGGCGACCTCGTCCCCGAGGTGCTGCACGCCGACGACGCCCTGTCGCTCGTCGCCATGGAGTTCCTGAGTGACCACCGCGTCCTGCGCGAGGCGCTGACCCAGGGCGCCACACCGACCGGACTGTCCGATGCCATCGGGCGCTTCATGGCCACGACGCACGTCCTCAACTCGGACCTGCATCTCGAGGGCGAAGAGAAGAAGGCGCGCCAACTCGAGTTCACGAACCCCCACCTGTGCAGGCTCCAAGAAGACTTCGTGTTCACGAACCCGTTCATGGAGAGTCCCGAGAACGATTCCTCGGGCCTCCCCGACGCATGGGTCGCCGACCTGCGCGCCGATCCGGGCCTCAAGGCCGCGGTCCTCCGGACCAAGATCGACTACCTCAGCCACGCCCAAACGCTGCTTCACGGCGATCTTCACACCGGTAGCATCATGGTGAGCGACTCCGACACCCGCGTGATCGATCCGGAGTTCGCCTTCTACGGTCCGGCCGCCTACGACGTCGGAACGTACTTCGCGCACCTCGCCATCGCCGCGGCTGCTGCGCCCTTCCACGCGAAGAACCGTGCGGACGCGACGGCCCGCCAGGCCTACGCGGTTTCGGCCATTCGTGACACGTGGGACGCCTATCGGCGCGTCAGCCAGCGCCTGTGGACCACGAGCGATGCCCGCGGCATCGCGCCCGAACCGTTCTGGCAGGTCGACGAGCGGGACGAGTTCGAACGCGCCTGGCTGGAGACGTACCTGGGCGAGATCGGTCGCTCCGCCGTTCGGCACGCGGGATGCGAGGTACTCCGGCGCCTGCTCGGCATCGTCACGACGAGCGAGCTCGCCTCGATCGACGACCTGAACACGCGCCAGGCCATCGAGGTTCGGCTTGCGCGAATGGCGCGCCGGTGGCTCGTGGCCGACGACAGGACCGTCTCCATCGACTGGCTGATCTCGCTCCTCGCGGGCAGCCTCGACGAATCGCTCGACACCTAGGAGGAAGCATGCCGACCGACCCGCATCCCATGCCGATCGTGTTCGACACCGACATCGGGACCGACGTCGACGACGCGCTGGCCCTTGCCTTCATCCTGGCCAGCCCCGAACTCGACCTGAAGGGCGTGACGATCGTCGACGGGGACGTCGATACCCGAGCCGCGATCGCCGCTCGCCTGCTCGGCATGGCTGGACGAACCGACATCCCGGTCGTCAAGGGCGCGGGCCGCCCGTTCGGAATGGGACGCGGTCCGACCTGGTTCGGACACGAGGGCAAGGGATGCCTGGACGTTCCCTACGACGGGCCCGCGGCGCCGATCCTCGACGTGTCGGCAGCCGAGTGGCTGGTCGACGAAGCATCGGCGCCACCGTTCCACCTGGTCGCGGTCGGCCCGTTCACCAACGTCGCCGAGGCGGTGCGCCTCGATGCGTCGTTCCCCAAGAAGGTCGACGGCCTGACGGTCATGGGAGGCATGGCCCACCCGGAGAGCTACCTCCCCGCGTGGCACGCGTTCTTCGACGCGACCGGCATCTCGCCCGCCCACATGGACCACAACTCGCAGTCGGACCCGCTGGCGGCCTACGAGATGGCGGGCGCGGGCTTCGCCATGCGCTGGGTCACGGCGGAGCTCACGTTCTGCACGCCCCTCCACGAGTCCGCGATCGGACGGTTCGAAGCGTCGGGAAGCGAGTTCGGCGCATGCCTTGCACGCATGACGCGCATCTGGAGCGACGAGCACTTCCACGTGATCCCGCAGTACCCGGAGGACCGCGGAAAGCCCTTCCCCGCGGACTCCGTCGCATGCCTCCACGATCCGCTCGCCGTGGCGTCGCTGTTCGGCGGCACGTGGCTGCGGACGCGGCCGCACAAGCTGGGCTTCTCGATCGAGGATCCGTACTTCCGCATGCGAGAACGCCGCGATGCCGAAGAGCACGACGCGGAGCACCTGGTCTCGGTCTCGGTCGATGCTCCCGCGTTCCACGACCTGTTCATCGACCGCGTCGGCACCTTCCTCGACGGCCTTGGCCACGACGTGCCGGAAGGGGGGTAGAGGATCCAGCGTCGCCCCGGCTGGGCCTAACTCGAGCACGACATGTCGCATCCCCCTTCTCGTCCCGAACGGAGACACCCCATGCACGCACGTACACGGTCATTCCTCACGCAGGCCCTCGCAGCGATCGCGCTCCTGTGGGCTCCAGCAGCCTCGGCCCAGGTCGTCCTGTCCTTCGTGGGCCCCGAAGCGCCGAGCGCGATGGAGCCCGTCATCGCCGCCTTCGAGGCGCAGAATCCCGGCATCATCGTCGAGTACGAGTCGGTCCCCTTCAACGACCTGAACGACATCATCCAGATCCGCATCGGCGGCGGGGAGGGCACGCCCGACATCTACACCGCCGACCAGCCGCGCATCAGCGCGCTCGTGTCGCGGGGCCTCCTGGCCGATCTCACCGACCACGTGGGCGACGTGAGCGATCTGTTCTGGCCGAGCAGCATCGACGCGTCCACCGTGGACGGGCGACTGTACGCGCTCCCCGTGTCCACCTCCAGCCAGCTCCTCTACTACAACGTCGACCTCCTCGCGGCCGCCGGGCTGGACGCACCCTCGATGGATCCCGCCGACCGCCTCACGTGGGAGCAGGTCGTCGAGATGGGCCGACAAGCGCAGGCCGCCGGCGCCGACTACGGCGTCATGTTGGACCAGGTGAACCGGATCTACCAGGTTCAGCCCCTGGCGGAATCCTTGGGCGGGGGCCCGGGCGTATCGCCCAGCGACGAGCTGGAGCCCGCCTTCACGAATGCCGCTTGGATCGAAGCGATGACGTTCTACGCATCGCTCTTCGAGGAAGGCCTCGCGCCTCGCGGCGTGCCCGTGGCCCAAACCCGGGACCTGTTCGCCAACGGTCAAGTGGCCCTCTGGGTGGGCGGCCCCTGGTGGCTTCCCCTGTTCGGCGGCTCGGACGTCACCTTCGGCGTCGCACCGCACCCCTTCTTCGCCGACGGGACGCCCGCGACGCCGACCGGAGCGTGGTCGTGGGGCATCAACCCCAACACGGAGCACTTCGAAGAGGCGCTGGCCTTCTTGACCTTCGCGACGACGGACCCGGCCGGTTCGCTCGAGACAGCGCGCGGGTTCCCCCTGCCTCCCGCCAACATCAGCGTCTTCACGACGTACTACGCCGAGAACCAGATCGTTCCCGGGGTCGAGGATCTGATCCTGTACGAGCTGCAGAACACGGCGCGGGTTCGGGCGAAGACCCGCGGCTACATCCAGTTCGAAGAGATCATCGGTCAAGCCATCGAAGACATCCGCAACGGTGCGGACGTCGCCTCGACGCTCGAGGACGCCTCGGCGCAGCTCGAGCGCGTCTGGTCGCGACTCGACTAGGCCTCGTGCTCGTGGGGGACGGGTACCGCCGTCCCCCACCCTCCACCACGTCGCGAAGCCGATCATGAAGCCACCCACGAGCACCGAACGTCGACCTCGGGCGCATGCAGCGGAACGTCCCGATACGCACCCCGTGTCGCGCCGTCGCATCCCCGATGCTTGGGTCGCGCTCGCCTTCCTCGCGCCGGCCCTCGCTGCCCTTGTCGCCTTCCGACTCCTCCCGGCGGGGTACTCCTTCGTCGAGAGCTTCCGGAACGGCGACGCCTGGGTCGGGCTCGACAACTACCGTTTCATGTTCGAAACCGACGCGGTCGTCGACTCCTTGGTGACGACGCTGGTCTTCAACCTGTGGATCAACCCTCTGCAGGTGGCCATCGCCCTTGCGCTGGCCCTGCTCTTGTACGAGCGCCCGTACATGGCCGGCACGTGGCGGATGCTGATCTTCATGCCCGCAGCCGTTCCCTTGGCCGTCTCCACCATCGTCTGGGGCGTCGGGTTCCGGCCCGATGACGGGATCGTCAACGCGGTCCTGGCCGCCATCGGCATACCCGCGCAGCCATGGCTGACCTCGCCCGATCAAGCGCTGATCGCAATCATGATCCTGGCCTCCTGGGCAGGCGTCGGGTACTGGATGCTCTTCCTCGTCGCCGGTCTTCAGGACGTCCCCAAGAGCTACCTCGAGGCGGCCCGCCTCGATGGTGCCGGCTTCTGGACGTCGTTCCTCCACGTACAGCTTCCGCTGCTCAGGCGACCCCTGGCCTTCGTTCTGGTGGCCGACACCGTCGCGAACTTCCTGCTCTTCCCGCCCATCCAGATCCTCACCCGGGGCGGACCCCAAGGCTCGACCAATCTGTTGATCTACGAGATCTTTCGCAACGCCTTCACCTTCGCCGACTACGGGCTCGCCTATGCCCAGATGGTCCTCCTCATCGCCGTCATGATCGCGATCGTCGCCGTCCAGTTCCGACTCCTCAGGAGCGACGCGTCATGAGGCCGAGCATCCTGCAGCGCACCCTCCTCACCGTCGTCGCGGCCCTCGTGGGCGTCGCCTTCCTGCTGCCCATCCTGTGGCTCCTCGCGAGCGCGTTCCGTCCCGAACTCGAGATCTTCGCCTACCTGAAGCCTCTCCGTCCTCGCGTCCTGATCCCGGTCGACCCGACGCTCGAAAACTTCAGGAACCTCTTCTCGGGCGAGTACCCGCGCGCGGTGTTCAACTCCCTGTTCGTGGCGTCCACGACCGTCGTCCTGGGACTCCTCGTGTGCGCGATGGCCGCCTTCGCCTTGAGCGCGATCCAGTTTCGCGGCCGCGAAGCGCTCTTCGCGGTGGTGGTGGTGTCGTTCTTGATCCCGTTCGAGGGCGTGGCCATCCCGCTTCTCGACCTCTTCCGAGACTGGCACCTCGACGACACCTACGCTGGGCTCATCCTTCCAGGCGTCGCCAACGGGCTCGCGATCTTCCTCATGCGGCAGTTCTTCCTCGGCATCCCGCGTGAGCTCATCTACGCCGCCCAAGTCGACGGCGCGACCTGGTGGGACGTCTTCTGGCGGATCTACCTGCCCCTGGCACGGTCGTCGCTCATCGGCGCAGGGCTCATGCTGTTCGTCTGGCAGTGGCAGGCGTACCTCTGGCCGCTCCTGATCGCATCGAACCCGTCGCTCCACGTCGCTCCCGTCGCTCTCGCGAAGTACCTCGCTCAGTACGACTTCGACTTCGGTCAGCTCTTCGCGGGCGCCTTCGTGCTTGCCGTCATTCCCATCCTCGTCCTGCTCCCGCTGCAGCGCTACTTCACGCAGTCCGTGTCGAGCTCCGGCCTCAAGGACTGATCCCGCGCCACGCTCTCGATTGGAACCCATGAAGAACCGATGGAACCCGAGCCTCGCCCCTTCCGACGACGACCCGCTGGGCCAGAGGGTCTACACCTCGCGCCTGCTCGGTAGCGACCCGGCCCTCGTCCTGCACGGGGGTGGCAACACCAGCGTCAAGATCCGGGAGCCGGACTTCTTCGGCGTTCCGACCGACGTGCTCTACGTCAAGGGGAGCGGCTGGGACCTCGCCACGATCGAAGCCGCCGGCTTCGCACCGGTCCGGATGGACGCCCTGCTGAACCTCGCGACGCTGGACGAGCTGTCCGACTCCGACATGGTTCGGCAGCAGCGCATCGCGCTGCTCGACCCGTCGGCTCCGAACCCCTCGGTCGAGGCCATCCTGCACGCGATCATCCCATACCGATTCGTCGACCATACGCATGCCGACGCGATCATCGCGATGTCCAACACGCCCGGTGGCGCCGACTGGATCGCCCGAACATTCGGACCGCGGATGCTCATCGTGCCGTACGTCATGCCCGGGTTCGAGCTCTGCAGACTCGTCGCGCAGGTTACGCGAGAAGCCGACTGGGCCACGATCGACGGGATGATCCTCATGAACCACGGCATCTTCACGTTCGCCGACGACGCACGGTCCTCGTACGACAAGATGATCGCGTTCGTGGACCAGGCCGAGCGAGCGCTCGTCGAGCGCACAGGACTCCCGCTTCAGCATGACGGGGAGGGGTTCGAGGACGCCGACAGCATGGACGGTGGCGCGGAAGCCTCCACGTCCGCGTGGGTTCGGCAGGTCGTATCGAAGCTGGCGGGGCGCGCCATGTTCGTAGGCTTGGACCGAAGTCGCCCGGCACGAACGCTCGCGTCGAGGCCCGACGTTGCCGCGCTCGCATCGCGCGGGCCAGCGACGCCGGACCACGTCATCCGAACGAAGCCCCACGCCGCGATCCTGACGTCGCGCGACGGTCCTGCCATCGAGCGGGATCTGGCGGCGTACGCGGAAGCGTACCGGACGTACGTCGACCGCCACGCCGAGCCCGGTACCCAGCATCTGGACCCGGCTCCGCGATGGATCGTGCTTCCGGGCGTGGGCCATTTCGCCGTCGGGGACAGCCTCGGGCAGGTCGCCGCCGTTCGCGACATCGCACGGCACACGGCGGACATCAGCATCCAGGCCGAGGCGGCCGGTGGATGGACCCCCCTCGATGACGAGCAGCTCTTCAAGGTCGAGTACTGGGAGCTCGAGCAAGCGAAGCTTCGAAAGGGCGGCGCGCGGCCCCCCCTGGCTGGACGGGTGGCGCTGGTCACGGGCGCCGCGCACGGCATCGGGCAGGCCATCACGGACCGGTTGCGGTCGATGGGGGCTGCCGTGATCGCGCTCGATGTCGACCCGAGCGTTGAGGACACGTGGACGACGCCGGAGGTCCTTCCGGTCGTCTGCGACGTCACCGACGCTGCAGCCGTGCACCGCGCCCTTCTGCGTGGCGTGGAACACTTCGGAGGACTCGACATCGTCGTCTGCAACGCCGGCATCCTCCCCCCGAGTCACTCCGTGGACGCCTTCGACCGCGCGAGTTGGCAGGCGAGCTTCGACGTCAACGTTACGGCGGCCGCGTCCCTCGTGTCCGCATGCGTGCCCTTCCTCCGTCTCGGCATCGGACCGTCCGTCGCGGTCATCGGCTCGAAGAACGTTCCCGCCCCGGGGGTGGGGGCGTCGGCCTACTCCGCTGCGAAGGCTGCGTTGACCCAATGGGCACGGGTCGCCGCGTTGGAGCTGGCGGGCGATGAGATTCGCGTCAACGTCGTCCACCCCGATGCCGTCTTCGACACGGCGTTGTGGACCGAGGCGAAGGTGGCCGAGCGAGCCGAACGCTATGGCCTCAGCGTAGCGGACTACAAGACCCGGAACCTGCTCGGAACCGAGGTCCGGTCGGTGGACGTCGCTCGAATCGTCGGGCACCTCGTGTCCGACGACTTCCGCGTCGTGACGGGCGCGCAGCTCCCGGTGGATGGAGGCAACGACCGTGTCGTCTAGCAACCGGCACCGAGACCCGCGGGGGTGCGCGCGGCGAAGTGGAGCCCGTAGGATCCGACCATGAGAATCGACCTCGAGTACGGTGACGGCCGCCTTCCGATCGACGTTCCCGACGATGCGCGCGTCGTGGCGCCCGGCGTGCTCTACGAGGAGCCCACAGGCCTCGACGACCCGGTCGAGGCCACGCGGCGCGCCCTTCGCAACCCGCTGGGAAGCGAGCCGCTACACCGCCTGGCCCACGCCTCCGACCGGGTCGTGATCGGCTTCCCTGACCGCGTCAAGGGCGGGGCGCACGCCACCGCGCACCGCAAGGTCGCGATCCCCCTGATCCTCGACGAGCTGGCGCGGGCCGGCGTCAAGGACGAGAACGTGACGCTGGTCTGCGGCATGGGCCTGCATCGCAAGAACACCCGCGAGGAGTTCGCGGCCTACCTGGGCGACGACCTCCTGCGGCGCTTCGGTCCGTCGCAGCTGATCAACCACGACGCCGAGGATCCGGCCGGCATGGTGTCCCTGCCCGACAGCGAGCTGGGCGACGCGGTGAGCTTCAACCGCCACGCCTTCGACGCGGACCTGACGATCATGCTGGGGCACACGATGGGCAACCCCTACGGTGGCTACAGCGGCGGCTACAAGATGCCCTGCACCGGCTTCACCGGCTGGCGGTCGATCCGTGCGCACCACAGCCCCAGGACGATGTACCGGAGCGACTTCGTCCCGGTCTCGACCCGGTCGCGCTTCCGCGACCAGTTGACCGCGATCGGCCGGCGCATCGAAGGCGCCATGGGCCGTCCGTTCTTCCTCGTCGATGCCGTCCTCAACGGCCGGTCGGAGCAGATGCACGTCGTCGCCGGCACGCCGCCGGAGGTCGAGGCCGCCACCTGGGCGCGCGCGGCCGAACGGACCGAGGTGACCCTGGACGGACCGCCCGCCAACGTGCTGGTCGTCGGCATTCCGCGCACCTTCCACTACGGTCCCGGCATGGGCAGCAATCCCCTCCTGATGCTGCAGGGTCTGGGCTCGTGGATCACCCGCGCCAAGAAGGCGCTGGACGAGCGCTTCGTCGTGATCGGGGTGTCCGTCTGCGACGGCTGGTTCAACGACGCGTGGTTCCCGTCCTACCGCGCGACCTACGACGCGCTTCAGCAGGTGCACGAGGCCGCGAACCTGGTCGCCTTCGAGGACGAGTTCGCGACCAACCCAGGGTGGGTCCACGCATACCGCGAGGCCTACGCCTACCACCCGTTCCACGGCTTCTCGATGGCGTACATGGGAGGGGTCGCAGTGCGTACGGCACTCGAGGTGATGATCGTTGGGGCGACGACGCCCGGCTACGCGCGCGGGATGGGCGCCCGGCCCGTCCCGACGTTCGACGACGCGCTGCGCCGCGCCGAACAGTTGCTGGACGCGCCCGCGCGGGCGCTGGTGGTGCCCGAGGCGTCCAAACCCGCGGTGCACCTGGAGGTGCGAGCGTGACCGCGCCCGGGGCCGCAGCCGAGCGACCGGCGGTCGCTCCGGACGATCGACCCCGCGTCGGCGTCCTGGGCCTCGGCCGCATGGGCGCGGCGATCGCGCGCCACCTCGCGGTGGACCACGACGTCGCCGGCTGGGACGTCCGTCCGGTCGCCGTTCCAGGCGTCTCCTCCACGCCGGACGCGGCGACGCTGGTGCGGCACCGCGACGTCGTGATCGCCTGCCTGCCGTC
Source organism: uncultured bacterium (assembly GCA_964545455.1). GTDB lineage: Bacteria > Deinococcota > Deinococci > Deinococcales > Trueperaceae > SLSQ01. The sequence continues at coordinate 38,279 of CAZJGU010000004.1, read as the reverse complement.
CCCCGTCGAGACGTCCAGCGTCGTCGAGGATCCCGCTTTCCTCGACGCGTTCCGCGCCAGCGACGCGGTGTTCGTCGACGCCAGCACCTCCGATCCAGCATCGCTTCGCGGCCTCGCGACGAGGGTCGGCGACGCCGCGGTTCGGATGCTCGACGGGCCGATCCTGGGACGGCCCGATCGCGTGGGCGGGTGGACGATTCCGCTCGGGGGCGACGCGGGCTCCGTCGCCCGGGCCCGCCCCGTGCTGCAACGCCTCGCCTCGCGCATCGAGCACGTCGGACCCCTGGGGTCGGGCCACGCCATCAAGCTCCTCAACAACCTGATGTTCGGCGCGATCAACGTGATCACGGCCGAGGCCATCGCCGCGTGTTCGTACGTGGGGGTGGATCCGCAGCGCTTCGTTGACCTCGTGACCGGCAGCCAGGCGGCGACGGTCAGCCCACTCTTCCGCGACCTGGCGCCCCGGATGCTGGGCTCAGGGCAGGAGACCGTCTTCTCGACGGCGCTCCTCGCGAAGGACGCGGCCCTCGCGCGCGCCATGTGTGAAGCAGCGGGCGTTCCGGTCCGGCTGGCTCCCCACGTGGCCTCCGCGGCCGCCGAGGCGGTTCAGGCGGGCTACGGCGACGAGGACTCGGCTGCGCTGGTGCGGCTCTACCTGGCAGGCGCAGTGGACGATCGTTCGTCCGTGTCGTAGGGCGCTTCGTCGCTCCGCCCCGGACCGACCTCCGATCGCAGCGGCAACGAGAACCACAGCGCCACCAGCGACACCGGCAGCAGGATCCAGTTCCCGTACGCCCCCGGCGGCGGCGCGTCGACGATCAACGGCTTGAGTTCCCCGACCAGCATCCGACCGCCCCAGTCGAGCACCTGCAGCAGCAGTGCGAACGGCACCAGGAAGCGGTAGCGCGCCAGGATCACGATCGTGACGAACGACAGCAGCAGCTGCTCCCAGCCCCACTGGCCGAAGAGCGCGATCAGGTTGGCGCCGCCCTCGACGTCGACGTCGATCCCGGCGATCGATCCGGCGCCGCCGTCCGGGGCGAGGACGTGGACGACGCTGCGGCCGAACGTCAGCGCGGCCAGGGCGGCCAGCACCCCCAGCGAGGCGCGGGTGCCGCGGTAGCCGGCGGAGGGGGGCGGCAGGATGGCGGCGACGTCGCGCCGTAGGAACCGGTGCATGCGCGAGGCTACGACGGTCGGCTGCGCGTCGGTCCGGCAGGCGCCCACGCGAACGCGCCGCGACGGAACCCACCCTCCGTCGCGACGCGATGCTCGTGGTGTCGGCGGTCAGGCCGTGGCGGCCTCCGCTTCGAGCGGGTCGTGGCCATCGGCGATCGTCTTCTCGCGCGCGATGGCGTAGATCAGCAGGCCGAAGGCGGGCTTGGCCAGCACGTCGGCGACGGTGTAGCCGACCTGGATGGCGACCACGGCCGAGGCGCCCTCGAAGCCGAAGAACGGCGCCATGTAGGCGATCGGGTAGACGCCCCAGGTACCGAGCAGCAGCAGGCGGAGGTTCCGGACGAGAACCTTGACCTTGGGCGGCTGACGCTCGAGCGACGCGCCCAGCTCGCCCCAGAGGATCCACAGGATGTAGACGAAGGGCACGCTGCTCAGGAAGCCCCAGATGAAGCGGGCGGTGCCGTTGTCGGTGATCTCGCCCGGGTAGCCCAGCGCGATCATCGCCACCGCGGCGATCGACAGCCGCGCGATCAGCGAGCCGGCCTTGGCACGGGTCAGGGCGAGCACCGCGACCGCCTCGACCAGCAGCAGCGGCACGGTCAGCAGCCAGTCGATGTAGCGGTAGGCGTCGTTGAACGGCTCGCCACTGGGCGAGTACGCGCCATCGGCAAGGATGAAGGCGGCCGACCACGACTCGAACATGCGCAGGTAGTGGTAGGCCGCGATCGCCACCACAACCGCCGAGATGAGCAGCGCCGGGCGGTACTTGGGGCCCACGTGGTTGCGCGCCGCCAAGAAGAAGATGAAGCCGGCGCCCATCGCCGCGATGCCGAACGACAGGGCGTTGTAGACGAGCTGGTACTGGCCAACGGACAGGGTAGGTAGATCCATGCGCTTCCTCCTCGAATGCCACTGCGCCGTGGGGGTGGGCCGACGGTCGCGGGCGGACGTGAGGTGAGTCTGGAGACGCGTGGGATGTACGGACCGCGAGTCCGGCCGCAATCGCGGCGCGAGTTATGGAAGCACTGCTGCAAACCACGAGAAACACTGTCCTTGAGGGCACATATCGTACAACCTCGGAGCGCTCGCGCGGGGGTTCCGCCTACGGTTCCGGCGGCATGCGCGCGCCTAGGCTCCGACCATGGGAACGCAGGCGATCGGGACTCGAGGCGCACCGCGCGAGGCCGCGTCGGCCGAGGCGCGCATCTCCCCCGCCGTCACGGTCATCGGTTGGATCGCGGCGGCGCTCGCGCTCGGGGCGCAGCTCGTCGCGCCCGCCGTGGTGGAGCGCTACGCCCTCGCGCCGCTGCTGCTCGGGATCGTGCTGATCGGCCTGCCGCACGGGGCGCTGGACCATCTCGTACCCGCGCGGATCGGCCTCGCGTGGGCGCGGCGGCCGCTGCCGTACGCGGGCTTCCTGGCGCTCTACCTCGCCGCGGTCGTAGCCTACGGCCTGGTGTGGTGGACGGCGCCGACGGTCGCCTTCGTGGGCTTCCTGGCGCTGACGGTGTGGCACTGGGGGCAGGGCGATCAACGGTTCCTCGAGCTCTTCCACGGTCGGCGCCGCACCGGGGCGGCGGGCTCGCTGGGGACGATCCTGACCCGCGGCGCGCTGCCGATCCTGGTGCCCGTCCTCGCGTTCCCCGCCGCCGCGGACGACCTGTTCCGGCGGGCGAGCGGGGCGCTGGGCCTCGACCCGGCGGGCTGGAGCCTGGGCGATCCGCGGGTGAGGATCGCCCTGGCCGTGCTCCTGCTGGCGCTGCTGGCGGGCTACCTGCCGACGGCGCTGCGGGCGGCGCGCGACCGCGCCGGGGCGTGGATCGACCTGGGCGAGGTGGGGCTGCTGGTCGCGTTCTTCGCCCTCGTCCCGGCGTACGCGGCGATCGGCGTCTACTTCCTGGCCTGGCACTCGCTGCGGCACCTTGCGCGGCTGCTGCTGCTCCGGCCGAACGATGCGGAGGCGGTCCGGCGGGGGCGCCTGGCCCGACCGGTCGGACGCTTGGCCCGCGACCTGCTGCCGATCACGGTCGCGGCGCTGGCGATCCTGGCCGGGCTGGCGGCGTGGGCCCGGCCGAACCTGTCGTCGGTCGACGACGTCGTGGCGCTCTACCTGGTGCTGATCAGCGCGCTGACGGTGCCGCACGCGGCGGTCGTGGCGTCGATGGACGTGCGGAGACGCGGCTGAGCGGCGCGTCACGAGCCGGCGGTATGCTCGTCCTGCTCTCGACCCGCGTTCCGCGCCCCCTGGAGGTCCCGCATGCCCCTCAGCCGCTTCTACGACGTCCGCCGCGACGAGGACGGTCACCGCTTCATCGAGCCGTACGTCGACGGCTTCCAGCTCCTGCGCCTGCCGCTGCTGAACAAGGGCACGGCGTTCACCGAGGACGAACGGGAGCTGCTGGGGCTCGAGGGTCTGCTGCCGCCGAAGGTGGACGACCTGGAGATGCAGTTGGAGCGGTTGGAGCCGCGCTACGTCGAGATCGACGACCCGCTGGAGCGGCACGTCTTCCTGCGGCTGCTCCAGGACCGTAACGAGGTGCTCTTCTACGCCTTCGTCGCGCGGCACCTGGAGACGGTCCTGCCGGTCATCTACACGCCAACGGTCGGGACGGCGGTGCAGGAGTTCTCGGCCATCTACCGGGTGCCGCGCGGGTTCACCCTGACGCGCGAGACGGCGCCGCAGGCGGCGAAGGTGCTCGCGAACGTACCGCTGGACGACGTGCGCCTGATCGTCGCGACGGACGCGTCGGCGATCCTCGGCATCGGCGACCAGGGCTGGGGCGGCATGGCGATCTCGATCGGCAAGCTCTCGATCTACACCGTCGCGGGTGGCCTGGGGCCGGACAAGACGCTGCCGGTCGCCCTGGACGTCGGCACCGACCGGGCCGGCCTGCGCGAGGATCCGTACTACCTGGGCGTGAGCGAGGAGCGCCTGCGGGGCGATCCGTACCTCGCGGTCCTCGACCGCTTCGTCGACGCCGTTCAGGAGCGCTACCCCAAGGCGCTGGTGCAGTGGGAGGACCTGTCGAAGGACACGGCGTTCGCGGTGCTGGAGCGCTACCGCGACACGCTGCCGTCGTTCAACGACGACATCCAGGGGACCGGCGCGGTGATCCTCTCCGGGCTGCTGTCGGCCTGCCGGATCAAGGGCGAGCGGCTGGGCGACCAGCGCATCGTCATCTCCGGCGCGGGCGCGGGCGGGATCGGCGTCGCCTGGGCGATCGTCGAGGGCATGGTGCGCGAGGGCCTGGACCGGGACGAGGCGCTGGCGCGCGTGGCGGTGCTGGACTCGCGCGGGGTGGTGCACGACGGGCGCGACGTGGACCCGTACAAGCGCGCCTTCGCCCAGTCCGCCGAGGCGGTGGCGGACTGGAGCGAGGACGGCAGCAACCCGGGCCTGCTGGACACGGTGCGGGGCCTGAAGGCGACGGTGCTGATCGGCCTGTCGGGGCAGGGCGGGCAGTTCGGACAGGACGTCGTCGAGGCGGTCGTCGCGAACACCGACCGGCCGATCGTCTTCCCCGTTTCGAACCCGACGGCCAACACCGAGGTGCTGCCGGAGGACGCGCTGCGCTGGACCGACGGCAAGGCGCTGGTCGCGGCCGGCAGTCCGTTCGATCCGGTCGTGCTGGACGGTACGACCTACCCGATCGGGCAGGGCAACAACGCCTTCATCTTCCCGGGCCTGGGCTTCGGGGCGGTCATGGCGCGCGCATCGAAGGTGACGGACGGGATGGTGCTGGCCGCAGGCTACGCGCTGGCGTCGTTCACCGCGGCGCACGATCCGGACCTGGTCTACCCGCCGGTTTCCGAGATGCGCGCGGTCAGCATCCAGGTCGCGGCGGCCGTGATCGACGCGGCGGTGACGGACGACGTGGCGCGCGACGACGAGGTCGCGGCGATGAGCCACGAGGAGCGCCTGGCCTACGTCGAGCGGCGCTACTGGACGCCCAAGTACCTGCCGTACCGGTTGCCGGAGGGGGAGGTGCGGGAGGCTTGACCGTCACCGGTGGGGATCACCGCCGCGGGTAGGCTGCCTGCGAATCGGAGGCACAACGTGAGAAGCGCCGTGGTCGTGTTCGTCGTGGGTCTGGTGGCGGGGCTGCTGGACCTGATCCCCTTGGTGATGGTGGGCGCCCCGGCGCTCAACATGGTCGCCATCGTCGTCTTCTGGCTGGTCGCGGTGGTCTTCATGGCCCAGGCGACGCTGGTGGAGAACGCCTGGCTGAACGGGCTGGTCGTCGCCGTCCTGATCATGGTGCCGTTGATCCTGACGGTGGCGACGGTGAACCCGAGCGACGTGCTCCCGATGCTGTCGATGGCCGTGCTGCTCGGACCCCCGTCCGGCTACGCGGTCCGTCGGGGGCTGCGGCGCTGAACGCCGAGGCCACGGGCGCCCGTCGTCAAGCGGTCCACCTCTCGACGGCGAGGTGGGGCACGCGCCGGAACTCGCGCACGTTCCGCGTCACGACGGTGGCGCCGAGCACCAGCGCGTGCGCGGCGATCCAGAGGTCGTTCGGACCGATGGGCGTGCCGGACGACGCGAGGTGCGCCCGAAGGGTCGCGTACGTCCGCGCGACCGAGGGCCGGATCGGCGCGATGGTGATGGCGGCGAGCAGACCTTCGACGCGGTCCGCCAGGATGCGCGAGGTCGACCGCGCGGCGCCGTAGCGGAGCTCGCCCGCGACGATCACGCTCGTGAAGACGTCGTCCTCGCCGACGCGCGCGATGTGCCGCGCCACCGGCCCGTCCGGTCGTCGCACCAGGTCCGACAGGGCGTCCGTGTCGATCAGGTAGGAAACGGTGGCCGGGCGCGACCCGCCGCTCTCGGCCGTGTCGGTCGGGCTCACGGTTCCACGTCCATCGAGAGGTCGTCCAACGGCAGGAGGTCGGCGTCGACGTCGGGGAACGGGTCCTCGATCGGATCCAGCGTCGCCAGGTAGGCGAGCAAGCCCGGACGCGGTACCGGCTCGAGGATCAGGCGATCGCCGTCGCGTCGCATCACGGCTTCGTCCGCCTCGAACTCGAACTCGCGCGGGATGCGGACGGCCTGGTTCCGGCCGTTTCGGAAGAGCCTCACGATGCGTTCGTCCGCCATGTCCACCTCCTGACCTATGTCATAGCATAGGCCAGGGTCGGGTCGGAGGGCAGGGTCGTCGATGCGCATGCCCCCCAGCTTGCCGGACCGGCTCTCGTGGTCGTCCGCTTCCTCGGGGGGTGCCGCGTGGGTCTCAGTCGGGATCCCGTCTGTGCACGCGAAGCGACGCGACCTCGTAGGCACGAAGTGGCAGCTCGTCGCCGGTGAGCTCCTCGTCGCGGGCCCGCTCGAGCAGGTCGATCGTCCCCTCGACGGTCCAGCCGGGCGGAAGGTGCGCGATGGCGACACGTGCCGGCCGCCCCGCCGCCTCGTAGACGCGCAGGACCGCCCCGTCCCCCTCCTCCGCCGGCTTCAGCGCGGCCAGGCGCCCGCCCTCGCCCTCGACCCGCAGCAGCGACCGCTCGAGAGGATCCTCGCCACCCCCGTCGCTCCACACGCCCAGCAGCGGCGCGTTGAGGTCGTGCGCCGCCGCGACCGTGCCGGCACGGTCCCCTGCCGCGAGCGGACGCAGCGCGTAGGTGACCTCGTGCTCCCCCTCGTCCGCGTACGGGTCGGGGTGGATCGGCGCGCGCACCAGGGTCAGGCCCAACGTGCTGCCCTCGGCCGCGTGACCGTAGCGGCCGTCGTTCAGCAGCGCCACGCCGCCGCGGCCGTCGGTCGCTTCGGCCCAGCGGTGGCCGGGCACCTCGAAGCGGGCCTGGTCCCAGGGGGTGTTGCGGTGGGTGGGACGCTGCACCGCGCCGAAGGCGGTCTCGAAGGCCACGGCGTCGCTGCGGACGTCCAGCGTCGTGAGGCTCCTCAGGAGCATGCGGCGGCCGCGGACGTCGATGCGGGTCGCGATCTCCAGCCGCTCGCCGTGGCGCGTGAGGCGCAGGTCCTGCACGACGCGCAGGCCGTCGGTGCCGCGGCGCAGGCGCACGGCGGCGCGCAGGGGCCCGCTCTCGACCACCTCCGGCGGAGCCTCGAGCGTCAGGTCGTGCGCGCTCTCGGCGTCGTCCGGGTCCAGCTCCCACGCCTCGAAGAAGCGCGGCAGGTCGGGGTGGGCGACCAGCCGGTCGCCGGGACCGGCCAGCAGGTTCCGGCCCGTCGACCGGTCGATCAGCGCGGCCAGGGTGCCGTCGCCCGCGATGCGGACCTCGAGGCGGTCGTTGGCGAGGCGGTCGGGCGCGACGTCGAGGATGCCGGCGGGTTCGGGATTGCCGGGCTCGGTCGCCACGACCCGCAGCGCCAGGTACCCCATCGGCGGCACGATCGCCTGCGGATCGTCCAGGACCAGGCCGTCCGCCGTGCGCTGCGTCGCGACGGTGCGACCGTCCGGCGCGATCAGGCGGAGGTCGGCTTCGGGCGCGGCCACGACGGTGCGCAGCGGCCGGGGGTCGAGGGACAGGTTCCAGACCACCAGCAGGCGCGGCGCATCGGGGTTCGCGTGAGGGTCCGCCACGACCGCCCGGGACAGGCTCGCCAGCGCCCCGGTCCGGACCGCCTCGGCCTGGGCCAGGGCCTGCGACAGCTCGGCCTCGGCCTCCTCGTTCACCGTGCGGATGGAGGATCCGGGCAGGATGTCGTGGAACTGGTTGCGCAGCAGCACGGTCCAGAGGTCGTGCAGCAGCCGGCCGCGGTCGTCGTCGGCGCGGGCGCCGTCCAGGGTCGCGGCGGCCTCGGCCTCGACCAGGACGTGCTCCAGCCGCCGGTTCAGGCGCTTGATGCGGGCCTGCGTCGTGTACGTGCCACGGTGCAGCTCGAGGTACTGCTCGCCCCGCCAGACGGGCAGGCCGTCCACGTCGGCGCCGTCGAAGAAGGCGTCGATCCGGCCGGGACGGAGCGACGGGAGGCCGGGGAACGCCTGCAGGCGCGGCAGGCGCTGGAGCATCGCCTCGTCCGGACCGCCGCCGCCGTCACCGTGCCCGAACGGGTAGAGCGAGACGCGGTGGTGCGCCTTGCCCCGGAAGTTCTCCCAGGTCGCGGCCAGGGCGCGACCGTCGACGGCGCCGTTGTAGCCGCCGGAAGGGTTGGTGATCTGGTGCGCCAGGACGCTCGTGCCGTCGATCCCTTCCCAGCGGTACAGGTCGTAGGGGAAGCGGTCGGTGTCGTTCCACTCGAGCTTGGTGGTGAAGAAGCCGTCCAGACCGGCCTGGCGCAGCAGCTGCGGCAGGTTGCCGGCGTAGCCGAAGGTGTCGGGCAGCCAGCCGACGCGCGGCATCGACCCGAAGCGCGACGCGAACCAGCGCTGGCCGTGCAGCAGCTGCCGTACCCAAGCCTCGCCGCTGGGGAGGTTGCCGTCCGGTTCCACCCACATGCCGCCGGCCACCTCGAAGCGCCCCTCCACCACGCGGGCCTTCAGGCGCGCGAACAGCTCGGGGTCGTCCTCCTCCAGCCAGGCGTAGAGCTGCGCCATCGACTGTCCGAAGCGGTAGTCCGGGTGCCGGTCCATGGCGTCCAGGACGCTGGCGATGGTGCGGACCATCTTGCGCCGGGTCTCGGCCAGGGGCCACAGCCAGGCGAGGTCCAGGTGGGCGTGCCCGGTCGCGATCAGGGTGCCCGTGCCGGGGGCGTCGGCGTGGAGCTCGGAGAGACCGACGTTCAGGTGCCGACGCGCCTCGGCCCAGGCCGTGCGCTGGGCATCGCTCAACTGCAGCGGCGCGTCCTCGAACGTCCAGCCCTCCCACGACGCGGCCGGGCCGGCCAGGTCCCCGGTGGCGTCGGTCACGAATGCCGGGCCGACCCGGGCGAGGTAGGCGCCGGTAGGGCTGCGCGGGACGGGAAGGGAGGTCAGCACCGTGCGCAGCAGCGTCGCGAGGCGATCGGCCAGGTCGCGATCGCCGCGCTCCAGGTGCGTGCGTGCGCCGTCCAACGTGGCCAGCAGGTCCTCGTGGAAGGCGCGGATCTCGGGGTCGGGGACGATCAGGTCCAGCCGTTGGACGCGCGGGTGCTGGACCCGGCGACCGAAGAGGCCGTGCGGGACGGCCTCGATCGTGACGTCCCAGCGCTGGCCGGCCCGGCAGGCGTCCGCCAACCGCACGCGACCATGGAACGGGTTGAGGCCGCTGCGGGCCACCCCGTCCACGCGCAGCAGGCCCTCGCCGCCGACGTCGACGACCAGGTCGAGGGGCTGGCCGGCGACGGCGTCGGGTGCGGTGACGTCCGCGCGGAAGCGGGTGGGGCGGTCGCGCACGGGCCAGGGGTCGGAGACGGCGATCGGGCGCTCCTCGCCCTCGACGAGGATCCGCAGGCCGGCCAGCGGCCGGCGGTGTCGGTCGCGCCAGGCGCCGACCTCGTCGATCCGGACGGCCAGGGCGTCCAGTCGTTGGCTCAGGCGGTCGCGGCCGTTCACGCGAGCGAACGGCGGGCGTGGGTGGAGGGGGCATGCGGCGTCATTGGTCGAGTGTAGCGAGGGGGGGCGGGGCGAACCACGGGTGCGACCGGCATGAACCCATGGAGGGTTGGCTGGGTGCGGCCTCGTCGATTCGGATAAGGGACGGATGACCGATGCTGGAAGGAGGGATCGATCCCGAAGAAGGGGAGTGTCTCACGCGTGATACGCTGTGGCATGAGCAAGGACGAAGTCAGCGTGCGTGACGTGCGGAACCACGGGCGCGAGGTGCTCGAGCGCGTGATCGCGGGAGAACGACTCACCGTTACCCGCGCCGGTCGCCCGATCGCGGAGTTGCGGCCACTCCAGAGAGCTCCCCTACCCCTCCACGAGGTCCTGGCGCGCCGCAGGCACCTGCCGCGCGTCGATGCGGACGCGATGCAGCGAGACCTCGACGCCGTGATCGACATGGGGCTCTGAAGCATGTCGGAGACGCCTACTCGTGGGATCCTCGACACGAGCGTTCTGCTCTCGCTCCCCGGCATCGACGACCCATCGAGCCTTCCGGACGAACCGTTGATCACGACGATCACGTTGGCAGAGCTGACGGTAGGCCCACTGGTCGCGGCCTCCGAGGAGGAGCGCAGTGCACGGCAAGCGCACCTTCAGCAGGCCGAGGCCGACTTCGAGCCGCTCCCGTTCGACGAGGCTGCCGCACGCGCGTTCGGCTCGGTGGCCCTGTCCCTGCGAAGAGCGGGAAGGAAGAAACGGGCGAGGGCCTTCGACGCGCTCATCGCCGCGGTAGGCCTATCACGGGGCCTTGCCGTCTACACGTGCAATCCGGGGGACTTCGAAGGGATCGAGGGCTTGGATCTGAAGACGGTCGAGGGTCGCTAGGTCCCGGAGGAACGTGCCGGCGCTCATCCGCGCTGTCTCGGTGGTCACGCGTGGGACGACGACGGCTCGCGCACCGGGCTGCTCGAACGGTCGTCGGCGAGTCCAGCGACGAAGTCGACCCGTAGCGCGAGCCCCAAGGCCTCCGCCACCTTCCTGAGCGTACGGGTCGTATGGCCGAAGTAGAACGGATCGGTGAGCCGGGTGATGACGCTGCGAGGCACGGCCATGCGTCGCGCGAGCGCAGCGTAGGTCATGCCCTGGGCGCGAATGGCGCGTTCGATCGTGACGGAGACTTCGCTGACGTCTGCCGGCGCGACGTACACGACCTCCGACGTCTCGCCCGCGTCGGTCCAGTCCGCCAGGTCGATCTCGGATCGGTCGAACGGGCGTGGTGGCGGGGTACCCGATCGGCGATGCTCGAGAAGGAACAGGGCCGTCTGCTGCTGCATCAGCACGTCGAGGGTCGATCGTGTCGGCGCCGTGGCGATCGACGGGAACTGGAGGGCCGATCCGGCGAAGCCCGTGCTGGTGCGGACCATGGCGAAGGGGTACGCGTCGATCGAGGTCGTCGTCTGATGCACCACGTCATCTCCTTCGGTCGTGCCACGGCACGCCGGCTTGCCGGAAGATGCTGCGGAGCGTTCCCATCGGCACGTCGTCGCTTCCCTTTCCCGCCACCGTGACCGTTCCAGGCCGATCCGGATGCCGCAACTGTCGGTGCGGGCCAGGGCGAATGATCACCCAACCGTCCTCCGAGAGTCGTCTCAGCACGTCACGAACCTTCCACGTCGCCATCCTCCTGGCGAGGATGCATCGATGCCGTGCGCGCGCGTGACGCGACCGAGGGCACGACCGTAGAGATTCCCGGCTCGAGCCCAACCCTTCCTACGCGAGTGGGATCTCCAGCTCACGCCGTTATGTTAGCAGGATTAAGAACATCCTGACCCCAGCATCACACGCCGATCGTGGCGTGTTCCCTCGAAGCCGCACCTTCAGTTGACCCCACCCCCACGCACGAACCCTGCCGCCCACGCGTAGCGCACCAGCGCGTCCGCCACCAGCTCGGTCCCCAGGCCCGGCACGGACGTCGCGTTGGGGTGGAAGGTGGCGTGGGTCAGGGCGAGGGTGTCGCTGGCGCCGACCCGATCGGGCACCCAGGCGCCCAGGCTCAGGAGCGGCCGCCAGACGCGCCACTCGGCGGCGTCCAGGCGCTCGCACTGGCGGCGCGCGTAGGCGAAGGCCTCCTCGTCCGACGCGCCCTCGGCCGCGAACCCGCCCCGCGGCACCAGCCGCAGCAGCGACAGGGCGCCCAGGCCCAGGATCGGGTGGCGCACGCCAAGGTGCACGTTGTACGCGCCCATCGCATCCCCGGACAGGAAGGTCGCGCCCAGGCCGCTGCCGTCGCTGCGCCCGACGCGGACCTCCAGGTCGGGCCGCGTGACACCCGCCAGGTAGCGCGCCGCAGCGGCCAGGTCGGGCCGGCGTTCGCGCGGCGCCTCGACCTGGCCGAGGGGCACGAAGATCGTGTCGCGGACGGTGAGCATCTCGTCCGGCACCTCGCGCGGGCCGGAGGCGGGGTGGGCGCTCGCGTCCACGCGTAAGGCGCCGCCGTTCAGGCCGATCTTCGCGCCCTGCCCGACGAAGGTGTCCGCGATGCGGTGCGCGTCGACGTTGGAGAGCAGCGCGCGGTCGGTGAGCAGCGCGACGCGGTGCTCCAGCGTTTCGGGCAGGAAGTAGACACGCGCCCGGTGCCTGAGCCGGTCGCCCTCGACGACGGTGGCGTAGAGGTTGGAGACGCGGTTGGCGGCGTAGGCGATCAGACCCTTGGCCTCCTCGCTCCCCTCGATGCCGGCGGCCACGTCGGTCTCGAACGACGCCCACCAGGTCGGCAGGCCGTCCAGGTCGATCGGCCCCTCCACCCGGAAGCGTTGGCGCAGGCGGTGCGACCACCAGGAGAGCCCGTCGCCGTGGTCCTCGCTCCACTCCGGGTCGATCATCAGGCGGGCGCGGATCGCCTGCAGCGCGCGGCGGCCGACGGGGTCCAGGGCGGGGTGCGGATCGACGGGGATGGGCTCGGGGCGATCGGTCTCGGCGCGGTCGGGTTCGGAACGTCCGGCGTCACGGTGGTGGGGCAGGTCCATGCGGAGGTCCTTTCGAGTCGGGAGGTCAGCGTCGCGCGCGGCTGCGACAGGGAGCGTCGCGCCTCACGCCAGCTCGTAGCGGCCGTCGATCAGGCGGCCGGAGGCGCGGCGCCAGTCGGCCAGCGCCGCCCGCACGGCTGCCCGGATCGCGTCCTCGTCGGCCGGCGTCGCGTCCGCACCGGCCGCACCGTCCGCCGGCCGCACCTCGACCTCGACCGCGACGTGACGGTCGACGGGCGTGCCGATGCGCGACAGCAGGCGCACCGTCGCGCCGCCGATGCCGGGGAGGGCCAGCAGCGCCGTCGTCGCGTCCCAGGCGAGCGCGTGGTAGAGCTTGCCGACGTGCCCCAGCGGGTTCTTCCCGCAGGCAGCCTCCAGCGACATCGAGCGGTGCGGCGTGATCAGCCCGCCGACGCGGTTGCCGCGGCCGACCTGGCCGTCGTCGCCCGCCTCGGCCGACGATCCGGTGAGGGTGAGGTAGGCGCCGTCCGGCTCCAGGTCGGCGCGGTTGACGTGGACCTCCAGGCGGCCCAGGCGGCGTCCGGCCCGGGCGAAGACGTCCTTCACCGTGCTGCGTGCCAGGTCGTGGACCGCGTCCTTGACCGCTCGGTAGGCGGCCTGGTCCGGCACGGCCCGGGCCAGGACCGCGGCGGCGACCGTCACCTCGACCTCGTCCCCGCGGCGCAGGCCCATCACCTTGACGTCCGCGCCCAGGGGCAGGCGGCCTGCGTGGGCCTCGGCCGCCAGGGCCCGCTCGACCGCGTGGACGGCGGCCTCCAGCGGAGAGCGCGGCAGCGAGACGACGGCGAACGAGGTGTCGTTGGCGAGCGGCGCCCGGTCGTCCGCGCGTGCGCCGCGGGCGAGGAGCGGCAGCAGGTCGGCGCTGGACGGCTGCAGCCAGAGCTCGACCCCGTAGTCGCCGGGCAGGCTGGCCCACGGCAGGATCGCCTGCAGCCGCTCGTAGGCGGCGCGGGTCAGCGGGGCCAGGGCGGGCAGGCCGTCGGTCGCGTCGACCTTGCCGGCCAGCACGATGCGCGAGGGGCGCACGACCTCGCCCCCGCCGAACGGCGTGCGGCCGTCGCCCAGCCGCACCTCGCCGGCGGAGAGCAGCGCCTTGTCGACGTTGAAGTGCCGCAACGCGCCGTCCTGCTCCAGGTAGGCGCGGGCCAGGTCGCGGGCCAGGCCCTCGGCCAGGGCGTCGCAGATGGTGTCGGGGTGGCCGGCGCCCTTGCGCTCGACGAACTCGACCGGCGGGTCGTAGGCCGGGGCCCAGCGGAGGTCGATGGGGGACGGGCGGCTCGCGTTCGTGTCCATGACCGGAGCGTAGACGCGCACGCATGGTCCACTGCACTGACCATCCGAACGTGCCAGACTGCGGCATGGCCCGGAACCCCGCGATCCTCTACGACCGCCTGATCCAGCACGCCGGACGCGCGCTGGGCACACCCGATGCAGCGGCGACGCGGACCCGCCTGTGGACGCTGCTCAAGCCGGAGCGACTGGCCGACACGCCGGAGCTCCAAGAGGTCTTGGACGACCTCGCGATCGGCGCGTCCTACGCCCGCAACCACCTGCTGTCCCTGGGTGCCTGGCCGGACGAGGTGGTGGAGGAGGTGCGCGATCGCGGCCTGGCGCTGACGGTCGCGCGGCGGCTGGCGGGGGTGGAGGCCGAGGTGCGGGCGGCAGCCCTGCATGAGGCGGCGACGATGCGAACGGACGAGGGCACCTGGAGCCAGCGGGTCGCCCGCGCACTGGATCGTGCGCTCCGGGACGCGGCCGCGCCGCGGGCGGAGACGGTGGACGGCTGGCTGCCGCCGGCCGAGGCGCCCGACCGCTCGGCCGGGCCGAGCGGCGACGTGTGGCGTTTCCCCGTCCTCTCCCCCGCAGGCCGCGAGGCGGAGGAGCTGCACCCGTCGTTGGCCCGCGCGATCCTGGCGCGCCACGCCGCGCCGGGCGACCGGATCGTCGACCTGACGGCCGGGTCCGGCACGATCGCCCGGGTCGCGCGGGAGCGCGGCTGTCCGTCCTGGTCGGGCGACATCGCGCCGCGCGCGCCGTTCGTGCACCGGGCGGATGCGACGGCCCTACGCCTGGACCGGGGCCTCACGGAGCACGTCGCCGACGTCGTCCTCCTCCACCCGCCGACCTACGACGCCTGGTCCAGGCGTCCGACGAACGGTGCGGTGCCGGGCCGCGAAGGCTACGCGGCGATGATCGCGGACATGACGGTGTCGGCCGCGCGCGTCCTGCGCCCCGGCGGCGCGCTGGTGCTGATCGGCCGGCCGGTACGGCGCGGGGGCGAAGTGCGCACGGCGATCGGCGACCTCCAGAACGAGCTGGAGAACGTCGGCTGCACCCTGGTCGGCTACCACCTGGGCGTGGACGAGGCGGGGCGGGAGGACTGGCACGTGTTGGTAGGGCAGGTGGAGGGGGTCGACGATGCCGACGCGGACGACCTGCAGGACGGTTGCTCCGGATGGTAGGCATTCCGTATGAGCCTGCGCATCGACGATCCAGAGGCCCTTCGACTGGCGCGGGAACTGGCCGAACGGACGGGCGAGTCTCTCACGACCGCCGTTACGGTCGCGCTACGAGGGCGTCTCGAACGCGAGACGCGACGGCGGGTACGCGCCGAAAGGCTGCTCGCCATCGGTCGCGACTGCGCCAGCCGGCTGCGCGCTCCGTACGACCGAGTCGACCACGCGGACCCGCTGTACGGAGAGACGGGACTTCCGACGTAGGGCTCCGTCGGTCGATGCGTGCAGCGGTCGTCACACCACCTTCGAGAGTCCAACCTCCAACCGCCGTCCGACCGCGCCCGCGGCGCGTTCCAGGGTGTGGAGCGTGACGGAGGGATTGTCCGGATCGAGTAGCCGATCGACGGTCGAGCGGCTGGTGCGCATCCGGCGCGCCATCTCGGAACGCGAGATGCCGCCGGCCGTCATGGCACGCTGAATCTGCTGAGCGATGACCCGCTTGACGGCGATCGCCGTCGCGTCCTGGAGGAGGCCCTCCTCCCGTAGCGCGTCGTCGAGGTCGCTGCCGATCACGCGCGCGTTCACAGCCGATCCTCCATCCAGGCTCGCGCGAGCCGACGCCGAGCGGTGGCAAGCTCACGACGCGGACTCTTGGCCGACGCCTTCTCGAACGCGTGCAACAGAAGCATCGTCTTCCCTCCTACGGTGAACAGGACCCGGAGCGCCGTGGTCTGGCCCTGCGTACGGACCTCCCAGAGTCGCGGCGACAGCTTGCGGACCCATGGCATTCCGACGGGCCAGCCGTACTGGACAGTCTTCAGGTCCGCGCCGATCCTGAGACGGTCCACCACCGGACGTGCGCGGAACCACTCGCGAACAGGCTCCCTGCCTGCCTCCGTGCGGAAGAAGCGGACCGACAGGACCGGCTCGACGGACCGGAGGTTCCGGCCGTCATCCACGCGTATCGTACCCTTTTTGGTGCGA
Source organism: uncultured bacterium (assembly GCA_964545455.1). Taxonomy (GTDB): domain Bacteria; phylum Deinococcota; class Deinococci; order Deinococcales; family Trueperaceae; genus SLSQ01. The sequence continues at coordinate 22,193 of CAZJGU010000004.1, read as the reverse complement.
TCGGGACGCTCTATCGGCGTGCGCGCGCCTGGACGCCATGGGATCCAACCGTGCCACGTCGCGCTCGGGGCCCCCTACGGGTACCGGGAGGCACGCCCAGGAGGGCTGGGGTTCGTGCGCGCATGCGAGACCTACCCTCGCCCGCGCCCCCACTCGAGAATCGGGCCACGCTTCGGCGCTCGGAGCGACGAAGGGCTCGGCCTACGGACCGGTGGGTCGCGCAGACCCGAGTTCGTGCCCATCCCGTACCATCGCCCCATGGTCATCAAGCCGTACGCGCCGCGCTCCGAGACCGATCCCCGGCGCGCGGCCGGCGATCGCGCGGAACGTCAGATGGCGCACTACCTCGACCGCTACTTCGCGGAGCACCAGCGGATCCACGTCCTTCACGACGTCCGGATCGAGCATGGCGGCGACCGGGCGCAGATCGACCACCTCGTCGTCCACCGCTTCGGCATCGCGATCGTCGAGAGCAAGAGCATCTCGACCCAGGTCCGCATCAACGCCCAGCACGAGTGGGAACGGCTCTGGAACGGCCGCTGGCGCGGCATGCCCGATCCGCTGCTGCAGGCCGAGCGGCAGGGCCTGCTGATCAAGCGCCTTCTCACGTCGCGCACGGCGGACCTGTTGGACAAGGTGCTCGGCCTGGTGCAGGGGACGTTCCGGACCATGGCGATCGACACCTACGCGGCGGTCTCGGATCAGGGAACGATCCGGCGGGCCCGCAAGACGCAGGTTCCGAGCGCACGGAAGGCGGACGCCATCCCGGGCGCGATCCAGGAGCGGATCGCGGCGTACCGCAAGGCGGCCAACGTCCTGAACCCGGACCCGAGAACGCTCTTCGCCGACGTCCCACGCGAGTTCAACGACCGTGAGGTCGTGCGCGTCGCACACTTCCTGCGCGTCCAGTCCGCGCCCGCCCCGTCCCTGCCGAGCGACGTTCACGATGTCCCGCCCCCTGCTCCTGAGCCCGGCGCCGTGGCCACGGAGAGCACCCCGATCGAGATCCGCCTGGCCTGCGGCTCGTGCGGATCGCACGACATGGTGGCCAAGGTCGGTCGCTACGGTCCGTACGGGGCTTGCACGGCGTGCGGCAGGAACACGGCGGTGCGCCCGCGCTGCGGACGGTGCGGGGCGAACTTCCGGGTCCAACGGGAGGAAGGGGGGTTTGCCGGCACCTGCGGCTCGTGCGGGACGCGGACGCACCTGCGGGTCGGACCGACCCGGACCGGGCATTCGTAGGAGAAGCCGCGCCGAGCGATAGACTCCTGCGTGCCCGCGCCCCGCCTCCAGCTGTTGGGGACCCCGACCGTGACGCTCGAGGGAGTCGACACGGCGCTGCCGGCCCACGCGCCCGCGTCGCTCCTCGCCTACCTGGCGCTGGCGCGCGGCTGGATCCCGCGGACGGAGCTCGCCTACCTCTACCGCCCGGACGAGGACGAGTCCGAGGCGCTGCGCTACCTGCGTCTGCAGCTGCACCGCGCGCAACGCCTCCCCTGGGCGGCAGGGTTGCGCGTCGAGCCGCAGCGGGTCCGTTTCGACGTCGCGCACGACGTCGCGGCGTTCGACGCTGCGCTGGCCGCCGGCGACCTGGCGACGGCCGTGGCCGGCTACCGCGGTCCGCTCCTCGCTGGGTACACGCTGCGCGGGCGGCCGACCTTCGACACCTGGCTCGAGCTGGAGCGCGCCACGCTCGAGACGCGCTACCGCAGCGCGTTGGAGCGACATGCCGAGGCCTGCCTCGAGCGGGGCGAGCACGACGCTGCCATCGCGGCCCTGGGGCGCCTGGTGGACCTCGACGATCTGGACGAGGACGCGCTGCGGGAGCTGCTGCGCGCGCTGGTCCGTGCGGGGCGGGCGTCGGAGGCGCGCCGCCGCCTGGCGGCGTTCGAGGCGCACCTGCAGCGCGAGGTCGGGACCGCTCCCGCGCCAGCGACGCGCGCCGTGCTGGACGAGCGCCCGGCCGACGTCGCGGCGCGCCCCGCGCGAGCGGACGATCGGCCGTCCCTGCCACGACCGGCGACGCGCTTCGTGGGCCGGTCGCGCGAGCTGGCCGACCTGGACGCCCTGCTGGAGCGGAGCGACGTTCGCGTCGTCACGCTGCTGGGGCTGGGCGGCGTGGGCAAGACGCGCGTGGCGCTGGAGGCCGCCCGGCGCCGGGCGCCGCGGCACGCCGACGGGGCGGTGTTCGTCCCCCTCGCCGGCGCTCACGACGGCGACGCGGCGTTCGACCGGATCGCCGAAGCGATCGGGCTCGAGATCGAGGCCGGCCCGGAGGGCGACGAGCGGTTGGCCGACGCCCTCCGCGAGCTGGACATGCTGCTGGTCCTGGACGAGTTCGAGGCGCTGATCGCTCACGCCGCGCGTCTCGCGACGTGGCTCGCGGGGGACGGGGCGGCCCGGGTCCTGATCACGTCGCGCCGCCGGCTGGCCTTGCACGGCGAGGTCGTGCTGGACCTCGGCGGTCTCGACACCGACGCTCCGGAGAAGGGCGGCCGCAGCGAGGCGGTCACGCTGCTGCTGGCCGCCGCGAGGCGCGTCGAGCCCCGGCTGGAGGCACACGCCGGCACGCTGGCCGCCGCGGACCGGATCGTGCGGGCGGTGGAGGGGCTGCCGCTGGCACTCGAACTGGCTGCGACCTGGGTCCGCGCCATGTCGCTCGACGCGGTCGCGGACGAACTGGAGGCCGGCTTCCACCTGCTCGAGACCGACCTGGTCGACGTGCCGGAGCGACACCGCAGCATGCGCGCGGTCCTCGAGCGCACCTGGACCGACCTGAGCCCCGCCAAGCGCGAGGTGCTCGCCCGCCTCTCGGTGCTGGCGGGCGGCGGGACGCTGGCCGCCGCGGAAGCCGTCAGCGGCGCGCCGCGGGCGCTGCTGCTGAGCCTGCTGAACCAGTCGCTCCTGCAGCGCTCGGGTCCCGACCGCTTCGGTAGTCACGCGTTGGTCGCGCAGTACGCGACCGAGGCGCTGGCGGCGGCTCCGGACCTGGAAGCGGCGGCGCGGAACGCTCACGCCGAGCACTACGCCCGGCGCCTGGACGAGGTCCTCGACGGGCCCCCCCAGGGCGCCAGCGAGGCGCTGCTGGCCCTGGCGCCCGACATCGACAACCTCGAGCGGGCCTGGCTTCGACTGCTGGACGGCGGCGCCTTCGATCGGGCGCTGGAGGTCGCCAAGCCGTTCTTCGACTACTACGACCTGTTCGGACACTACCGCCGCGGGGGCGAGGTGTGCCGCGTCTCGCTCGCGCGCCTGGCCTCCTCGGGCGGTCCCGAGGCGCAGGCCCTGGCCGCGACCGTCGAGGTCGCCGCCGCGACCACCGCCCGCGAGCGCGGCGAGTTGGGCCAAGCGCTGGCGTTCGCGCGTGCGGCCGCCGATCGCGCCCGGGCGGTCGGGAACGACGCCCTGGCCGGCCGGGCCGAACGCTGCCTGGGCGACGTGCTGCAGCTGCAGGGCGACTTCGACGACGCCGAGGCGGTGTACGAGCGCGCGGCCTCGGCGTTCGCGGCGGCCGGTGACGAGGCGGAGCTGGCCAACGTCCTGAACTCCCTGGGCAGCATGGAGGCGATGCAGGAACGCTTCGACGCCGCCGAGGAGCGGTTCGTGCGCTGCGTGGAGCTGTTCGAACGCGTCGGCGACGAGCTGTCGCGGGCGACCGCGCTCAACAACCTCGGCTACATCGCCGACGTGCGCGGCGACGCGCAGGAGGCCGCCCACCGCTACGAACGCAGCCTGGAGGTCTACGAACGCCTGGGCTACCCGCGTGGCGTGTCGTCGGTCAAGAACAACCTGCTGGTGCTCTACGGCACGCTGGGCCGCTTGGACGAGGCCGAGGCGATGGGCCGCGAGAGCCTGGCGATCAAGGAGGCGGTCGGCGACACGCTGGGGCGCATCGTGACGCTGAAGAACCTCGGAGACCTGCAGGTGCGGCGCGGAGCCCCCGAGCGAGCCGACGCCTTCTACCTGCCGGCACTGCGCATCGCGCACGACGCCGACGCCGTGCCGCGCACGCTCCAGGTCCTGGCCTCGTATGCCGCGGCCCTGGACGCGACCGGCCGCTCGGACCTGGCGAGCGCCGCCGTCGACGCGATCCTGCGCCACCCCGTGACGCCGCCCAGCGTCCTCGACCGCGCGCGGTCGCTGCGGCCCGACGCCGATCCCGAACCGCCGCCCGATCCGGACCGATTGGACCCGCTGGTCGCGCGGCTGCTGCTGTCGGCCTGAGCACGGTCCGCATCGCGGTCGCGAGACCTGGGCGCGGCCCGCTACGCCCCCTCCAGCGACGAAACGGCAGTGGAACGCCGCCTCCCTAGGGTGGAGCGCATGGCCACGGAGCGACTCGTCGGGAGCTACCTGATCCGGTTCACCCGCTCGCAGCGCACCACCCGCGTCGAGGTCCAGGACCTCCACACGCGCGAGGTGCTGCGCTTCGAGACCTGGGTGGCCGCCTGGGCGTTCATCGACGAGGCGATGACCGCCGGGCACGACCCGGCGGCGAACGCGTCCGACCCGGCCTAGCCCCACTCGGGGCGGAGAGAGGACACCATGCGAGACCCACGCCTTCGCCGTGCCGCCATGACGCTGGCCGCCGCACTGTTCCTGTGCGCCCCCGCGCTGGCCCAGGAGTGCACCAAGTACGTTTCCGAAGCGGGCAGCGGCCGCGTCGCGACGCTCGAACGGCCGGCGCGCGACCTGGGCAACATCGCCGCCGACCTGGAGCCCGGCGACGTGGTGTGCATCACGGGCGGCACGTTCACCGGTCGCGCCGACTCCGGTGCCGACCGCATCACGGTTCCCGTCGAGGTCTACGGCGGCTTCGCGCCCGACTTCGCGACGCGCGACCCGTGGGGCGCGCACGTCACGGTGCTCACCGGCGTGCACAACGCCGACAACTTCACCACCGACCCGCGCCTGACGATCGACACCAGCGACTTCGCGACCCGCCTGATGCAGGCCCGCGGCGAACCGACCGAGCACACCGTCGTCGTCGACGGCGTCGTCATCGACCACGGCCCGCGCAACTACTACGCCGACGACCGGGGCAGCCGCATCATCCGCCAGGGCACCCCGCAGCACACCCCCACGCCCGAGTCGGGCGGCCTGCTGATCCGCACGGGCGTGGACAGCACCGTCGCCGTCCGTCACGTGATCGTCGCCAACACCGCTCCGACGCAGGGCGCCTTCGCGTTCTTCCCCGGCGCGGCGGCGGACGTCACGATCGAGGATTCGGTGGCCGTCAACAACACCGGCGCCGGCTTCCACCTCGCGACCGCCATCGCGGCCGACGATCCCGAGGACTTCCCGAGCTACCGCTTCACCCGCAACGCGGCGCTGTTCACGCAGAAGCACACGCCGTTCGGCAGCTTCGGCGGCTCGGCCCTGCTGCTCGAGGGCCGCATCGCGCTGGAGGTCACCAACAGCGTCCTCGCCTTCAACGACGCCTTCGGGATCGACAACGCCCGGCGCGCCAGCGACCTGGTCCTGCTGGACAACGTCTTCGTCGCCAACGCCCAGGGCGACTACCAGGAGTTCGACACGATCATCGACCTGGAGAACCTCGCCGACTGGGCGCTGGAGGTCTACGACGCCTTCGGCAACGTGCGCTACGACCTGGAGTACGCCATCTCGCCCGGCTGGGGCGCCCTCTACGGCGCGCGCACGCTGATCGACCGCAACGCCGCCGAGGAGGAGGTCGAGGTGGTCGACTCGTGGGCCAACACGGTGCGCGGCTTCTTCGGTTGGAACCTCCAGGGGAGCGCCGTGGCGGACAACTCCGAGACGTGGCTGCCGCGCATGCCGCTCGAGGACGTCTTCGCCGTCGCCGTCGCCTTCGACGACACCTACGGGCCGGTGGCCCCGTGAGGCCGTTCGCCACGGCGGCCCGCGCGGTCGCCACGGTGACGGCCGGTCTGGCCCTGTCCGTGGCCGCCGCGCAGCCGGCGATCGTCGATTCGGTCGAGGAGCTCCGTGCAGCGTTCGCGAACGGCGGCGACTACGCGGTCATGCCGGGCGAATACGTCCTGAGCGAACCGGTCGTCGTGCGGAGCGACCTGGAACTCGAGGGCGTGAACCGCGACAGCGTCCTCGTCCAGGTCCAGGGGGCGCCGATCGCCGTCCGGATCGAGGGCGACGTGGACGTCTCGATCTCGGGCATGCGCCTCGTCTACGACGGCGAGGCGGGCGCGGACCTGATCGTCGTGTCCGGCGCCCGCCTGACGTTGCGCGAAGCGGACGTCGGCTTCGCCCGCGTGCAGGAGCCGAGCGCGTCCCCCCTGCCGGGACGCGAGGACGGTCACGGTAGCGGAATCGCCCTGATCGACGGTGCCAGCCTGGTCGGGCACGACCTCCGCGTCGCCCGCAACCAGCTGGCCGCGATCGAGGCACGGTCCGGCGCCCGCGTGCAGCTCGTCGACTCGGTCCTGACCGCCAACTACCAGGGCCTCGTCGCGGTCGGAGGCGGCGTCACCATCGAAGTGCGCGGCGGCAGCGTCAGCGGTCACTACCTGCCCGGCGTGATCCTGGACGCTCCGGACGTGGTCGCCACGTTCCAAGACGTGGAGTTCTTCGACAACGGCGTGGTCGACCTCGAACGCGACGCCTTCTGGCCCGGCATCGCCATCGGCGGAACCGCCCGCGTCACGTTCGACGGCGGCGTGATGCGGGACATGCCCTCCTCCGCCCTGCTGGCCACCGGCGCGGCCCAGGTCGCCCTGCGGGGCGTGACCGTGCAGGGAAGCGGCGGCCGCAACGAGGCGGTCGGCCAGACCTGGCGCGCGCTGCAGACGCTGGGGAACGCGCGCCTGGCGATCGAGGACGCCACCCTGGCCGGCAACCCCGGCGGCGCGATCTCCGCCGACGAGAACAGTTCGCTGACGCTGACGCGCGTCCGGGTCGAGGGCAACGGCGACTGGGCCCACACCAGCCTGCTGGGCGCCGCCACGGCGGTGATCCAGGACGGCGTGTTCGTGGCCAACGAAGGGGCGCTCCTGACCGCCGGCGGTGCGACGCTGGGCCTGTCGACGTCGGAGATCTCGGGAAGCGCCGGGTACGGCCTGGTCGTGGGCGCGCAGGGCGCGGCGTCGGTGGTGAACAGCCGGATCGCCGACAACGCGTCGGACGGCGTGTGGGTCGACGGCGGCGCCGCGCTGGACCTGCGCACCACGCAGATCGTCGGCAACCAGGTCGGCGTGTTCGTCAGCGGCGAGGCGACCGCCACCCTGGCCGGCAACGAGATCGTGGACAACGTCCGTGCCGGCGTCGTGGCGTCCGACGCGAGCCGCGCCGACCTGCAGGGCAACACCATCGCGCGTACCCCGATCGGCGTGCACCTCTCGTCGACCGCGGCGGTGCAGGGCGCCGACAACGTCTTCGCCGAGGTGGGCCAGCAGGTCCTGGACGGGCGCTGATGCGAAGCCGGATCGACCGCGCCCCCGTGCCCGCGAGGCAGCTGCTCGTGGCTGCGTCGCTGGCGCTGGCGGCCTTCGCGCTCGGGCAGCCCAGCCAGGAGAGCGTGCGGGTGGCCGACGCCGCCGCCCTGGTCCGTGCCGTGGCCGACGGAGGCGTGGTGACGGTCGAACCCGGCGTCTACGACGTCGCCGAGACACTCGTCCTGCGCGGCGCGATCGAGCTGCGGGCCGAGCAGCCCGGCACCGTGCGCCTGAACCTGGCCGGCGCTCCGGTGGGCCTCGCCATCGAGCCCGGCGCCCGTGTGCACATCGCGCGCGTCGGCCTGGCCTACGCCGCGGACGCGCCCGGCGACCTGATCCGGGTGCGCGACGCGTCCGTGATCCTCGACGAGATCGATGCCGCCTTCGCCGTGGCCGGCGGGGACGCCACGCCCGAGCGTCCCTACGGCTTGGGCAGCGGACTGGTGGCCACCGGAACCGCCGACGTGACGGTCGCAGGTGGCGGCTTCGGTCGCCACGGCGGCCACGCGATCGAGGTGCGCGACCGGGCGCTCCTCCGTCTCGACGGGGTCGTGCTGGTCAACAACGGGGCCGGCGTCCTGATCGCCGGCGAGGCGGAAATGGAGATGCACGGCGGCGAAATCCGCTCGCACGAGGGCGCCGCGCTGCAGCTGCGGGACGACGCCCGCGCCGTCCTCGCGTCGGTCGCCGTCGAGGACGGCGGCAGCGTCGACGGCGGGGTCGCCGCCGTCTTCGTGCGCGGCCGGGCCCAGGCCACCTTCGACGCGGTCCGCCTCGCGTTCCACCCGGGCGTCGCGCTGACGCTGAGCGAGGGGTCGTCCGCTCACCTCGTCGGCGCCACGTTCGACGGCAACGCCCTCGACCTGCGGGTCCTGGACGCCGCCGTCGCGGAGCTCGCCGGCGTCCGCATCGCCGGCCCGACGGCGGCCCCGACGCGGGAGCACCCCGCCTCCGAATCCGACGCTACGCCCGACGGCACCGGCACCGACCGGTGAGCGACCGTCACCCGAACCCGAGGAGGAACGTCATGCCCACCCCCGTTTCGTCCGCCCTTCCCGCCCTCACGACCGACCGCCCGCTGCGGCGGGTGCTCCTGGCGATCCTCGTGGCGGCCTGGCTGGGCCTCGCGGCCGCTCAGGTTCCGAGCGGCGACCCTTCTCCCTTTATCGAGGCCGAGATCGAGGTCGACGCCGAGGTCGACCTGCCCGGCGGCTCGACCGAGGTGAAGGGCACGATCAACGTCAACACCGACGGGATCGGCACGGTGATCGACGTGGTCATCGGTGCGCTGTGCCGGATCTTCCCCTGCGCGGGCGACGACGACGGCGAGCAGACCCAGGCGCTCCGCGCCGCGGACGCGCCCCGGATCGGCGACGCCCGCACCGGCATCGTGCTGCAGGGTGGCGCGATCGGCGTCGGCGAGTTCTTCACCGGCATCGTCACCGAAGAGTCGGCGTACGAGTGGGGCTTCAGCGTGCGCTTCGCCCGCGACGCCGACGTCCGGGTTCGGTCGCTGACCTTCACGCGCGACGCGTTCCTGACCCAGGCGTACCTGGACGACGTCGGGATGGACGGCCGCTACTACGTGGCGGCGGGCACCTACTACGTCGTGGACCGCAAACTGACGGTTCCCGTCCTCCGGCAGCGGGACTGAGCCCGACGCAGCCGGTGCGGCCGCGGGCGCTCCCACGCGTCCGCGGCCGCAGGCCGCCTCACCCCCGCGCTACCACCTCGACCTCGATCCGATCCGGATCCTCGCGGACGACGGCATCGTGGCCCGGGTCCCGTCGCGTTCGGGTCGCGATCGTCGTACGGCAGCGGCGCACCGGTTCGCCGCGCCCAGGCGCTCACGTGGATCCCGACGTAGTCCAGCATCGGACCCCTGCGATGCCACGGCGTGCGGGGGCACCGCATCCGATCCATGCGTGACTCCGAGCGTCGCCACGGCCACGCGCCCCCACGGACCCTCGGCCGTACCCCTGAACGTGCGTAGTCCGTGAGCCGGATCCCGCTACGGTTCGACGTACAGGCATGGTTTCGCGTAGGATGCGAACCAGGGCGAAGGGGGACCGCGATGGCACGACCGCACGACCACAGCGACCACCTACGACGCACGACCGACAAGGCGCGCGCATGATCCACGCGACGTCCGACACCCACCCGATCCGTGTCGACGTCGTTCCCACGCCGGGCCTGCCCGGCCGCCTGGGCCTGACCTTCGCGCCGGGCAAGAACGCGCCCAGCGAGACCGACCGCGTCCGCTGGCTGCGCGACATGGACGACGACCTGAGCGTCCTGCGGAGTCGGTACGGCAGCGACGTGTTGGTCGCGCTGCTGCGCCCCTACGAGTACGCGATGCTGGGCGTCCCACGCCTGATCGACCGCGCGGAGCGGACCGGCCTGACCGTCCGCCGCTTCGAGATCGCCGACCGGTCGGTTCCCGCTACGGACCAGGCCGACGCCTTCGACCGGCTGGTCGCCCGCGTGCGCGACGACCTGCACGATGGCCGCACCGTCACCGTGTTCTGCCGCGGGGGCTTGGGTCGCAGCGGCCTGGTCGCCGCTTGCGTACTGGTCCGTTTGGGCGAGAGGCCGACGCGCGCGGTCGCGCGCGTCCGCAGCGCCCGCCCGGGCGCGATCGAAACGCGCGAGCAGGAGCGCTACGTCGAGGGCTACGCCGAGAGGATCGGCGTGGGACGAGAGATGGAGCGCAGCAGCGTCAGGGAGCGGCGGCGGGAGCTGGTCGGAACCTAGGACGCGAGCGGCGAGCCGTCCGACGTCGGTCGTGGCGGGTCAGCGGCCAGCCGCAGGGACCCGCGATGCGTCCGAGCCTTCATCCTCCGTCCAGCACCGACGTGACGTCGGTCATGGCGAAGTCGTCCCCGACGAACAGAAGGGGTTCGGCTCGCAGCGACGCGAGACCATAGGCGAACAGGTCCCCATGGTTCAGCCCGGCGACGTGGCGGCCCTTCCCGTAGCGTCGGAATCCCTCGGTCGCGACGTCGATCTGATCGCGCGAGACGGGCTCGATCCGGACGCCCGCCGCGTGGAGGAAGAGATCCAGGTCGCGCACCCCCTCCTCGCCGTAGCGCGCCATCAGCACCATGCGCGCCTCCAGAAGCGTGCCCATCGAGAGGGAGACGTCGGCCGTCGTGGAGATCGCATCCAGCACGCGGTCGGCGTGTTCCTCCCCCGACAGGGCCGCGACCAACGCCGACGTGTCGACGACCATCAGCCGGGAAGGCCGTCCGCGTCGTACCCGAGGATCTCCTCAGGGGATCGACGGTCGAGAACGGGCAACGCGGCGCAGTGCGCTGCGATGCGCCCGAGGAGTTCGCGCTTCGTGTCGACGGCGGGGCGACGGCGATCGATGGCCTCGCGCAACGCAACCTCGACCGCGCCGGTCATGGTGTCGTCGGTCAGATCGGCGAGCTCACGCGCGAGGTCGTGAACGGTCCGGGACTTCAGGTTCAGGGCCATGCGCTCCTCACGAGCATGGTGCTTTCTACCTTAAGGTGCGGATTTTACCTCGCAGGACCGGCGCGACCGGGACGCGAGCCGAGAGGCGAGCATCACCTCGATCGGGCAGCCGCCTCCACCGCGGACAGCTGCACCCACGGATCCAGCGTGACGCGCTCGCGCGCGACGACGGTCACCTCCGCAAAGCGGGGATGCGCGGGGTTGATCAGGACGTTCCGATCGTGCGGCATCACCAGCGAGGGCACGCGCAGGGCGAGACTCCTGCCCTCATGCGCCCACGCCGTGCCGTAGGTCCGCGTCCCGGCCTCGCGACCCGCGTCGTCCGCATCCCTCAGGAGCTGGACCAGGCCCGCGGGCGAGAGATCCTCGACGGCGTCGCCGGGCACGTCGGCCACCGCGAGGGTCCTCTCCCCGAAGTCCGCGGGCGTCATGTGGACGAGGACCTCCAGCAGCGCGAGGCTCGGGTTGGCCGCCGCGTAGGCGACGCGGGTGCCGCGGTGGTGCCAGCGGGCGGAGGCGTGGCGGGCACCTTCACCACCGAAGGGGTCGAACTCCGTCGCCTGCGCCCAGGGTCTGCGGTGGTCGTAGATGCGGAAGATCCGCACGCGATCCATCCGGATCAGTACATCCCGTACTCGATCTTGGCGAGGGTCTCGCGCACGCGCTCGTACCCTTCGATGCTGTCCAGGTGGTCCAGCGGGCGGAGTCCGTCCAGGGATGCGACCGGGGTGGTCAGCCAGCGTCGCGCCGTCGCGTCGTCGCCGAAGACCCGCGCCGCCTCGTTCAGGACGTAGGCCAGCATCTCGGTCTTGAGGCTCTCGACTTCGTCGAGACGACCCTGTTTCGCGCGGCGCGCAAGCGTCTTGGTGCTGACGCCGAGGAAGCCCGCGAGGTCGTCCTCCGAAAGGCCGGTGCTTCTCCCGAGCTTCGCGAGCGAGTCGTAGCGAACCAGGCGGTACGGCTTCGCAAGCGTCTTCCGGGACGAGACGAAGCGAACGACGCGAGACGCGGCCGCGTCGGGGGTGCGCACGCCCGTGCGCTTCTTCCTTGGCTCCTTGCTCTTCGCGCTGGGCATGGCAACCCCCCTTCGTGGACAGTGTGTCCAGCATAGCCGCCACTCTGTCCGATGGCCGCGGCGGATGGGCGTACGCCTAGGGCGTTGGAGACCATCCGACGCATCGGAAGTCCGAGCGAACGCCGCCCCGGAGGGAATCGGGCGAGCAGGTTCACCCGGCCAGCGGTCGGAGAAGCTGCGTCAGCGCGAAGCCTTGGCCGACGTCGCCAGACGCTCGACGATCTCGGTCAACTCCACCGCCCCCGCTGCGACGTCCATGACCAAGGCGAACGCCTCGTCGTCGGACAGCACGACGTCCTTCCCGTTCAGGTCGAGGAACACGACGGTCGCGAGCCACGCGAGGCGCTCGTTCCCTTCGGCCAGCGCATGGAATCTGGCCAGCGAGTCGAGCAGCGTCGTCGCCTTCGCTTCGAGCGAGGCGTAGGCGTCGATGCCGAAGGCGGTCGTGCGCGGGCGCGCGCACGCCGATTCGAGAAGCCCGACGTCCCTCGCGGGTCCGAGGCCGAGGGCGTCGACGAACGACAGCAGATCCTCGACGTCGAGGTACTCGACCCCTCCCTGGCTCACGCCCGTCCGAGCCGATCGAGGACGTCGGACCAGCGCTGCATCTGCTCGGTCGCGGATGCGCCCACGCGGGCGCGATGCCCGGCCCGCTCGTACCTTTCGAGCACGGCGCGCCGAACGACCTCCTGCTTGGACAGGCCTTCGGCGCGGGCGAGTTCCTCGAGGGCACGTTCGAGCTCGGCGTCGGTGCGGAGGGTCATGGCCATGCCTGTATGATACCAGACTGGTACCGAGCGATCGGATGCGGACCGAGTTCCATCCGCGCGACGTCGCAGTACCCCACGATCGCGTCCGGAGAACCCCCGGAACGTGTCCAGCGAGTTCACCCCTCGCCCCCGGCAGGCTAAGGCTCCCTCGGAACTCGCCTCGCGTGCCAGACGGCGGCGATCCAGACGGTGACCGCGCCAGCCGGGTCGCGGTCGAGCAGGTAGCGAAGCGCCTCGAGGTACTGCCCCTCCGCCTGCCGCGTGAAGCGGCCCTCATGGGCCTAGGGCGTGCCGAGCAGCGCCCGCGCTTCGGCCATCACGTCGTCCGCGTCGCGCCCTTCCCCGTGGGCGATGTCGGCGTCGCCGCGCGCCAAGGCGCGCAGCCGTTCCAGCGCGCGGCGCGTCCGCTCGTAGGCCTCCGCGCTCACGAGGACGGCCGCGGCCCGTCCGCGTTGCGTGACGACGATCGGCTCGTCCGAAGCCGCGAGGCGGCGGAGCACGCCGGCGGCGTCCTAGGGAAGATCGGACACCGGAACGATGGTCGGCAACCTTGCCATGAAGCGAACCTCCTCACGTACAACTACGCATACGTGCAGAGGATCCTTCGCTTGCTCCATGGGCGCGCAGGTGGTGGGCGGTGCAGCCCGTCCGTCGTTCGCTCTCGACATCTCGACGCATCGTCGCTGGTGCGCGACGTCGACGAACGGGGCTGGCTCGCGCGGCGCTTTCCGTCGCACCGACCGAGAACGATGGCGTCGTGGCCGCCCGACCGCCCTCACCCGGACCCTGCGATCCGCACCCCGTACGAACGAACGTACGCCTCCTGCCCCTCCGTCTCGACCGCCCCCTCCCGGTGCGCCCGCACGTGCGCGATCGCCGCGTCCGCCGCCATCCCGCCGTTCACCAGCACGCACGCCGCCACCAGACCCGACCGGCCCCGCCCGCCGCGGCAGTGGATGGTGACGGTCCGCCCGTCGGCCAGCTCCGCGCGGACCTCGTCGATCATCACGTCGAAGGCGGGCGCGTCGGCAGGCTCCGGCGTGCGCAGGTCGGTGATCGGGAAGCGACGGACGCGGATGCCGTGCGCCGCGGCGCGGGCGTCCAGGTCGGCGATCCGCAGCTGCTCGTACTCGTACGGCCGCATCAGGGAAACGAGGACCTCGGTGCGGTACACCCCGCGCAGGCGGGCAAGGTCCTGTTCCAGGTCGCGCGCCCAGGTGCCGCCCGCCAACGGGCGTGGCCCGTGCTTGCCCGGCGCGATCGTCAGGCCGAGGGTGCCGGGTAGGTCGTGCAGCGGGACCTCGTCGACCCGGACGGGGTGACTGTCGGACGTCGCGACGGAGAACCTGGGCATGGTGCCTCCTCGGGGGCGGAAGGAGCGCGCCGCGACGGGTCGCCAGGGGTCGTCGGGGCGCGCCGAACCCAACTCTACAACGTATCGTTGGTATTGACAACATCTCTTGGCAGCCCTAGACTGGGGCCATGTCCACCCTCGACGAGCTGCTCGCCACGCGCCCCTCGATGACGCTGGACCAGCTGACCGACGCCGCCAACGCCCTCCTCCCCGACTACGTTCCCGACGAGCCGGTGGACTCACGCGTCACCGGGACGGTCAACGCCCGCTTGATCCGGCACTACGCCTCCGAAGGGGTCCTGGACAGCGCCTCGCGCGACGGCAAGAACGCCGTCTACTTCGTCGACCACCTGCTGCAGCTCCTCGCCCTGCGTCGCCTGCTGGCCGACGGCGTCTCGGCCGGCGCCATCGGCGGCGCGCTGACCCGCCTGGACCGCGACACTCTGCGGGCCATCGCCGAGGGGACGGCGGGAAGCGAAGCCCTCGCCACGGCGACGCCTCCCTCCGGATCGTCCCCCAGCGCCGACGATCGCCGCGCCCGCGCCGCCGCCGCGCTGTCCGAGATCCGGGCCCGCAGCGGGAGCCGCCCCCCGGATCCCCACCGCGCCCCGTTCGCCCCGCGCCCACGGGCCTCGTCCCTCTCCGCGCGACCGCCCTCCGCCAGCACCCCGCCGGACGCCCCCACCCACTGGGACCGCGTCCCCCTCGTCGACGGGGTCGAGCTGCACGTCCGCAGCGACGTCCGCCTGCCCGACGCCCCATCCGCCCGCCAACGCCTGCTGGACCGCGTGATCCGGGAGATCGTCCTCTACGCCCAAAGGAGGGGCTCATGAGCATCACCGCCGAACCGACCGAACGCACCCACGGGACGGCCCCGACCGTCACCACCGAGCTCCGCTTCCTCAAGGGCGCCATCCCCGCCGCCGGCGGACGCGTCCCCGCGCTCCTGCGGGTCCAGGCGGACGCGCCCGTCGCCGACCGTCGCCGTACCGCGATCGATCTGGCCCTGGTCCTGGACCGCTCCGGATCGATGCAGGGCGAACCACTGGCCGCCGCCAAGGCCGCCGCCCACGACGCCATCGACCTGATGGAGGACGGCGACCGGATCGCGCTGGTCACCTTCGACAGCCACGTCGAGGTGGTCTTCCCCGCCAGCGGCGTGACCGACCGCGCGCCGCTCCACCGCGCCGTCGAAGGCCTGTACGCCCGCGGAGGCACCGCCCTCCACGCCGGCTGGGTCGAGGGGACGCAGCAGCTGGTCGACCTTCTGGACGACGATCGGTCGGCCCGCGTCCTGCTGCTGACCGACGGGCGGGCGAACGTCGGCGTCACCGATCCTCACGAGATCGCCCGGGACGTCGCGAAGCTTAAGCAGGCCGGCATCGCCACCAGCACCGTCGGCCTGGGTCGCGGGTTCCAGGAGGACCTGCTGGCCACCATCGCCGAGGCCGGCGGCGGACGCTTCGCCTACGCCGAGACCCCCGCCGACCTCGAAGGCCTGATCGCGGCCGAGCTGATCGCCGCCGACGCCACCGTCGGACGCGACGTCCATGCCCGCCTGCAGGTCGCCGGCGACCGCGCGACCCGGATCGAGGCCATCGGCACCTACCGCGAGGAGGCCGGGGCCCTGGTCCTGCCCGACCTGCTGCTGGGCATGCCGCTGGAGGTCCCGCTGGAACTGACGCTGCGGCAAGGCGACGCCACGCCCGACGCGACCCTCGGCAGCGTCACGCTGACCTGGACCGACGCCGGTGGGGAGACGGTGCAGGCCTCCGTGCCGATCGTCGCCGACGCCATCGACGCGGACGCCTACGCCGCCCGGGAGGAGGACGCGGACGTCGTCGTCGTGCACGTCCTCGCCACGGCCGCCCGGCTGTACGACGAGGCGATGGAGGCCCTGGACCGACGCGACACGGCCCGGGTGGAAGCACGCCTGCGCGACCTGGAGGAGGCCCTGGACGGCGCACCGGACGATGCCCGCCTGGCCCGCCAGCGCGGTCGGATGGAGCAGGCGCGCGACGCGCTCCGGGCCCGCGACGAGATCCTCACCCGCAAGCGCATGCACGCCAGCCGCGAGTTCGCCCACCGCCGCTTCGAAGCGGACGACATGTCGGACAGCGTGTTCGGGCGGCACAAGTACCAGACGCTGCGGCAGCGCAAGGCGGAACGCGACCCGTCCTGGGGCGGCGGAAGCCTCTTCGCCGATCCGACCCAGGACGCACGGGTCCTCGAGACCTTCGACCTCCCCCGCCCGGACGGCACCACCGCCACCCTCCGCTTGCTCCAGGGCGACATCACCGAGGTCCCGGCGCAGGCGCTGATCAACCCGACCAACACGCACCTGCACGGCGTCGGCCGGTCCGTGGACGGCGCGGTCCACCGCGTCGGCGGGCGTGAGCTGACGCGCGAGTGCCGCGCGATCGGCAGGATCGGCCTGGGGCAGGCCGTCGTCACCAAGGGCCACCGCCTGCCCGTCGACTACGTCGTCCACGTGGCCGTGCCGGCGTACGAGGGGAGCCCGCACGACCTGGACCTGCTGGAGAAGGCCTACGCCGCGGCGTTCGCGATGGCGCGCCAGATGCGGATCGAGCACGTGACCGTGCCGGCGCTGGGGACGGGGAGCAACGGCTACCCTATGGACCTCGCGACGGATCGCGCGATCGACGTGCTGACGCGCGAAGTCCAGGCCGAAGGGCCGTTGCACCGCATCGACGTCGTGCTGATGGACCCCACGGCGGCATCGACCTACGCCCGGGCGCTCCGGCACGCCGGGCTGGCGCGAGCGACGGGGTACTGACCGTGCCCCTGGGACCGGTCGACCCGGACGGCGCCCGCGGCGCCCTGATCGGCCTGGCCGTCGGCGACGCGTTGGGCACGACGCTCGAGTTCCAGGCGCCCGGCACGTTCGACGAGGTCGACGACATGGTCGGCGGCGGACCGTTCGGACTGGAGCCGGGGCAGTGGACGGACGACACCTCCATGGCCCTGTGCCTGGCGGAGAGCCTGGTCGAGAGCGGCGGCTTCGACCCGCGCGATCAGATGGAACGCTACGTCCGCTGGTGGCGCGAGGGGCACTGGTCCTCCACCGGCAGATGCTTCGACATCGGCAACGCCACCCGCGCCGCCCTCGCCCGCTTCGAACGCAGCGGCGAGCCCTGCGCCGGCTCCACTGACCCGAACACCGCCGGCAACGGCAGCCTCATGCGCCTCGCCCCGATCGCCATCGCCTACGCCCACGACCCGGCCGAAGCGGTCCGGCTGGCCGGCGAGTCGTCGCGCACCACCCACGGCGCGCGCGAGGCGATCGACGCCTGCCGGTACTTCGCCAGCCTGCTGGTCGGCGCGATGCGCGGGGTACCCAAGAAAGAGTTGCTCTCGCCCCGGTACGCCGTCGTCCCGGGGCTTTGGGACGACGAGCCGCTGACCGCCACGATCGAAGAGGTCGCGAGTGGATCGTTCAAGGAGAAGGAGCCGCCCGAGATCGTCGGGACCGGCCACGTCACCCGCACGCTGGAAGCGGCGCTATGGGCGTTCCACCGGACCGACGACTTCCGGACCGGCGCACTGAAGGTCGTGAACCTCGGGAACGACGCGGACACCACGGGCGCGGTGTACGGGCAGATCGCGGGAGCGGCGTACGGGGAGCCCGCGATCCCGGCGAGCTGGCGCGAGAGCCTCGCGTTGGGGACGGCCGTGCGCGACCTGGCGGAGGCGGTGATGGGCGGCGCCCCTCACGCGGTCCCATAATCGCTATTCGCAGCCTTGCGACTTCCATAATCGTTTTTCGAGGTCCATAATCGTTTCATGAGTTCCGCGCGCGCCACTCGACCCGTCGGCCTTGCGTGGCTCGTCGAGGAACTCGACCTGGACGTCCCTCCGCCACGCACCGTCAGCTACCTGCACGACAAGGGCGCTCGGCGGACCGAGGTCGTCGGCCCCCTCACCCACGAGTTCTATCCGTCCACGTACGCCCCCGGCGACGACCCGGCCGCGCACGTCAAGTTCGCCTTGCGACACGAACCGATCGACCTAGGCGTGCTCGTCGCTGCGCTGAAACGCATCTCGCCCGCCGAGATGCTCGCCTGGCACGACGCCGAGCCCACCGGGAAGTACTTCCGCAAGGCCTGGTTCCTCTACGAACGGTTCGCGGGCCGACGTCTCGACGTGCCCGACGCCACGATGGGCAACTACGCGCCCGTTCTCGATCCGAAGCGTCACATCGTAGGAAGGCGCCGCGACAGTCGCCGGCACCGCGTGATCGACAACCTGCTGGGAGGACCGGCGCTGTGCCCGATCGTGCGGCGAACCCCCGCGCTGGAGGAGGCGATGGCCCGCGGACTGGACCGCCTGGCTCGGAAGATCGTCGAGGCCTACGACCCGGCGGATCTCGTGCGTGCCGTCTCGTACCTGTACACCAAGGAAACGCGTTCCTCCTTCGCGATCGAGATGGAGGTGCCGTCGCCCACCCGTGCCGAGCGCTTCGTGCAGGCACTTCGGCACGCGTTCGCGTTCGACGCATCCGACCCTGAGGCCCTGACCTCGCTCCAGGGTCGGATCGTCGACCCCCGTTACGCCGCCGACGGCTGGCGCGAGGTCCAGACGTTCATCGGTTCGACGGTCTCCGGGTACCGCGAGGAGGTGCACTACGTGTGCCCCCGCCCCGGTGACGTGCCCGCACTGATGGAGGGTTGGTTCGAGCTCTATCGGCGCTGCCTGGAGGACGCCGTCCACCCCATCGTGGCAGCGGCCGCCACGTCGTTCGCGTTCGTGTTGGTCCATCCGTTCGAGGATGGAAACGGTCGGATCCACAGGTTCCTGATCCACAACGTCCTGGCGCGCCACGAGTTCGGTCCGAAGGACGTGATCCTGCCCGTGTCCGCAGCGATCCTGCGCGATCGGCGGGGCTACGACGAGGTGCTCTCGGGGGTGTCGGGCCCCATCACCGAACGGGTGCCCTGGTCCTGGGGTAGCGACGCGACCGTCACGGTCGCGGGGGACACGATCGACCTCTATCGTTACTTCGACGCGACCGAGATGAGCGAATTCCTGTTCGATCGCTTGGCGGATGCCGTCGAGCGCGACCTCAGCGACGAGCTGACCTTCCTGACGATCTTCGACCGGGCCACGGAGTCGGCACGCGACGTCGTGGACATGCCCGACCGCCGCTTGTCGCTGTTCGTGCGCCTGGTGCTGCAGAACGGCGGACGCCTCTCGGAGCGCAAGCGCGCTCAGTTCGGAGAACTCTCGGACGAAGAAGTCACTGCCATGGAAAGCGCGATCCGATCGGCCCGCGACAGCGTGACCGAGACGGAGAACCTCGACGCCTAACGACTCGGCGGCGCGAGCGAACGCCGCCGCGGGAGGAGTCGCATCGTAATCGTTTCTTGGGCCGACACCACATCTGTAATCGTTTCGCGAGCCTCGTAGCCGTCATGCCCCCGAACCGCACCGTCGTAATCGCCTACGACCACCTCGCCCGGCGCACCTCGCCTTACGCGCCTCGCCCGCCTCAGGCCTCGGCCAGCGCCGACCGGATCGTGTCGGCCCACCGGGCCACGCGGTCGTCGCTCAGGTCCGCCTCGTTCACCTCGTCGATGACGAGCCCCACGAACCGACCGTCCACGACCGCGGTGGAGTCGCCAAAGTCGTAGCCATCGGTCGGCCAGGACCCCACCACCGTCGCGCCCCGCTCACGCACCTTGTCGTACAGCGTGCCCAGCGCGTTGACGAACTCCCCGGAGAAGCCGTACGCGTCGCCCAGGCCGAACAGGGCCACGGTCGTGCCACTGAGGTCCATCCCATCCAGCTCCGGGAAGAAGTCGTCCCAGTCCTCCTGCAGCTGACCGTCCTCCCAGGTCGAGACGCCGAGGATCAGCGCCTGCGCCGCGGCCAGGTCGTCGGGACGGGCCTTCGCGATGTCCGTCACCGATTCGATCAGATCGCCGAGCTCCTCCGCGATCCGTTCCGCGATCCGCTGCGTGTCCCCGGTCGAGCTGCCGTAGAAGATGCGAGCCTTCGCCATCGATCGTCCTCCCTTGATGCATCGGGCGTCCCGGCCTGCGACGATGCGAGGCCACGGCCCGTCGCGCGCGCGACGGCCCTCGTGGCCGCTGCCGGCGTCGCTAGGCAGGGTAGCCGCAGCCGGGACACCCGGTCAACGACGCGCCACGAGGTCCAGGGCTCGCTCCGGCGGGGACTCGTCGCGGCAGCGCCGACGGCGTGACAGTCGCCTGAACGAACGGTGACGACGCCCTGACCAAGCCCCGCTAGCGTCGTCTTCGTGGCGCCCGATCCGATCCGCATCCTGTTCGTCGGTGACCTCGTGGGGGACCGGGGACCCCACGGCGGCCTGCCCCTGCTCGAACGCCTTCTCCCCCGAATCCGCGACGACGAGGCGATCGACGCGGTGATCGTCAACGCCGAGAACGTCGCGTTGACCGGCCCTTCGCCCCTCGCCGGGTGCGGCCTCACGCCAGACGCGCTGGAGCGGCTCTGGGCCGTCGGCGTGGACGCCGTGACCGGCGGCAACCACTCGTGGGACGGGCCGCACGCCGATGACGTGCACACCGATCCACGCGTGGTCCGCCCGCTGAACTACGGCTCGCACGCCCCCGGCGAGGGCGCGACGGTCGTCGACGTCGCGGGTGTGCGCCTGGGCGTCGTCAACCTCGTCAGCCGTACCGCGCTGCCCATGGCGGACCACCCGTACGACGCGCTTGGCCACCGGCTGACCGGCTGGAACGGCGACGTGGACGCCGTCCTCGTCGACTTCCACGGCGAGTCCGTCAGCGAGAAGCAAGTCTTCGCGTGGTCGTACGCCGGACGGGTCGCCGCCATCGTCGGCACGCACACGCACGTCGCCACCCTGGACGCCCGCATCCTGCCCGGAGGGACCGCCTACGTCAGCGACGTCGGCATGACCGGTCCCGACGGCGGCATGCAGGGCTACGCCCCCGACCCGTTCATCGCATCGATGCGCGCACGCATCCGCAGCCGCGAGGCAGGCGCCTTCGCGGATGGGCCCGCCACGTTGGGTGCCGTCGTGATCGACATCGAGGACGGACGCGCCACCGCCATCCGGCGGTGCGACCCCCGCATGGGAGACACCGAATGAACCGTACGCTTCGCACGACCCTCCTCGCCGCCAGTGCCACCGCCCTCCTGGGCGTCGCCTGGGCGCAAGACCTGGTGATGGCCACCGGCGCCCAGCCGGACACGCTGGATCCGCAGGTGACCTCGGCCACGAGCGCCTTCCAGACCAGCAAGTCGATCTACGACACGCTGGTGGAGGTCGCGCCCGACGGTCTGCTCGAGCCGTTGCTGGCCCGCGACTGGAGCGTCTCCGAGGACGGCACGGTCTGGACCTTCGAGCTCGTCGACGCCACCTTCCACGATGGCACCGCCTTCGACGCGACCGACGTGGTCGCCAGCCTGAACCGGATCCGCGACGCGGACGTCTCGCCCAAGGCGGACGAGTTCACCGCGATCGAGGAGATCGTCGCCGTCGACGACGACACGGTGCGGCTGGTGTTGACCCGCCCCGCGCCGGCGCTGCTGGCCAGCCTGGCCTCCGGCTGGGGCGCGATCCTGCCGTCCGAGAAGCTCGCCAGCGGCCACGACTTCGGCACCCAGCCGGTCGGCACCGGCCCGTTCACCCTGGACGAGTGGGTGCGGGACAGCCACCTGCGCCTGGCCGCCAACCCCGACTACTTCGGTGGCGCGCCCGCCGTCGACACCGTCACGCTGCGCTTCGTCGCCGACAGCGCCGTGCAGCTGCAAGGCCTGCTGGCCGGCGAGTTCCACGTCATCGGCGGCGTCGCGACCGCCGACCTGCCCACGGTCGAAGCGAACGACGACGTCGTCCTGGTCCAGGAGCCGTCCGGCACGGTGCTGGTTTCCTCCATCAACACCCGCCGCCCCTTCCTCGACGACGCCCGCGTGCGCCGCGCGCTGAACCTCGCGGTGGACGAGCGCCTGGTGCTGGACGTCGCCTACGGTGGCGGCACGCCGACCGGCACCTTCATGGAGCCGGGCAACCCCTGGCTGCCCGACGACGTGCAGCCGTTCGGGTACGACCCCGAGCGCGC